>NZ_JBFUKZ010000040.1:0-27307 GCF_056400585.1 Mucilaginibacter sp. P5_A6 | reverse complement strand
CCCCTAAGACGATCCGGCTGTTTAGCCAGCATAGCCAGTTTTATATCCTGGTCTATTTGTGTTATTAGTGACATGTGTTTTAATTTTAGATATGCAGATTTCAGCTATGCAAATTATGTTTTTTAATTATTGAATCGGTGAATTTATTTAATGCGTAAGCCCCAGGTGTATAGGTTAAAAATTAATGATTTCAAATATGCAGATCACTTTGCTCATTTGCATATCTGCACATCTGAAATCGGCATATCTATTTTCTGAATATATTAGTAGCCGTTGCCTGGGCTGTTGGCATAATCACCAGGTCGTTGATATTTACATGAGCCGGCCGCGATGCTACAAACCAAATGGTTTCGGCAATATCCTGTGCTATCAGCGGCTCAAAGCCATCGTAAACCTTTTTGGCGCGGTCCTTATCGCCTTTAAACCTAACTTCAGAAAACTCTGTTTCTACAGCGCCGGGATGAATAGCCGTAACTTTTATTCCGTGCGATAACAGGTCAACCCGCATACCTTTGTTTAACGCATCAACAGCGTGCTTGGTTGCGCAGTACACATTACCATTAAGGTAAACTTCTTTGCCTGCTATTGATCCTAAATTAATAATGTGTCCTTTACCATTACTTATCATCCAGTTTGATACCACACGGCTTACATAAAGCAAGCCTTTTATGTTGGTATCAATCATCGTTTCCCAGTCGTCAACATCCCCATTTTGTATCGGATCCAATCCCTGGCTCAAACCGGCATTATTAACCAAAACATCCACCATTTTCCATTTTTCCGGTAAACCCTCCAGGTTTTCAATCACCTGCTGGCGGTTGCGTACATCAAATGATAAAATGGCAATCTCAATGTTATATGTATCATTTAAGTGTTCAGCCAGTTTTTCAAGCCGGTCTTCCCTTCTGCCGGTTAATATCAAATTATAACCCTCACGGGCAAATACATGCGCAGATGCCTCGCCAATTCCGGCAGTTGCACCTGTAATTAAAACTACTTTACTCATGATAGTATGATAACTATGGCCGCGAAATTATGTTTTTTAGTTTGAATTATTGTTGTATTGAGGTAATAAGCCTCACCCAAATTCTCCCCCGGTAAAGATATAGCGACGGCTTATTCAAAAAACAAACTAAACATTACCGTATGTAATGACAATTTGCTGATAGGACTTGAAAAAGGGTGATTCTCTGGCACCAATATATTACCAAATGAGTTGGATATTTTAATTTGCGGCGAGAGTTTAAAAAATTCAAAATAAATATCACAGCCAAGGCCCGCTTCATATGAACTAAATCCGCCGGCATTTTTTACCAGCTTATCCAATGGGTCTAAATTAGCTTCATTTTTTTTCGAGCCGATGGCCTTGGTGTATTTAACGCCGCCTAAAATATAAGCCCTGAAATCGCCAAGCCTGTCGGATTTTATCTTGAACGACAGCGGTACATCTACCGAAGTGGTTTGTACCTGTTTTATCTGATTTTGATCGGGGTTGGCATACGTATAAGTTAAATTGCGATCGGCAAAAACCAACGATGGGGTAACGCGTACTTCAAAATGCTCTGTTACAGTGTACCGGGTTAAAAAACCTATTGCAAAACCAGGGGTACTTTTTGAACTGATGCTGTTTAACGAGTCGGTTACATATTGATTGTTGGTGGCATCAAAAAATGGTTTGCGCCAGTCGGGCTTCTTTACTATTTTAAAATCGCTGCTAACATAATTGAAGCTAAACCCAAAACTCAGGTCTTGCTGATCGGCACCTCCGCCCCATGCAGGTACATTTTGTGCAAACAAAAGTTTGCAGCAAAACATAAGGCATACAACTAAAAAGCACCGCATTTTGATCATTTAACGCCGGTATATATTGAACAGATACCAAACGCCAATGGCCTGTGTTTGGTATTCTTAAAACCTACTTTATCCATTAAAGCAACAAAACTTTCCCCATCCGGGAAAGCAGCTACAGACTCGGGCAAATAACTATAAGCCCTTGAATCTTTACTAAACAATTTGCCAATACCAGGTGTAATATAGTTAAAATAAAAGCTATACAACTGTTTTATAGGGAAGGCCCGGGGTTTTGAAAACTCCAGTACTACCGCTTTGCCGCCCGGTTTTAATACCCTTTGAATATCGGCCAAACCAATTTGCAGGTTCTCGAAATTACGAACACCGTAAGCAACCGTAACAGCGTCAAAAGCATTATCATCAAAAGGCAGTTTTTCCGAATCTCCAAGTTTTACTTCAAACTTATGGCCAAGGCCTCGGTTTTGAATCTTTTGCTCAGCAATATCCAACATGCCACGGGAAATATCCACACCAATTATTTTATCCGGATTTAACGCTTTCAGGGCTTCGAAGGCAAAATCACCTGTACCCGTTGCTACATCAAGAATTAGTTTGGGCTGATCCTTTTTCAACTCGTTTATAGCCTTTTTACGCCAGATGATATCAATCCCTAATGACATAAAATGGTTCAGGAAATCGTATGTTTTTGATATATTGTTGAACATATCGGCCACCTGTTCTTTTTTGGTTGCCTGTTGATTGTTATACGGAGTTATGGTTTTGCTCATTTTTTTAAGTGGTGGCAAAGATAGTGATTGTATCACTATTGCGTTTACCTGGATGGATTAAGTTGCAGGGAAATTGCTTTTAAAACTAAATTAAAACTTTCATCATAGCGATGGGTTTGAAACCCATCGCTATTTGCCAATATGCTGTGCCAACAGGTTCATTTAATAGATTTTTCTGGCGTTTGACCATTTAAATATCTTTTGGCTAAAGCCCTAACTCATTTCTGCCAATTTAACCGTTGGCTGAAGCCCAACGGCAATGATTTAAGGACTGATCCCGTTTAAAGTAGCTAAAAGTCCATTGCCCTCCCATTTATGGGGCGGTAGCGAAGAAACAAAAAGCGGCTTCAGCCAAAATTTGCCATGCAGATATTCTAAAAGCGATTTACCTGGATGGATTAAGTTGATCAGCTTGTGTAAATGTTAAGTCAATTCCTTAATTTTAAAAACCAATTCTTTTAAACCAGTTCATAACAGGTCTGCCCTTAAATGGAGCTACCGGGTTTTATAAGTTCTTATAAATTAACTAAAGTACATTAAGTTCATTGCCTTATCTATGAAAGAAAAACAAGAATCATCACGCCGGAGTTTTATCAAAAAACTAACTACAACCACTGCAGCTGTCGCTGTTGGCAGCAACCTTTTCGCTTCCGAAGGCACTGTAAAACCCTTTGCCATCCTGAAAAGAAAATTAGGCTATGAGCTAAATGACCAGATTAACATTGCGCTTATTGGCGCAGGTGGCATGGGTAATAGTGATACCGATACAGCCCTCAAAATTCCAGGTGTAAAACTGGTTGCGGTATGTGATTTATATGATGGCCGCCTTAAAGATGCGAAAGCAAAATGGGGTGCTGATATATTTACCACCCGCGTTTATAAAGAGATCCTGAACCGCAAGGATATTGATGCCGTAATTATAGCCACGCCCGACCACTGGCACCAGCAAATTTCTGTTGACGCCATGCACGCCGGTAAACACGTATACTGCGAAAAACCAATGGTACACGCCATTACTGAAGGCCCCGCCGTAATTAAAGCACAAAAGGAAACCGGTAAAGTTTTCCAGGTGGGCAGCCAGGGTGTATCATCATTAGGTAACGAAAAAGCGCATGAGCTGCTAAAAAGCGGGGCCATTGGCGAGCTTAATTATGCCGAAGGTTTTTGGGCGCGCCGCGAACCACTGGAAGTTTGGCAATACCCCATCCCGGCTGATGCATCGCCACAGACACTGGATTGGGAAACTTACATCAGCAATACCAAAAAACGACCGTTCGACGAGAAACGCTTTTTCCGGTGGAGAAACTATACCGATTATGGTACAGGTATGGCAGGCGATCTTTTTGTGCACCTGTTTTCGAGCCTGCACTTTATAACAGATTCTGTTGGGCCAAATAAGATCTATGCATCGGGCGGGTTACGTTTCTGGAACGATGGCCGCGAGGTACCCGATGTATTGCTGGGTACTTTTGATTATGGCAAAACAAAGGCACACCCGGCCTTTAATTTATCGTTACGCTGCAATTTTGTTGACGGCACCAGTGGTACCACCTACCTTAAATTGGTTGGCAGCGAAGGCTCCATGGACATTACCTGGGATAAAGTGACCCTGAAACGGAACAAGACCTTTGCCTCCGACGACCCATTTTACCTGGATAAACTAAAAAAAGCAGGCAGCGGTTATGCCGAACGTAAAAAAATGCTGCCGCCCGAAGAGATCATCTATGACGCCGATAAAGGCTACATGGGCGGCCCATATGACCACATGAATAACTTCTTTAACGCTATAAGGAACAATGGTAAAGTAACCGAGGATGCCATATTTGGCTATCGCGCTGCTGCCCCTGCCCTGTTATGCAACGATAGTTATTATAATAACAGCCCCATGTTTTGGGATCCCGAAAAAATGCAAACAATCAAAAAATCTTGAACTAACCAATTGTAAAACAGCAGTAAATAAATAACATGCAACAACAATTAAAAAAACTTGGCTTGGTAATGGCCGCAGCGGCATTAGTTTACGTACAGATATCGGCTATCACAGTAAAAACACCGCCCCATACAAAAAAATCGCATACCCAAAAAGCCGGGTGGGTAAAACTATTCGATGGTAAAACATTGAATGGCTGGCACGGCTTCAACAAAAAAGGCGAGGTAAAAAACTGGACCATTGTTGACGGGGCGCTGGTATGTTTAGGCGCCGCAGAGGGCGATACCGGGGGCGATATTGTGACCAACAAAGCCTACACCAATTTTGAACTGGAATGGGAATGGAAAATTGATAAGGGCAGCAACAGCGGCGTGCTATACCATGTAATTGAAGACCCCAAATACCACGCTACGTATAATACCGGCCCCGAATACCAGCTTATAGATGATGAAGGCTGGCCCGATAAACTGGAAGAATGGCAAAAAACCGGCTGCGATTATGCCATGTACATACCCAACACGCTTAAAAAAACAGAGCCGGTTGGTAAATGGAACACAAGTAAAATTGTATTCAATAACGGCCATGTAGAGCATTGGCTCAATGGCTCAAAAATAGTAGCCTTTGAAGCCTGGACGGACGAGTGGACCAAGAAAAAAAACGAAGGCAAATGGAAAGAATATCCTGATTACGGAAGCGCCAAAACAGGCTTAATTGCCCTGCAGGATCACGGGCATAAGGCTTATTTCAGGAATATAAAGATAAAGGAGCTATAACACGATTAAAGGATTTTGCAGGATTGACAGGATTTTTAGATTGTAGCGGCAGATTAGTGTCAAGTCATCAGTACTAAGTCGTAAGTTATAAGTAGGACCTGTTCTTTTTTGACTTCGAACTTAAGACTTTCGACTAAAAGGCAAACGTCATTTCAAGGTTGACACAACAGGCACCAGCGTTTTTATCATACAAACCGAAACGCCCGATAATGCACCCATAAAAAACTGTTCAGCTCGTTGCAATATTCGACAAAAAGCGCAAAATTTTGCTTATATTTGAGTGTGAAAAATAACCCTGTTATCTGTAAAGGATAATAGGGTTATTTGGTTAAAAAGGGAAGCTCTTACCATCCCTCATTTTTAGTTAAACATTTATATATCAAACATTTAAATACTTTTTAAAGGTTCAAAACCACAATAGCTTGGATGAGTTTGGTATAAGTTTGGTGCACCGAAGGATATGCTAAAGGTATTGTAAAGGTATCGGCAGGGATATCATAAAGGCGAAAATATCAACTTTAAAAAGTTTCACTGTTAGCCCTTAATAGTTGCCAGTAAACCTTCAATATCCAACCTACGGGTAAACATGATCATATCGCCATTTTCATCAACCGGCCAGTTTTCTTTTGGCCTGTCCCAGTAAAGTTCAACTCCGTTTTGATCGGGATCATTCAGGTAGATGGCTTCAGATACGCCGTGGTCTGATGCACCTGTGATAGGATATTTGGCATCTATAAGGCGTTGCAGGATCAAAGCCAGATCCTTACGTTCCGGATAAACAATAGCCGTATGATACAAGCCCGGCGCATACTCAGGTGCCGGTGAAGCCCCTTTACTATGCCAGGTATTTAAGCCTATATGGTGGTGATATCCCCCGGCAGATATAAAAGCAGCCTGATCACCGTATAACATCATTTTATCAAACCCTAATAAACCACAATAAAAATCAAGTGATTTTTGCAGGTCGCTCACCTTTAAATGCACATGGCCAATGCGGGTTTGGGCGGGTATTTTATAGTCGTTCATCTTCGTTGTTGTAATATTGTAAAGTTACAATGTTTTAATATCGGCTTTGTTAGCCTTATGTAAAATATGTTTAAACATCCATTTATGATTTTATTATACTTGCAGCGTATAAACGGCCCAACATTCCAACTTTTCAACCTTACACAACATCCCAACAACGTTAAAAACAAAAACCCTACCTTTGCAGCATGATTGTTAAAACGGCCGAATTTATTTGCAGCAATACCCAGATCTCTAAACTACCGCCGCCTATCAAAGCGGAGTATGCATTTATCGGGCGCTCAAACGTGGGCAAATCATCCCTTATTAATATGCTAACGCAAAAAAAGGGATTAGCAAAAACATCGCAAACACCGGGTAAAACCCAGCTCATCAATCATTTTTTTATTAATGACAGCTGGTATATTGTTGATTTACCAGGCTATGGCTATGCTCGTGCATCCAAAACAAATAAAGCCAACTGGAACAAATTTATCCATAGCTACCTGGATAAGCGCGAAAGCCTGCAATGTGTGATGGTGCTGATAGACAGCCGCCTGGAACCCCAAAAAATCGACATTGAGTTTTGTAACTGGCTGGGCGAAAAAGGATTGTCGTTCGTGCTGGTTTTCACCAAAGCTGATAAACAATCAAGCGTAAAAACCGACCAGAACATTGCCAAATTTAAAAAAGCCTTAACGGAGACCTTTGAGGAATTCCCGCAATATTTTGTAACATCTGCCGAATTACAGGTAGGGCGTGATGAAATTTTAGGTTTTATAGATAATATAAATAAGGATTTTGTAGTGCCGCATTTTGAACCAAGAGATTAATTTTAGATGAAAAAATACCTTTCATTAGTAACCTTTACGCATACCATATTTGCCATGCCGTTTGCATTCATCGGCTTTTTTTTGGCAGTAACCACTACTAACCACTCCTTTGATTGGCGCAAGCTGGTTTTAATGGTGCTATGTATGATCTTTGCCCGTAACTCGGCCATGGCATTTAACCGTTACCTGGATAGGGACATTGACGCGCAAAACCCGCGTACCAAACAACGCGACATCCCATCTGGCAGAATCAGCGCACCGGCAGCTTTAACTTTCACCTTAATTAACTGCGGGTTGTTTGTTGCAGCCACATTTTTCATCAATCCATTATGTTTTTACCTATCCCCAATTGCCTTATTTGTAGTAATGGGTTATAGTGCTACCAAGCGCTTCACCGCACTTTGCCATTTGGTTTTAGGTTTAGGTTTATCACTGGCCCCTATTGGCGCATACCTTGTGGTTACCGGGGCATTTGCCCTGACGCCTGTATTTTTCTCCCTTTCGGTTTTATGCTGGGTGAGTGGGTTTGATATTATTTACGCCCTGCAGGATGAGGATTTCGATCGCAGCCAAAATCTTCATTCAATCCCTGCTTATTTGGGTAAGGTGAATGCTTTAAGGTTATCAACCTTTTTACATGTGCTTTCTGCCCTGTTCATTATGATGCCGATATTTTTTACGCAGGTGGGTATTCTTTATTATGTGGGTATTGCTTTCTTCTGCGCAATGCTTATCTACCAGCATTTGCTGGTAAAGCCTAACGACCTGAGCCGCGTAAACTTTGCCTTTATGACCACCAATGGCATTGCCAGCGTAGTATTTGCTGTATTATTTCTTTTAGACAGAATATGGAAACACTAACCGCCATTAATAAATTCAGAGAACACGTTGAAGTATACGTTTCGATGAATGATGTGGAATGGCAGATCTTATTACCCCTATTGGAAGTATGTAAACTTAAAAAAAAGAAAAACTTTGCCGAACCGGATAAGGTTTGCAGCCACATAGGGTTTATTGTAAAAGGCTCAGTACGATATTTTCATGTAAAAGATGGCGAAGAGATAACCGGTTACTTCAGCTTCGAGAACGAACTGCTTAGCTCGTATAAAAGTTTTTTAACCGGCACCCCAGGTTCCAATTACATCCAGGCCCTGGAGGATACACAAATAGTTACCCTTAACTATAAATCCATGCAGCAGGCTTATGGCCATGAACTCATCGGGCATAAAATGGAGCGTTTTGGCAGATTGGTAGCCGAGCATTATCTTATCTGCTACGAAGACCGTGTAACGTCCTTTGTAACACAAACTCCCGAAGAACGCTATAATAAACTATTGGAAACCGGCGGCGAAGTACTACAGCGCATCCCACAGCATTACATTGCCAACTTTTTAGGGATCACCCCCGTTTCGCTTTCGCGGATCAGGAGAAGGATCATGAAAATAAGCGCCTGATAAGCTAAAGGCCAAAGGCGTAAAGCTGAAAGCCGAACCCTGTATCTTAAACTCTAAAAAACAAATCCTAAATCTCAATCGGACATTTCAATTCTGAAATCCTTTTTTCTTATCTTTTGTTAACGTTTTGACTTTCAACGACGCTATATCTTTGTTGTAACAAAAACGAAAAAACTATGCATACTATATTAGGAGCCGGCGGCGCAGTGGCAAATGCCCTCACCCGCGAATTGATGAACACCAGCGAAACCATCCGTTTGGTTAGCCGCAAACCAGTAAAATTTACCGGCAAAAACATAACCTGGCAAAAAGCCGACCTGTTGAATTACGAAGAAGTTTTATCCGCGGCAAAAGGGTCAACGGTAATTTATCTTGTTGCCGGCCTGGTTTATGATGCAGCCATCTGGAAAGTACAGTGGCCCATCATTATGCAGAACGTCATCAACGTTACAAAAGCAACAGGCGCACGATTGATATTTTTTGACAACGTATACATGTACGGCCTGGTTAACGGAGCTATGACAGAGGATACGCCCTATCATCCCAGCAGTAAAAAAGGCCAGGTGCGTGCAGGCATTGCCAATATGCTGATGAACGAGGTAAAAGCCGGGAACATCCGTGCTACTATTGCCCGTGCACCCGACTTTTATGGTACCGATTCACTAAACAGCTTTGTAGATATCATGGTGCTTACCAAATACGCAGCAAAGCAAACAGCCCAATGGATAGGCAACCCGAATAAGAAGCATAATTTCATTTACATCCCTGATGCAGGCAAAGCCATGTTTTTGCTTGGGCAAAACCCGGATAGCGATAACCAGGTATGGCACTTGCCTGCTCCGCCAGCTATTACCGGCAAGCAGTTTATAGATGTTGCAGCCCGGGTTTATAACGTAAAGCCTAAATTTATGCGCATCAACAAATTAATGTTATGGCTAACAGGCCTGTTCCAAAAAGTAGTAATGGGGATTGTGGAGATGTATTACCAGTATGATCATGATTACATTTTCGACAGTAGTAAATTTGAGAAAGCCTTTAATTTTAAGCCAACAAGTTATGAAGACGGATTAAAGGAGTTGTCGAAGACATTGTACAAGGCAAAAGCATAATTCAGAAAGATCCGGTGTCAGTAAATTCCGAAAGGTAAAAAACAGCCTTCGGAATTTACTTTTTTAGATTTCCTCTTTAGAACATATGAATTAAACGCTTTCCGGGCTTTACACTTTTGACTTTCGGAACAAAAAAACTTCCGTACTAATCTGCATATTTGCACATCTATAATTTGCACATCTAAAAAAATGATCCACAAAAAAACAAGAACATATATCCCGGCTACGCTCGATATCAAATGGGAAATACTTGAACCCATTTATAAAGAACTACTTGACCGCCCTATCAATTCGGTTAAAGAACTGGAAAAATGGCTGCACGACAGAAGTGAATTAGAAGCCGCTTTAGAAGAGGATTCGGCCTGGCGTTATATCCGCATGACCTGCGATACCACCAGCGAAGAACTACTACAAAACTTCCAGTATTTTGCAACCGAGATATCACCAAAAATTGCCCCTTATGATAACAGTTTAAACAAAAAGCTGGTAGCAAGTGAATATATAGATCAGCTTGACGGCGAAAAATATTTCATCTTTTTAAGGGCCATTAAAAAGAGTTTAGAGCTTTTCCGCGAGGAAAACATCCCGGTACAAACCGAGATCCAGGTGGAGCAGCAAAAATACCAATCGATCACCGGTGCCATGTCGGTGCATATAGATGACAAGGAGTTTACTTTGGAGCAGGCTTCCGTATTTTTAAAAGGTACCGACCGGGCCAAACGCCAGGAGGCTTGGGAGAAGATAACCGCCCGCCGTTTGCAGGATAAGGACACTTTAGATACTCTTTTTGATCACCTGCGTAAATTGCGCCATACCGTGGCACTAAATGCGGGATTTGAGAATTTCAGGGATTACATGTTCCAGGCGCTTGGCAGGTTTGATTATACGCCGCACGATTGCTACCTCTTCCATGAAGCCATCGAAAAAGAAATTGTGCCTATCCTTCGTGGCGAGGCAGAAAAGCGCAAGATAGCCCTTACCCTGCCAGTTTTAAAGCCGTGGGATATGGATGTGGATGTATCTGGCAAACCGGCCTTAAAACCATTTCAAAATGGCAGCGAACTGATTGAGAAATCTATTCAGTGTTTTAGTAACATTAACCGTTACCTGGGCGAACGTTTGGAGATTATGAAGGATAATAACCTGTTTGATGTGGAAAGCCGCAAGGGCAAAGCACCAGGTGGCTATAACTACCCGCTATCAGAAACGGGGGCCCCATTCATATTCATGAACTCGGCCAATACCTTCCGCGATTTAACCACCATGGTACATGAAGGTGGCCACGCGGTACATACTTTTTTAACTGCCGACCTGGAGCTGAACGATTTTAAACATTGCCCGTCTGAAGTTGCCGAACTGGCTTCCATGTCGATGGAATTGATATCGATGGATAACTGGGATGTGTTTTTTGATAACGAAGAAGACCTTAAACGCGCCAAACGCGACCAGCTTTTCGATGTGCTTAAAACCCTGCCATGGGTAGCCGTGGTCGACCAGTTTCAGCATTGGATCTATACCAACCCCGGCCATACAGATGCCGACCGTAAAACCGCCTGGATAGAGATTTATGAGCCATTTGGTGCAGGATTTGTGGATTGGAGCGAACACCCGGATGCCGAAGCCAACCTGTGGCAAAAACAGCTGCACATTTTTGAGGTACCGTTTTACTATATTGAATACGGAATGGCCCAGTTAGGCGCTATTGCGGTGTGGAAAAACTATAAAGAGAACCCGGAGAAAGGCTTAAAGCAATACCTGGATGCCCTTAAACTTGGCTATACCAAAACCATCAAAGAAATTTATGAAACCGCAGGCATCAAGTTTGATTTCAGCGCGGCGTATGTGAAGGAACTGGCAGAGTTTGTGAAGGGGGAAATGGATAAATTGTAAAACCTCACCCAACCCTCTCCTTTGGAGAGGGCTTTGATTTACATTCAGCATCGCAAAGACTTACGAAGTTTGATTGTAATAGATAACAGACAAATTTTGCGTTAGGGACAGTAGCGGGTACCGGCCCGTGCCTAATGCCTTGTGCGCGTATGAGCGGATGGCCCGGCCGCAGGCAACGCCCTTATTTATATTTGAGATATTAGATGTGAGAATTGGGATTTTACAGCTACCGCTCATACAACTCCAGCGGCAAGCCATCGGGATCTGCAAAGAAGGTAAAGCGTTTATTGGTAAGTTCATCCACCCGGATAGGCTCTACCTCTACCTCAAATTCCTGCAGGCGATAAACGGTGTCATCCAAATTATCTACCTCAAAAGCCAGGTGGCGCAGGCCGGCAGCTTCCGGGTGCGAGGGACGCGGTGCGGGTTCCGGAAATGAAAAAAGCTCAATCTGGTAGCGGTCGCCCACTTCCAGATCAAGCTTGTATGATTGTCGTGCTTGGCGATATACTTCACGCACTATTTTTAACCCCAGTACCTGACTGTAAAAATGTTTCGACTTTTCGTAGTCGGAACAGATAATGGCGATATGGTGTACCCGGGTTAGTTTCAGCATTATTCGCCTAAAATAGAGTGTAGTACATTGCTATGAACCATTTTCACATCGGTAACGTGGCCAAACAACTCTTCGTCAACATTAAGGAAACCATTGTTTACGGTACCCAGCAGGCTGAACTCCGTTTCGCTGGTGGCCATAAATTCAATAAAGCGTTCCTGCTCCTCGGGTGCTACGGTTACCACTACCCTACCCTGTGCCTCGCCGAAAAGGAAGGCATCCTTGCGGATAGTATCATCTGTAGCAATATCAAAACCTAAACCATTTGGCATAGCTGATTCCAACAGGCAGGTGTATAAACCACCATCGGCTACGTCATGGGCGCTTTCCAGCACACGGTGTTTGATGAGTTCTTTAATGGTTTGCTGTATAGCGTACTCTTTATCAATATCAAAATACGGGGCCGGGCAAGCGGTAATTTTATGCCATGAGGCCAGGTATTGTGAAGATGCGATATCATTTACCGATTCGCCTATCAGGTAGATCAGGTCGCCGGGTTGTTTAAAATCGGCGGTCATGATGTTTTCGGTATCTTCCATTACACCCAGCATACCAATGGTAGGCGTTGGGAATACAGAGCCACCATCTGCAGATTGATTATAGAAACTCACATTACCGCCGGTAACAGGGGTTTCAAACTTGCGGCAGGCATCGCCCATACCTTTAATAGCGCTTACAAACTGCCAGTATACCTCGGGGTTGTAAGGGTTACCAAAGTTTAAGCAATTGGTGATAGCCACAGGCTCGCCACCGGCACAGGTAATGTTACGGGCAGCCTCGGCAACGGCAATAGCAGTACCCTTGTAAGGATCGGCGTATACGTAGCGGGAGTTACAATCTGTTGTTAATACTATGGCTTTGTTGGTATCCTTAACGGCTACAACGGCTGCATCGCAGGCCAGGTTGGCTGTCATGGTTTGTACACCTACCATGCTATCGTACTGATCGGTTACCCAACGCTTTGACGCTAAGTTAGGGTGGGCAGAAAGATGCTCTGCAACCTCAACCAGGTTAGCCGGTTCCGGCACATCATCTATATTAAATTGCTGGTTAATTGCATAGTAAGCAGGCTCGCGGTATTCGCGCTCGTAAACAGGGGCGCCTCCGCCTAAAACAAGGTCGTCTGCAGGGACATCGGCCACTTTTTCGCCATGCATGTAGTATTCTAAGCGTTGGGTATCGGTAACCTCGCCTATGATGGCGCAGTTAAGGTCCCATTTATCAAATACGGCTTCCACCTCTTTTTCACGGCCTTTATGCACCACAATCAGCATACGCTCCTGTGATTCAGAAAGCAGGATCTCGTAAGGCTTCATATTGGCCTGGCGGGTAGGTACCAAATCCAGGTCGATACGCATACCGTGTTCGCCTTTGGCGCTCATTTCGGAGTTGGAGCAGATGATACCGGCAGCACCCATATCCTGCATACCAACCACGGCGCCGGTTTTAATAACTTCTAAGGTTGCCTCTAACAACAGCTTCTCCTGGAATGGGTCGCCTACCTGTACGGCGGGAAGGTCATTCACCGAATCTTTGCTGATATCCTTCGACGCGAAGGCCGCGCCATGGATGCCATCTTTACCTGTGGCAGAACCTACTATATAAACAGGGTTACCAACGCCGTATGAGGTTGCAGAGACGGTTTCGCCCGCCTTAACAATACCTGCCGACATGGCATTTACCAATGGGTTAACGTTGTAGCAATCGTCAAAAAACAATTCGCCGCCAACGGTTGGGATACCAAAGGCGTTGCCGTAGTGACTGATGCCTTTTACCACGCCCTTAACCAGCCACTGGGTTTTTTCCAGTTTAAGGTCGCCGAAGCGCAGGGAATTTAGCTGGGCAATGGGCCTTGCACCCATGGTGAATATATCGCGGTTGATACCGCCCACACCTGTTGCCGCGCCCTGGTAAGGTTCAAGGGCCGACGGGTGGTTATGTGATTCTATTTTGAAGGCGCAGCCAATGCCATCGCCAAGGTCAACCAGACCGGCGTTTTCTTCACCTGCTTTGGCCAGCATGCGGTCGCTGTCTTTAGGCAGGGTTTTTAGCCAGGTGATGGAGTTTTTGTACGAGCAGTGTTCGCTCCACATTACCGCGAAGATGGATAGCTCGGTAAAGTTGGGCACGCGCCCTAAGATCTCTATAATACGTTCAAATTCTTCGGGTAGTAAGCCTAAATCTTTGGCGGTTTCAACGGTGGTTAATTCCTGGTGCTCCAAGGTAATATTGTTTTATTTTGAAAGGATGCGCAAAATTAGGAAAAAAAGCGGAAAGGCGAAAGGAAGTAGATAGTATCAAGTAGTTAGTATCAAGTAGCAAGACAAATGGCGGTTATGCCAACCTTCCCATACTTTCGGACTCTTCTCCTGTCTTGATACTTGATACTAACTACTTGATACTAAAAAGCGTTCCATCGGAACGCCTGGTACGCCCGGAACGGCATGGAACGCCTTGATGTTGGCTATCAATACTTTATGTTTTTAGAAAACAGCCTATGGAACACCATTTATACTGATTGTCAAGCACTTGCATTTTTGATAAATTGACACTTTTTGCTCAAATCCGGCCCCTGCAGTATGAAAATGTGCCCTGCATAACATAAGGACAAAAGACTTTCGGATAAAGGACAAAAGACTTTTTGAAACCCGAAACCTATTTAACCTTGTCTCAAATCTCATATCTAACATCTCATATCTAATCCAGGGGTCGATAATAATCGAGAAAAATCAAGAAAAATGATAATAAAAAGAGGTTAACTCTTGAATTAACGCCATTTATTTAGCCAGCATGTTTAACCCGCAATGGTGACAAAACAGTGTCACCATTTTTGCTTAGGCGGATGTGTAAATTTGTAAGGAACCGGCTGCGGGTGACGAGGTGCAGGTTTTGGTTAAGCCCGAACAATGCACCTTAACTACCTCCAACTTCACCCACATCCCCCACGTTAACTACATCAAAAATCTTGATACTTGATACTAACTACTAACTACTTGACACCACTCATGCAAACATCAGAAAGACCACCCATCATCGAAGATCTCCGCAACGAGATCCGCGGAATCATTCCCGCCAAAAGCAGCAACACGAACCACGCAACACGAACCACGCCCCCCTCCACTCCCGACCCTGAAACGGTTGCCGACCTGTTCCATATCCACTCCCTTAACCAGTGGATGACCATGGAAAAAGAAAGCGACCAGCCCCAGATGCTGTTCGACAGGTTTTGGATAGAAGGCGAGCTGTGCATCATGTTTGCCGATACCAATATGGGTAAAAGCATCCTGGCTGTGCAGCTTGGCGACAGTATTACCCGCGGCAAGTCCATTACAGGTTTTCAGTTAGGGGCCAAACCCACACCCGTGCTGTATATCGATTTTGAGCTTAGCTCCAAACAGTTTGAGCAGCGGTATACCGGTAAAAACGGTACTTATAAGTTCGACGACAATTTTCACCGCGGCGAGTATAACCAGCTGAGCATGCTCCCCATCGATCAAAAAAATTACGATGATTATGTTATCGGCGCGCTCACCCGCGGTATTAAAACTACGGGCGCCACGGTGCTTATTATCGATAACATTACCTGCCTGCGCAAGGGCACCCAAAGCGCCAACGAGGCCCTGCCCCTCATGAAAAAGCTCAAATACCTTAAAACCCGCCACGGCCTCAGCATCCTGGTGCTGGCGCATACCCCCAAACGCAACACAGCCATACCCATTAGCCGTAACGACCTGCAGGGCAGCAAAATGCTCATGAACTTTTGCGATAGCGCCTTCGCCATAGGCGAAAGCCAAACCATGCCGGGGTACCGTTACCTTAAACAAATAAAACAGCGCAGCACCACCGAAACCTACGGGTCCGATAACGTTTGCCTGCTGAAGCTGGAACACCGCAACAGCCTGCTCCAGTTCACCCTTACCGCTCACAGCGCCGAACACAGCCACCTGCGCCGGCCCGACCAGCAGGACCGCGACCGCACCGCCCGCCAGGTTGCCGATCTGCACCGCCAGGGTTACAGTCAGCGCAAAATAGCCGCCAAACTCCAGTTAGGCCTGGCCACCGTAAACCGTATGATCAGCTGGGCAACGGGTGGGGAAGTTTAGGATATTCGGACTTTCTGATGTTCGGACTTTCGGACAAAGGACGTTCGGACTTTCGGACAAGGGACTTCCGTACCCTCAGGGAGTTTTTAATAAACTACTTCAGCTTGATTATCAATATGTTATAATAATTAAATTATTACAGGTCTCCGAATAGGTCTCTCATTAAGAAAGAAGTCAAAAATGCTATGCTCTTAAGTGCTAAATTAAACAATTAGCGTTATAACTACAATATGAATTTGCATTTGATTCCGAGCATTATTAGATCAGATCCCAATTATCCCGGATTTCAACAGTCGCTTTATTTATTGCTGTTTCTGCATCTGCGACATCTGCTGCAGAATATAGTCGCCATCCGATCACGTCAACTAATATGCAGCTTTTAGGATATAGTTTAACCCCTTTTTCCTCATAGAACTGCTTCAAAACAAATAGCTTGGCTTCTGCTTCTTCCTTTTTTAATTTAGTCGAGGAAAAGTTAAACTTTAAAAATCCAATGTGGTCAACGCCCACCTGGTCTAAAAGGAGCATATCAGCCATTGCGCCAATCTTGACACCATTCTTTGCTATTGCGTTTCGCCTGCGGCTCAAGTTGCTGTGGAGCGTGTGTTGCTGCAATATTGGTATGAGTAGCGGAGCCATAGCTACCAGTGCTTCTAATCCCTTGGCAGAATAGATTCGGTTTTTGTGATCGTCTTTTTTTTCGGTATAGCTTTTCGCTTCTTTCCGATAAATTGCGGCTTGCCTTTGAAATTCTTCAAAATACAATTCTTCCTGGCCAATGAAATTACCCTCAAATAGTTCACAGACCAGTTTTCTGGCCATTTCGTAAAATCTTGGTATATATTCAGGAGGATATTTGCAACCTTTTATGATTCTCAGTTTTCCAGCTATCGTAGCGACAATATAACGCGATATCATTGTTAGTGATATCCGGGGTTCTTTAACAATCTTAAGGACCTTAACCGCTTCTTCAACTTCATTCATAGTATTCGTAACTCTCTTATTATTAATTTATTAAAATTACAAATTAACGCCGGCAGTAACAACGCAAAGTTTTAAACAAACACCATAGTTACTAACAATTTTAGCATTTTAAACACAAGTCAAATTGTTTTCAGAAGTTTTTTAATAAATAACCCACCGATAAAAAGCGGATTTATTCCTAATTAAGAGTATAGGCGGTAGAAATATCGATAAAAGGTGTTGACATTACCTTCTTTGCCAGATAATAGCCTTAGGAAATGATGCTTTCAAGGTTCCGGCAATCTCCTTAAAGTCTGTTTCCGAAACGAATTTTCCGCAAACGACCTCGGTAATTGTCAAGTCGAAAAAAGGATTCAATTGCTCATTTCCTATAAGCGGGAGATTAATATAATTTCTCCCCGTCTCATTTACGTAATGTACAGGAAAAATTTTGTTTAATATCGCTCTATGATTCAGAAGTGGATGATCGTCATAATGAAAACAAAGCCGCGTTTCATTTTCCCAATTATACTTTGCCCTTTTGTAAAATTTAGAAAACTGAACTATCCCATCCAATAAGACTACTTTGTTATGATGTTTTTTTAATTGATAATTGATGGAATTTAAAAAGTCGAAAGAATAGCCTTTGTCATAAAAAATATCCCTAAAATCAAATAGCCATTTTTTATTTTCCTCGAATCTGGAAAACCTAAAACCAATGGCAACTCCATGATCTTTATCAGCATAGTTCCTCCAAAAATTTTCGTTATGATTATCCTGAGTAAAGCATAAAATGAAGATTTCCTTTCTGTCAACATCTGCCGGGGAATCGTCCTGTGGGTTAAGCTTATTTTCCCATGCTTTCTTTTGAAAATCTGCCGCGACCAGCGGGTAAAAATGACCGGTACGCTTAAAGAATTCTGTATATTCCGCAAAATCATTAGTATCGTTCGATGAAAGACTACTTATCTGAATAGATTTGTTTTTAATTATATCTAAAGTAATTTGAACATTTTTGAAATGATGAAACTGTCCAAAATCGTTAAATCTGTCTTTTGATAGTTGGTTAAAAATACTGTTTATAGGATTACGATTCTTTTCAAACTGTATAATGTTTTTTAAACTTAAAAAAGCTTCTGGCTTTATATCACTTTCAAGGACAGTATCTACCTCAAAGTCGAAGTTTGCCTGCTTGATTTCTGAATTAAAAATTTCTGCAATCTTTTTTCTGTCTAGTTCCATTTATAATTGTTTTTTACCATATAAAATATTGAATTTTCCTTGCCCATCAGAATTGCTATGCCAATCTGATTTATTCCTCTAAAGTAAATTAATAAATATTGCATAGCAATTTAGTACATATTTCATCTCTTTGGTTAAATTTGACCTACAAGCATATTCTTGTCAAGTAATCGAATTATGGTCAATAAGATCTCATTTTTAAATTATAAGTCTTTTAAGAACCTCCAAGAAATTGAATTTTCCCCAATTACTATTTTAATTGGAAAGAACAGTTCCGGCAAAAGTGCTATTTCTAAACTTCTTCCTCTACTGTCAGATAGCCTTTCCGGTAAATTCTTACCGGCTTTGAAATGGGAGAATCACGGCATCAAATTAGGTCTTTCAAATAAGGATCTAGTTTATAACCGTGCAATCACCAGTATTCTTGAATTGAATATATCTGCTGCGGATGAAACATTAGAGGTTTCGGTCGGAATCGACAGAAAGGACCGCCCAAATATATTTAAATGGATTTACAACGGTGAATCAGTAGAACCATCAAGTGTAAAATTTAAAGGCCTAAAAGTAGAAGGTCGCGATTTTAAAAACTTAAAAATCAATTACGATTATATTGGTCCTTTCAGAGAAATACCTAAGCCTGGGTACTCAAATAGCTTTGAGAATTATGATACAATAGGCATTACAGGCAATAATGCCTATCCGATATTAATTCAAAGCTTTGATAATTCAGATGCTCTATTGGGATTAGTAAGCAAATGGTACGAAGAGAATTTCGAGGGGTGGAAGATTGAAGTAGTAGAAGTGGTGGCACCAGAGCCGACCTTTCAAATCGTATTGTCTAATAAGAGTATAAACCAAATCAATATCGTCAATGTTGGCCAAGGAATGAACCAAGCTTTACCTCTCATTGTTCGATCATTTATGCCAGAAGACGAAGAGGTAAGAATCGTTATGGAGGAACCCGAGACGCACTTGCATCCTGCGGCCCATGGAAATCTGGCACAGCGATTTGCAGATTCCTACATAAGCAACAATAACAAAAAGTATCTAATTGAAACCCACTCACAAAACTTTGTATTACGGTTGCGACGATTGGTGGCTGAGCAAAAGCTACGTAAGGAAGATTTGGCGATTTATTACGTAGATTTCATAGAAGAATCTAATGAAAGTGTTATAAAAAAAATACCCGTAGACGAAAAAGGGGGTGTCAAATGGTGGCCGGAGGGCATTTTTACAGAAACTTTGGCAGAAACTCGTGCAATTAAAGATGCGCAAATTAAGGAAACCGAGTAATGTGGATTGAAATAGCTAAAAACACTTTTGAAACTAAAGACTCCAAAGGCTTTTACTTTATATTAAACCTGCTAACATGGAATCCGGGCGCCTCCGTTCCTAGATATAATGTCTATGTTGACAGTAGAGATGTTGCTCATACCGATAATTATTCGAACCTTAACATAGACGATAAGAAACTGCTTGACGATGAATTCGATGCTTATTGGACGACGAATGCCAATGTTAGTTATCGAATCACTGATCAAAACCAAGGCACTACATCTTTTAATCTTGAAGAGGCAATTCGTTTTTTTATCCAGCCAGCTTCTATCATTTTAGAGAATAATAAAAATGATTCTTCTTTCGTTCGAGCAATTATCTATCATTTTGATGCAAAGACAGCGAGAGGAAATCAAATCTTAGTTGATTTTGTTAATAATGGCTGGATTCAATTTGAAAATGCCGGCGGGTGTACAAATGTCGCGAACTTTATTGAAGGAAAACTTCAATCGTTCAATGAACTTGCCGCAAGAAATGGCACCGATCCACAAAAATACTTACGTTGTATGGTTTTACTAGACAGCGATAAGGAATTTGCCACACAACCGAAAAAGTCGGACTACGTAAAACTTGAAGCATACTTAAGATCTAAAGGAATTACCAACTTTCACTTTTTGGAAAAGCGTATGATGGAAAATTACATGCCTGATGAGGTAATTGATTCAATCAGTGAAACGAAAACCAAACCTTGGATTGACGTTTACAAAACATTAAGTCAAGAACAGAAGGATTTTTTAAATTACAAAAGCGGCTTTTCTAAAGAGCAAGACGATAAAGGCGTAAGAAAACCTTTAAAAGCGGAAATCCTTGCACTTTATAATATAGATAAAGCTAACTTTGACCATCTTGATAGAGGACTAAATTACGCACACTTCAAAGATACTTTTCCTAATTTGTTTATTAGTAGTGGACATGTCAATAAGTTTACCCTTAACAACAGGGCCAATTCTAATGAGTTAGAAAGGATTCTAAGTAAGATTAAAAATTTAACATGAGTGAGAAGCTCCAGATACACACACGAGTAAGGCGATTATTTCACTACATCGATGATTTTCAGAAAGGAATTATTCGGGTCCCAGCTTTTCAGCGCGAATTTGTCTGGAAAATGAAGGATAAATTAGAACTTTTTGATAGCATAAAGAATGGCTACCCAATTGGATCTATTCTTTTTTGGAGACCAGGGGCTGAAGCTGATGGTGATTTTTTTCATTTTGAGGCAGAGAAAATCGGGTCATATTACATTCCGAATCGTTCCAACGAACATTTTTTCATCTTGGATGGATATCAACGTATCTCCACTTTATTCGGGTGTTTGGTTAATCCTTATGATACTACGTTAGAAAGGGATAACGAACAGTGGTTACAGGAATATAATTTAATATATAATTTGCAGGATGACAGATTTGAGTATAACAAAAAAGCCAATCTGAACGATTTGGAAATATATAAAGTTCCTTTATACAAATTTGTAGACAGTAAGGAATTTTTTGGTTTTCAAAAGCAACTCTATAATGCACACCTTTCGGACGCCGAAATTCAAAAATACATATCTAAGTACGAAACTCTTAGTGCGCGTCTTGTCGATTATCAGGTCCCTTCAATAGATATAATTGGAGGAACTGCTGTTCAGGCTGTAGATATATTCAGCAGAGTAAATTCCACAGGTGTAAGTATATCTGATGATTGGAAAATATCGGCCTTATCCTATAACCCATCCCGTAATTTCCGTTTAGGTACTGAAATCGATGATTTGCTTAAAGATTTAAAGGAATATCATTTCGGAACCATCAAACGGAATCTTGTACTTCAATGCATAATTAACTCTTTTGGAAAAGTATTTTTTGATCAGACCAATTCAAAAATGCTAGAGGAACTCGCGATTAGGGAGGATTTCATAGACGTTACTAGGACTACCTTAAAAAGCATCAGAAAGGCTGTGGCATTTCTTCATAATGAGTTATGGGTTTTAGATGCAAAGTTATTACCTTATAACAATCAACTCATTTTCATTACTGATTTCTTTACTAAATGCCATAATCCAACCCCAAAATCCTTGAATACCTTAAAAGAATGGTTTTGGATCACCTCTTATTCCGGATATTTCACACAATATAACCTGAGTAAGC
This sequence comes from Mucilaginibacter sp. P5_A6, assembly GCF_056400585.1. NCBI lineage: Bacteria > Pseudomonadati > Bacteroidota > Sphingobacteriia > Sphingobacteriales > Sphingobacteriaceae > Mucilaginibacter > Mucilaginibacter sp. P5_A6. The sequence goes on along the minus strand of NZ_JBFUKZ010000040.1, from coordinate 5,349 downwards.
AGCGTTTGGCCTATCACCAATTTCAAGATTTTATTCAAGGTGACATCGATGATCCGCTTTACGTTGATAAGCCTGACAAAAAGTTTAGCGTGTCACGTTTACCTGGAAGAATAAGTATGGGCAGTGTCAGGGCAAAGTCACTGGTTTTGCTTATGTTGAACAGAATCAAAGACCAATTAAATATTACTGGAAAGGTAGATGGTTTTAAAGTGCTGCCAATTTTCAAATCCAAGGATAAAGAAATTGCTCTGGCATTGGAAAATCAGGTTTTTTATATTGATACCCCTAATGGCCCAGTTGTTGGAAAATTGAAAGAACTAACTTCATGGTTACATTCCAGTTACGATCTTACGCCATATTTGATAAACAATGAAGTCAAACAGGCATATAATCAAAATCTAGGAACAGTCGATATTTTGGAAATACGAAAATCTCAGATTATGCTGGCAGAAAAACATTTTGTTGAAGAGCTAGGACTTGTTTATGAGGACCTAGGGTAGTCGATTTAATGGAGTTAGGTTCATCTTGAACTAGATAGATAATGTAAACAATACTTCTCAAAATTGTAAAAACTATACTTACTTAATATAACAATTCTTTCTGACAGTATGTAACTTGCAAATTATAAACTCCGCATTCTTGACCTTGCTCAAAGGTAGCGGATGGATTTACTTAATGAGACTGAGAGTAATGAACTGGAAACGTGGTTTAGATCATTGGAAGATTGTGGCTTAGGAGTTCCTACAGAAATGTCAGTTGATCAATTGGAAAAGCGGCTGAATCAATTGTTTGGAAATCCATTTAAAGAGCCGGATGATAACGAAGGGCCGCCATATCCTTTGAAGTAAATCTTATTTGTTCTTTAGCAATTCAATTTTTTCTCTTTCACTTGCTAGTAATTGTTCATAGAGCTTTTTGTTCTCTTCGAACACTTCCACAAGTTTGTCTATAGGGTTGAAGTTAAAAGTTCCATTTGTACTCCAAGCTCCAGTACCACTATTATCATTGAATGTGTTAAAGTAATTGAAAATTGACTCTTCTGAAAAGCTCCTTATTGCATCACTGGTAACCCTTCGCTGCCGCAAGCGTCCCCGGCTTGTGGCCCACATGCTAAGTATGCGCCCGGTTTCAACCTGCAAGTCACGGAGGCAGAACTTTCAGACCAAGAAAGTCACACGTCCGCCATTGCTCAATGATATAAAGGCGCTCTTGTTTACATTTCTGAACCACATGTATCATCGTTCAAGTCAACCTTTTATATTGCCGCACTTAGGAGGGATTGGTTATCTTACACCGATGAGCTTTGAATTTTAAGATAAATATTCTAATTTTAGGGGTCGAAACCTAACCTCTATGACTAAGATCTATACTATCCTATCGCTAATGCTATTTGTAGCATGTTTCCAATCATGTAAAAAAAACAACTCAATTGAAAAGGATGATTCAAATAAAGTTTCTGTAGTAAGTAAGATCACATTCCAATATTCTCCAACTCAAAAAAGAGTGGAAGAATATATATATGATAATGAAAGGCGTGTGTTAAAATCTCGTACAGAAAACTATAGTACAACTCCGGCCGGACAGTGGGAAACCTATACATATGAGTACGACTCAAACAACCGTTTGACTAAAGCGGTACTTACTAACGTTACGAATCAAGTGCAGGGAACACAGGTTTTCGTTTACAATTATAATACCGTTGCGGGTGAGCAAATTTATTTTGAAACAAGAGATGGAGTTCAGGTAGCAGTTGTCCCGATATCGCTGGACGCTAATGGAAGAGTTATTTTTGTTAAAAAAAGATATGGGTTGAAATATGATGCACAAGGTAATTTTACATACTTTGGTGCTCCGGAGGGGATGAATGATTGGAATGCAACTATTCAATGGGACGATAAAAAAAACCCTTTTCATAATGTGGTGGGTTTGAATCCTAATTTCAATTACCTGGTGGAACTTTATCCAATCCAAACTCCACACAATCTTTTAACTATAAACAATGTTGGTAAAACTGTAATTACTTATAATAAAGAAGATTTACCTGTTAACTCCACTCATACCGGAAGCGATGGCAGCAAAACAATTATCGATTATGAGTATATTAAGATGTAGTTGGATATAATCTTCAGCCTATGGCCGATGGTTCGCCGCACCATCTTGTTAAATGACGTTTTCTGAAAAAGCGTATTGACTGTTGGGTAATAAGATATCGCTTCAATATACAAAACTTTGGCCTGGTGCGGTGAAAACATCGACCAGAGGCTTAATCTTCCTATTCACTTTTTAATGTTTTAATGGTACATTTGTAGTATAAGGTAGGACAATGAAACTTGTAATCGACATTGCTGATAATAAAGCGGATAGCTTTCTGGAATTGCTTAAAAGCCATTCCTATGTGAAAGCTAAACCCTTGTCTGCGCCCGATGCTGCGGTACTGGAAGAATTAACCCATATTAAAAAGGCTTTTAAGCTTGCCGATAAAGTCAAGGCAGGCACGATCAAAAGCCGCCCGGCCTCAGAATTATTGAATGAATTATAATGTTCGTACGATCCAACCATTTGACAAACAGTTCAAACGGTATTTAAAAAAATATCCCTCGCTTAAATCGGAACTGGCAACACTCATTAGCCAGCTTGAACAAACGCCTGATATTGGTACGCCTATCGGCAATGATTGTTATAAAATACGTGTGGCGATTGCCTCAAAAGGCAAAGGAAAATCAGGCGGTGCAAGGGTTATCACCTGTATTGTTGTAAGAGATGCAGAAATATATTTGCTGTACATGTACGACAAATCCGAGCAATCGACGATTACCGATAAGGAATTGTTACAGCTTTTAGAATACATTGATTAATTGCTAATCCTTCGCTACCGCAAGCGTCCCCGGCTTGTGGCCCGAATGCTAAGTATATGCCCGGTTTCAACCTGTAAAAGCTTTACATACCATCAAAAAACAAAACTATAAGCCATGAAATACTTAATATTCTTGTTATTGTCATTCTATTGCACCCGGTTAAGTGCACAAAATGTTTCTCATCTTGCAATGGAGGATCCCAAAATGGATTCTTATCTAACTGGTCGTAAACCTGCAACATTAATTATTCAAATAAAAAATCTGCCGGATAGTGTTAAAAAAGTGGATATACAATATACACTCGTACAGATCGGAATAGGGTTTCAAGCTACAATGTTTTCGGAGACCGACGCTACTGGCTTGTCGAAAATAATTCTTCATCAAAACTTGCCTTATCAACAAATATGGTTAAGTGTAGGCGATTATTTATACGCCGGGATATACGTTAACACAGGATTGACCATTACTATAGACGTGCATAAAATACAAAAAGGTGGAGCATATATGATTGATGATGGCGTAGAATATTCAGGCAATGACGGGGAATTGAATACTGTAATGAATAAAAACATGCTGTTTAAAAAGAATGAAAAGGATAATTTATATAAAAGCTTCAATAAGCTATGTGACTCCAGAAAAAGATATACAATTGGCGCCTTCTCATTTAAGGTCGACTCCATTCGCAAACAACGTGTACAAATAGATAACGAATTTATCACTCAGTTTCCCAATTATGGTTGGGCCATTAAAGATGAGACTTTGTCTCATCTTTACGGAAATCTCTGTGTCGCTTATAGGGATGATATTATGCCGAATAAATTTTTTGACGAGATCAGTAATCATAAACCTTTTTTCACAAGTAACGATGGTGTTTTGTATTATGAGTACCTAAATATCTATAGTATAAATAACTATGTCAGTAAAAAAACAGCGGCGTTGGAAGGTACCATGACATTGTTCGACAGTTTATACACACAACATAAAGCTGATATATTAAAACTATATTTTTTGGGCTCGGAAAAAGACAGGTTTTCTAAGTCTTATCCATCGATCATCAATAGTATCAAAACAAAATGGTGCAAAAAAATCGCGACAGACGAATTGGCTAAAGCCACCATTAATCAAAAAAGGATAGATAGCTTGTTAGCTGTGTCAAAAAAATTAGAAAAAACAGATATTGGCACTCCATTGATGAAATTACCTTTCGAAGCCAACCTATACCAATTAGATACGATTGCAAACATTGATGATTTTATTCTAAACCTGAGATCAAAATTCCCCAAAAAAGCACTGATCATTGACTTTTGGGCTACCTGGTGTGCCCCTTGTTTAATGGATTTACCATTTAGCAAAAGCTTACATGAGCAAAATAAGGATTTACCTATTGAATACATATACTTATGTACTACCGCTGGTTCAAATATTAATCTATGGAAAAATAAAATCGCAGATATCCAAATTCCAGGTACGCATATTTTTATCAATGACAAAATTATAGCTAAATTAAAAACTGCCTTTAATGCAGAAGGAGGATTTCCAACCTATGTGGTTATAGATGTTAATGGCAAAGTACATCCAAAAATAATCTCAAGAATGGAGTCTTTAAATAGAGACAGCGTAAAAAAAGTTGTGGGACTTTAACTGGGCAAGACAAATTTGAATATTTATTTGATTACTGCAATACCTGCAAGTACATTCAATACCGTCCCATTCCTGGATATAATAATAATGGCGTACTTACCAAACAGATTTGTTTTTAATTGAGGATGGAATGTCAACAATTGTCGTTCCTGTTCCCCTCGCTCCCGCAAGCGCTTCGAAAGCACCTGGTATCCCTGTCCACAACGAAACTGGAGGACTTCTCCCCGCTCCCGCAAGCATTTTTCGGCGCCGCAAGCGTCCCCGGCTTGTGGCCCGCATGCTAAGTATACACCCGGTTTCAACCTGCAAAATGTGCATCATAACAAGTAGGTGGCATCAAAAAAAGTAAACACTCAGGTAAAGGCAGGAAATAAAACGTTAAATTTGGTTATAAGAATAAAGAAAGGAGTAATTATGCCAACCATTAAGAAAGTGATTGACGAAAAAGGTTTTTATGGCGACGCTATTGTTAGCGATAAGGTTAAAGACCGCAGCAATGATCCTTACTTTGTAACAAAAGCCGAAGAAGCCAAAGAGTTTTTACGCAAGCACCCCATTCCAGACCATTTAATAAAGAAATAAGCATCAATAAAAATGACAAAGCAAAAGAGGTTGGCTCAAAAGGGTCAACCTCTTTTGCTTTATTATATTCTGCCTGCTAAGAGGCTGTCTAAAAATGATTTATTAAATGTTTTTAGACTTCTAATGAAGCATATATCCACGCGTCATTGTATCCACTAGGTAATCCTGGAAAAAATGAGGATGACGTGATTTTTTGAATCGTCATTGCGAGGAACGAAGCAATCCCCAATAAGCAGGTGCGCTTGCAAATTCGCCCTGTATAGTTGGGGAT
>NZ_JBFUKZ010000039.1:0-29117 GCF_056400585.1 Mucilaginibacter sp. P5_A6 | reverse complement strand
TGCATGTATTAGGCCTGCCGCTAGCGTTCATCCTGAGCCAGGATCAAACTCTCCATTGTAAAATGTGTGTTTAACCACTGACCCTATTATTAATAATAGAATCTGTATAATTATGTATCTTTATACAGTATCTAAACTCTTTGTTATCATAACTCATCCGCCTTTTGCTTCCTGCTTTACGCATTCCGCTTTCAGCTTCTGTGTTACTCTACATGATTTTCTATTTCTTAAAAGAACTTTTTCGCCTCCCCATCACGGTTCCGCTATATAATCTTTACAAGTTGCCTTGTCTGATTTGTCATTTTTGTAAGCCCGAGAATCGCTCTCAAACCCCTTTTGATTACTCGTTAACCAAGGCTAACTTTCTTCCCTCTTTTCTTATCGCCTGATTTGCTCAGACTCAACTTCTTTCGCTCTCTCAAGCACCCTTCCGTTTGGGTCTGCAAAGGTAGAAACCTTTTCCATCTTTCCAAAACTTATTTTTTTTATTTTTTCTTTCGAAATCCTAAGTTTTGAACCGCTCTACTACCCTTTTCTCTATCCCCGTTGCGGGGTGCAAAAGTAGCAAACTTTTTGACTTTCCGAAAATTTATCTGAAGTTTTTTTGAGTTTCTTTTTTCTCTGCCTTTTCCGCTTATCCTGCTTCCAAAAAACCCGCTTCAGTAACCTTTCTAAGAACAATCCCGCTTCCTTATTTGCGGGCTGCAAAGGTAGCCACTTTTTACACTCCTGCAAACCTATTCTCACTTTTTACTAACGCCTGTGTATAAGATGTTAATTACCAGAGCGAAAAATTTAAAAAATTCAAATTAAGTTGTAGGAAAACTATAAGCCGAAGGCAGCCTTCGGCCGAAATTGTTTTCAAGGCGATGACGAATTTCACGCCGAGACACTAAAAATTTTAAAAAACCTTTAGACTAAATTTAATAAAGCAAGCTCAAACTATATACATTATATACAAATGTTAGAAAATCATTGTTGATGAGACGCATTCACGACCCACAATTCCATTAAAGTTAATAGCTGGCATGAAATTGGTTTACCTGTAAGTATGAAAATAGTACACATTAATATCAATCAACCTCTTAAAAGTGTCAGAAATACTATTTTTGACCTCATTACAAAAAAGGCTGTTACACTAAAAGCTATTCATACCCGCTTAACAGACAATAACCGGGATAAAATCCCTCAATTTACAGGCTTTATTGCCTAATCACTATTAATACACTATCTATCTATGGAAAAAGCTTCTTTTTAGTGTAGTTTTTTACAGACAGAAACTTAGCCGATGATAATTTCCATCAGTCCAGAAAAAAAAAGCATAGCGAGGTTTAAAATACGCTGGAGATAATAAAACCAGGCATATCACTTCCATCCACCACCCAAAGCACGATAAAGATTCACTACTGCCTGTAATTCCTGTAATCTGTCATTAACTCCACTTAGTTGGGCAGATAGCAGGTTTTGCTCCGATGTTAATACATCTGTATAATTAGTAGCCGAACTATACCTTAACAGCTCCTGGGTATAATCAACGGCCCTTTGCAGGGCTATGATCTGCTTACTGCGCGCATCCTGTTTTTCTAAAGCCGTTTGCTGTGCATATAGCGCATTTGAAACTTCCTGTCCTGCAACAAGCAGCGTTTTTTGAAAACTATTTAAGGCCTCCTGTTGCTGGGCTTGTGCAGTACGCAGTCGCGCTTTATTTAGTCCCTGGTTAAAAATGGGCTGTGTTAAACCTGCTGCTATATTATAGAATATAGAATTGACAAAAAAGTCTTTTAACTGCAATGTGGATAAACCTCCCGAAGCAGTTATGGTAAATGATGGATAAAAATAAGCTTTGGCAACATTGGTATTTTCAAAAGCTGCCCTAAAGGAATATTCGCTTTGCTGTACATCGGGGCGGTTGTTAAGCAGTTGAGTTGGAATACCAGACTGTAACTCGCTTACCATTTTTTGGTTTGCCAAGCTACCGCGATTAATGGGGCCGGGCGGCCTTGAAAGCAATATATCCAAAGCGTTCTCGGTTTCGCGAATACTGCGTTTCAAATCCGGAATGGATACTTCCGCTGCATAACGATTAGCCTCACTTTGTACCACAGCAGCGCCGGTTACTACCGCCCCTGCTTTTAATTCCTTCATGGTTTCCACATCCTTTATCCTGTTTTTCAGGGTTTCAAGAGTGATCTCCAGTTGTTTATCCAAGGCCAATAGTGTAAAATAATTATTTGCTATATCTGCAATTAATTGAGTTTGTACAGCTCTTTTGGCTGCATCAGTTTGCAAAAAATTAGCAAGGGCTACCCGTTTGGTACTGCTTAATTTACCCCAAACATCGGCTTCCCATGAGGATGTTAAACCAGCCTGGTAATTGGTAGTTAAAGTATTGATGCTTACCCCGGCAGGATAATTTAAGCCGGCCGAAGATTGCTTAGACCTGGTTACGCCTACATTACCGCTTAAGGATGGATAAAATGCAGCCTTACTTTGCTGTAATGTTGCCTGTGCCTCTACGATTCTCTGGACGGCCGTTTTAAGATCGAGGTTATTGTTCAGCCCTTCCTGTATCAGTGATCTTAATATGGTATCAGCAAACAGGCTCTGCCATGGCATTGCTGCCATTGTTGTTGTATCATTTAATTGCTGATCGCGATAAAGTCCGTTTGTACTCACAGTTGGGCGGTTGTAAGTTTTGGTGATTTTACAGGAGGATAGCGCACCGAATAACAGCGTAAAAAGTAATATATATTTAAAACTGAATTTGTTCATGTTACACCTTTTAATGAATTAGTTAGCAGGAGTTATTACTGCTTCATCATTTTCATCATCCTCATCGTATTTTCGTTTACCGCTTACTTTTTCCTGCAGGTGCTGAAATATGATGAACAATACCGGGATCACAAATACCCCAAACACTGTACCTATAAACATCCCTCCTACAGCACCTGTACCTATCGATCTGTTGCCGTTAGCCCCGGCCCCTGTTGAAACCATTAAAGGCATTATACCAAAAATGAAGGCAAAGGAGGTCATCAGGATCGGTCGTAAACGGGCTTCAGCGCCAGCAATGGCAGCAGGTACCAGATCCATGCCCGCCCTACGCCTGTCTAAAGCGAACTCTACAATCAGGATTGCATTTTTAGCCAGCAATCCAATGAGCATAATGAGCGAGATCTGCAGATAAATGTTACTCCCTACACCAAAGATCCGGGCAAACAGGTAAGTGCCTGCTAAACCTACCGGTAACGAAAGCAACACAGCGAACGGCAGTAAGTAACTTTCATATTGGGCGCTCAACAAAAAATATACAAACACCAGGCAAAGGATAAATATATAGGCTGATTGTGTCCCCGTGCTCAATTCCTCGCGGGTAAGACCAGAGAACTCAAAATCGTAACCAGCCGGTAAGGTTTGCTGCGCTACCTCTTTTATTGCCTTGATAGCATCGCCGGTACTATAACCGGGATTAGGTGAGCCGGAAACAGATATAGCCGTAAACAGGTTAAACCTTGAAATCGACTCCGGACCGAACACTCTTTTCAAAGTTATAAATGAAGTGATAGGCGCCATGGTACCAGCGCTGTTACGCACAAATATTTTACTTAAACCTATTTCATTGGCCCGGTAATCATAATCGGCCTGTACCATTACACGGTATTGCTTACCAAATTGGTTAAAATTTGACGCATATAAGCCGCCATAATATCCCTGCAGCGTATTTAATACCGAATTTACCGTTACACCAGCCTCTTTACATTTAGCCACATTTACATCCACCTGGAATTGTGGAAAGTTGGGGTTAAAGGATGAATTTAAACTTTGTATCTCCTTCCGTTTTTTAAGAACCGCCTGGAAGTTGTTACTCACTCTAAACAATTCATCAATCGAATGACCTCCTTTATCCTGCAATTGAAATTCAAAACCATCACTGTTACCAAAACCTTGTAAGGTTGGCGGCGAAAAATAAAAAACGTTGGCTTCCCTTAAACCACTGGTTTTGGCTGATAGCTGACCAATAATACTTTGCAGGCTTTGACTTTTATCTTTACGTTCGTCCCAGCCTTTCAGCTTCATGATCACCATGGCGTATGCACTTCCAGATCCTGCAATAAAGTTAAAGCCCACCAATTTAAGCGTGTTTACAACCGCCGGGAAGGTGTGACCGATGCTATCAATCTTACTGGCAACCGCCTCGGTACGTTCCATTGATGAAGCGGGCGGTAAGCTGATAGCCGCAAAAACTGTCCCCTGGTCTTCATTAGGTACAAAGCTTGATGGCGTTGTTTTAACCAAATATATCAGCACCGCCGAAAAAACAGCCACTGCAGCAAGGGCTATCCATTTTCTATGAGCTAAAAAGTTCACTGATTTTTTATACTTACCTGTTACGGCATCAAAAGAAGCATTGAACACCACATAAAAATGATTGAGAAAACCATGCTTTTTTGTTCCCTTTTCATGGGGTTTTAAAAACAGGGCACACAAAGCGGGACTCAATGTTAAAGCGTTTACTGCCGAAAGTAGAATAGCAACTGCCAGCGTAATACCAAACTGCTTATAGAATACCCCTGTTGACCCTGAAATAAATGTTACCGGTAAAAATACAGCCGACATAACCAATGTGATGGAAACTATGGCTCCTGAGATCTCGTTCATTGCATCAATAGATGCTTTCCGGGCCGATTTATAGCCCAGATCCAGCTTGGCATGCACAGCCTCAACCACCACAATAGCATCATCTACCACAATACCAATTGCCAACACCAACGCAAATAGCGTAAGCAAATTAATGGTAAAACCAAAAAGGTTGAGGAAAAAGAAAGTCCCCACAATGGCCACCGGAACTGCAATGGCAGGGATCAGTGTAGACCTGAAATCCTGCAGAAATACAAATACCACAATAAATACCAGTATAAATGCTTCAATCAAAGTACTTATCACCTTCTCAATCGAAGCATCGAGGAAATTATTGGCATCAACCAGGTAAGTGATCTTCATTCCTTTAGGGAACTTTTCGGCAGCAGCTTCCAGTATCTTTTTAGATTCATTGATCACGTCGCGGGCATTTGAGCCGGCGGTTTGGCTAATAGCCACACCTACCGATGGCAAGCTGTTGGTTTGAATATCAAAAGAATAATCAAGTGACCCCAATTCAACACGCGCCACATCATTTAAGCGCAATAACTGACCATTACCCACCGATTTAATAATGATATTACCAAACTCTGCAGCTGTTTTAAGCCGCCCTTTGTACCTTATAACGTACTGGAATGATTGGTTGCTATTTTCTCCAAACTTACCGGGTGCAGCCTCAATATTCTGTTCATTAAGTGCGTCGGTAATATCATCAGGAATAAGATTATACCTCGACATTACATCGGGTTTTAGCCATATCCGCATCGAATAATCCCGGGATCCAAAAACATTGGCATTACCCACACCCGTTACGCGTTGTATTTGCGGCACCAGGTTTATCTTGGCATAATTTTGCAAAAATGTCTCGTCGTAAGTTTTATTTTCGCTGTATAACGAAAAGATGATAAGGTTACTGCTCTGGCTTTTTGCAACCGTAACACCAGACTGTGTTACTACCAGCGGCAGCAAACTTGTAGCCCTTGATACCCGGTTCTGCACGTTTACAGCAGCGAGATCCGGGTTAGTACCAACCTTAAAATAAACTGTGATAGATGCCGAACCATCATTACTGGCAGATGAAGTCATGTAGGTCATGTTCTCTACCCCGTTGATCTGTTCTTCCATCGGGATAATAACACTTTTAAGTACTACATCGGCATTGGCGCCACTATAATAAGCCTCCACCTGCACCGTAGGTGGGGCAATATCAGGATATTGTGAAATGGGCAGATTAATGAGTCCTAAAATACCCAGTATCAACAGCAATACAGAAATAACGGTTGATAGTACAGGGCGTTCTATAAATTTTTTAAGCATAATATTGCTTTAGTGATGATTGACAAGGTAGAAATATGTATTATTTAAGATTGCCGTAAACCGAAGCAGCATTAACTTCATTTGGTTTAATAACGGTACCATCCTGTAAGTTACCCGAGCTTTCCAGTATAATTTTGTCGCCGGCTTTAAGTCCGTCAGTAATTACATAAAACTTATCGGCAGTGTTATCCATCACATTAATAGCCACATTTTTTATCTTATGCTGATCATCTACAACGTACACAAAACGTTTATCCTGCAGCTCATAAGTGGCGCTTTGCGGAACCAGCAATGCTGAATTAACCACCTTTGGAATCCGCACCACCGCGCTGCTACCACTACGGATCAGGCCGCGCGGGTTCGCAAAATCGGCGCGTACATTAGCGGCACCGGTAGCGGTGTTGATCAAACCGTTTACGGTTTCAACCTTACCAAAATGCTCATAAGTAGTACCATCCGGCAATATCAGCGCTACGGCCGGCAGCTTACTCAATTTGGTCTTAAAAGATGTGTTGCTTGTACTATCCCTGCTAAAATCAAGCAATTGCTTTTCGTTTAAGGCAAAGTAGGCGTAAATATTTGATGTATTGTAAACAGTAGTAAGCGGATCTGTTGTGCTGCTGGTTACCAGGCTACCCAGTTTATAAGGTAAGGAGCCAATAACTCCGTTTACCGGGCTGGTGATAGTGGTGTATCCCAAATTCACTTTAGCATTTACCAAAGCAGCTTTGGCCTGAGCCAGCGCCGCTGCTTTTGATTGCTGCGTATATTCGGCCGATTCCAATTCATAATGGCTGATAATATCCTTCTCAACCAGTGGTTTCACTTTATTTACCTGCATCCTGGCCAGGCTCAGGTCGGCCTCGGCAGTTTTAATACCGGCTTCGGCAGTACGCACCTCCTGCTCATATTGCGGCGCATTTATTCTAAACAGCAATTGACCTTTGGTTACAACAGAGCCTTCATCCACATAGATTTTCTCCACATAACCATCAACTTTGGGCCTGATCTCGATATTTTGCTGCCCCTGTATACTTGCTGGATAATCAACATTTAAAGTTGCCGAACGGGGTTGCAATTGCATTACTTTGTAATCCAAAACCTGCGGAGCCTGGTTTGCGGCAGCCTGTTTATTTATATCGCCACAGGACGAAAAGATTGCAGCAAAAATTACCGCCATTAAAAGTCCCTGAACAATTATTAAGCGTTTTGAATTATATTTTTTAGAAGACAGGATAAAAAGCATCATTATTAGTTAAATCATCAGCAATACCGGGCACAGCATAGCAGCCGCTAAATTCGGATATAATTTTTATATAGATGTTTAAGTAGGTGTTATTGTTACACCCGATGGAAAATTTTATGCTTTTAAATTAAAGACAAATTAAAATTACCCCATCCAACAAAGCCCGTGCAACAGCTTGGATCGATCATGTATATTGGATTTATAATAGCTTGCAAGGCTCCATATCTACGTGTTATTATGTCAAAAGCGGGAGAGAATTATCAAGATTTAACCTATATTTCTTTCAAAAAATATTAAATTTATACACTATTATACACCAATTACCTTATCCTGTAAAAGGTACACCAAAAAGATAATGAGAAGATTTTTTTTACTTGCATTTTTATTTTTCACGCTCGGTGTTAAATCGCAAATTTTAACTCCGCGGCAACAATACCCCGGCTTGTTTGAGGCTGTACAATTATCAAATATATTCCCGGATAATAAAACTTTTGTGGATGCTGTGCCCAGGCAAGATCCCACATTGATCATGAAAGCATATCATGACCAAAAAGACAAGCCGGGATTTGACCTGAAGGCATTTGTGTTGGCAAACTTTGATATGCCTATCTCCCATAATGCTTTCCAAACCGATATTGAAACTGGGATCCGTAAGCATATTGACACCTTGTGGCAGGTTTTACAGCGGCGGCCAGATGAAGCAAAACCAAACTCATCAACATTGGCGCTGCCTAACCCATATATAGTTCCCGGCGGGCGTTTCAGGGAGATCTATTACTGGGACTCCTATTTTACCATGCTGGGGCTACAGGAAAGTCACCAGGTTAAAGTGATCCACAATATGGTGGAGAACTTCGCTTATCTTATTGATAAATATGGCTTTATCCCCAACGGCAACCGCAGCTATTACCTTACCCGCTCGCAGCCACCATTTTTTGCCATGATGGTAAACCTGCTGGCCAAAAACGAAGGCAAACAGGTATTAAACCAATTTAGGCCGCAGCTTATAAAGGAATACAATTACTGGATGCTGGGATCTGCCAATTTAAAAGCAAACACTGCTACCCACAGGGCAGCAAGGATGCGCGGCGGCGAACTCATGAACCGTTACTGGGACGAAAGCGACCAGCCCCGCGAAGAATCATACGTAAAAGATGTAGATGCCGCCAAAGAAACCAAAGAACCACTGCCTCAATTCTATCACAATATAAGAGCGGCAGCGGCTTCCGGGTGGGATTTTAGTACCCGCTGGTTTGACGCATCGGGCAAGTTGGCCACTATACAAACAACTGATCTTATTCCTGTTGATTTGAATTGTTTGATCTATAACCTCGAACTTACCATTGCTCACTGCTATCAGCAAAGCGGTAATTTAAAACTATCCAGGTTATACCAGGCAAAAGCTGATAAAAGGAAAAACGCGATATTAAAATACTGCTGGAACCCAAAAACCGGCTGGTTTGATGATTATAACCTGCGGCTAAAGCAGTTATCAACTGTACCTACCCTTGCAGCCGAATTCCCGCTGGAATTTAAAATTGCTACAAAGGAACAAGCAAGACTTGTAGCCGAAGGATTAAAAAACAATTTCCTGAAACCGGGCGGACTGGTTACTACGCTTAATTTTTCGGGCCAGCAATGGGATGCACCCAACGGCTGGGCACCTTTACAATACATGGCCATTGATGGTTTAGAAAATTACCATTACAACGCACTGGCAAAAGAAATTGCTACCCGTTGGTTAAGGCTAAACATCCGTGTGTTTAAACAAACCGGCAAACTGTTGGAGAAATATAACGTGGTTGATACAAAATTAACAGCCGGCGGCGGCGAGTACCCCCTACAGGATGGCTTTGGCTGGACCAACGGGGTATTGCTCCATCTTATGAACCGTTACCATTTTGACCCGGCGCAGGAATCAAAGGGATTGCCAGAGAATCAGAATTGAACTTCGCATCAAAAACTTCTGTGGCTTAATAGTCCTGAATTGCAAAATTCGGCGACGAGTTATGAGAAGAATAATAGCTGCCATAAACCAGATTTAGGAAGTTTTAAAACTTCCTAAATATTTATAAATTTAAAAAAAACTCTTACCTAATTGTATAGTTCTGCTTGCTTACCCCAACACCGGTAATTTTTAATGACTTCCAGTTGGATGGCAGTTTGCTTTTAACCTGTACAATACCGGTCGGTGTGATATCCAAGCCGCCGAAACCCATTAGTAAACTTTGAATGATACCACCTGCACCTGTGGCAAAATATGGGTTTGTACCTCCCTTAGTCTCCGCAATAACCCTAAATGGCGGATTAAGGTTTGGCTCATAAGCATCCTTAAAAAAATGGTAAGCTTTATCGCCATTACCTATACGTGCATATAGTAAAGCAAAAACAGCTTGCGTCATAGCCGGCGTTCCTTCGTTCGGTACGCGGGTTTCATAATATTCCAGGTCCTTTTTTATTTGGGCAGGATCTGTTATTGTTTTAAGCGGATAGGCCAGCAGATTTACATCGGCTTGTTTTATGCCTTCGCCGTTATAGCTGGCATGCTCGCGGGTTACGCCATTATCCAGTTTAAGGATCGGGATATTCTGAGCAACTACCTGCCAGTCGGCATCAGCTTTCTCGCCTAATATTTTAGCAGCCGCAGTCGCGTTTTGCAGGTTGGCCTTTGCAGCGGCATTGGTAAAAGCATTGTTATCAATGTTTTCGGCCCACTCGTCAGCAGCTACCACATTTTTAATGTCATACCGGCCCGGGCCATTGCGTTCCACCCTGCTTGCCCAAAAATCGGCAGTTGCAGATAGTATGGGCCAACCTTTTTCACGCAGCCATTGTTTATCCTGCGTTACACAATAATAATTCCATGCAGCCAGGGCAACGTCGGCAGTTATATGGTGCTCAAACGGCCCGCTCAATGCCCAAACCGGTGTTTCCTCTACCCCGCTATCAGCACTTTCCCACGGAAACATAGCCCCTTTGAAACCATGCGAAAACGCATTTTTACGGGCAGCATCCAGTCGTTCAAACCTATATTCAACCATTGATTTAGCAATTTCGGGGTGTAGTACCAGCATGGCAGGGTACATCCAAATGTCGCTATCCCAAAAAACGTGACCGTTATAACCCAGACCCGAAAGCCCCATTGGTGAAGGTGAATAAGCTGCACCCGCACGTGAGAATGAGTACAGGTGATAAAGCATACTATGCACATCCTGCTGTGCCTGGGCATCGCCCTCAATTTGAATATCACTGGCCCACAAATCGTCCCAGGCTTTGTTATGAAATTTTATAAGGCGGTCGCGGCCCTCCAGTTTGGCAAAAATTGTAAGGCGCTCGGCCTCGTTCAAGGGATCGGCATGGTGGACAGATGTTATTGATGAACCTGTAACGGCATATTTATAAGTTTCGCCCGCGGCAACAGCTTTGTTGAATTTCATCAGGTGCATGTTATTATCCCACATTTCGTGAATAATGCGGGGTTCCTGCCCATGCGGTTCATTAAACAAAAACGAGGTGGAAGCGCATAGCTGCATTTTACCCGTTGGGCTTTTTGCAGTTGATGTTAAAAGACTGATGGTAACATGCGGCCGATCAATTTCATTGTAATAGTTCTGTACCTCTTTCAACGCGTCGGGCGCTTCCATCACGCTCGCCGATGTAATATTGATTGCCTTTTTGGCCGTTACCGATACATCCATCAAAACAGTGAATGGCAGCTGGCGCAGGGAATAATAAGTATATTTTATAGTAGCCTTATCACCGTAATCAAATGTGGTGGTAAACGCGGCATGCTGCATATCCAGCTCCTGTTTAAAATTACTGATGTTTTTTGCGTCGATACGTTTACCATCAATCTCAAGGTACATGTTAAGCAGGTTAAAGCTGTTTAAAAAATTGCTAACCCGGCCACGGCCATAAAGATCATAAGCACCGGCTAATACCACATTTTTCACCTTAAAAGGCTCGGGTGCCGATACAATACCGATCATCCCATTGGCTACAGTGATCCCGTAATAGTTGGCCGGGTCTATTTTTTCGGCCTTAACTGTCCATGGATCAATAGTTTGAGCGTTTACTATAAATGGAGTACATAAGGTTAGCAATAAAAACCATTTTGATAGTCTTTTCATATAAAATGCGGTTTAGTAATAAATAAATGGGCCGTCATTGAGTATTAAGATCCCGAGACTCTGAAGGAGAGAATGAAGGTGGGTATATGATTTAGGTACGTATAAAAGCATTATTGATTAAAGTTTAAACAGCTTTCAATTAATTGATCTCTAACTATTTAATTTCCAGCTGAAGCTTTTTCGCCACCAGCTGCCCTATTTCTGCGCCTTGCTTATTGCCTATTATGCAGGCATTTTTAAAGTGGATACCACCGTAAACCCTGGACATTGCGGCCGATTTTGCTGCCTCTCTAAAAGATTTAAAAGATAAAGGGGCAATCCCAAATTCCATTTCGGATGAATCTGTATAGGCAAAATTATCACCAAACCTGCTGGTAAGCACTTCGGCAGCAGCTGATGATATTACCGCGTGCCCGCTGCTGTATTCAGGAAATGGCGGTGTTTGGATGTATGGGCGCCAGTCGGCATTAATGTATTTGATGATCACCGTTTCGGGTCTTACGTAGTTTGACCGGTACTTTAAATACCAGCAATTGATAAAGCCATCAAACAAAGCAATGGCTGTTTCGGCGTATACACTTACGGTGGTATTAAAATCAAGGTTTTTGGCCCTTGTTACCGTACCGGTAATATTCATCCAGTGGCCTCCCGGCGAAAACTTTTTAGTGGCAAACATAGCGTGCCCCACTACATTGAGCTTAAAGGCATTATCATCCCAAAAATCGGCCTCGTGTTTTTGCTCTTTGGTAAGGCTGTCAACCGTTTGTTTTACCTCAACAGCCTGCAGGTAAAATTTACTGTTCTTGTTTTTTATATCGAACACCGGCGGATCTGGCGGTATAAATTGAGCGGTGGAATCAAGTATCATGGGCCGTATCTCGCCCCAATGCGCCTCTAAAGCCTGCGCATACATGGGTGGTGTCGGGATCCAGCGGCCATCCTGCTGTTTTACAGTATATTTACTTGCCGACCGGGTTTTTAAATAGTTATCGCCCTTGCTCCACTTCATAATAAATTTAGCTACTTTATTAGCATAATTTACCGATCCCTCAAACAAATCATCGGGCATGCCGGCGTCTTTGGCCTTTTGTTTTAGGCCATCAACATACTGATCCATACTTCCCTCCGGAAACGTTACCGCATTACCCACATAGCAAAATGCCAATAAGGATGCAAACTGGTAATCAACAGTAGTATCTTTTGATGGTAACGGTGTTGGCGACAGGTGTTTTATTTGTCCCGATAACGACCTGAAATGTTTGGGGTCGCCTGCGGCGATAACCTGGTAGGCAGCTATGTTGGCATATACATAATTACGTGAAGCAGTAACCGGCGGAAAGTTATTTTCCAATACAATATCATTCAGTTTTTTTACTGTAACGCGGTACAATTCAGGATCATGCAAAACTTTTTGATAGTCGGGATTTTTACAGGAGGCGAATAAAAACAACATTCCTGCAATACAAAATAGAAAGAGTCTCATAATTTTAAACATAGGTTAAAAGCAAACGGAATATCGGGGCAAAATCCGCTGGTTTTTATATTGGATCAACAGCCAATATAGGCTTTTTTACGATATCCATCAGCATATAAATTTTTGTTTTTTGACATAGGGTCCACGAAGCTATTGCTGCTCTGAAGCAGGGGCTACAGTAGAGTAATATTCAATAAGTTGAGCTCCGCTGGAGCTCTAAAATCACATTTATATT
The DNA here is from genome assembly GCF_056400585.1 of Mucilaginibacter sp. P5_A6. Classification (NCBI taxonomy): domain Bacteria; kingdom Pseudomonadati; phylum Bacteroidota; class Sphingobacteriia; order Sphingobacteriales; family Sphingobacteriaceae; genus Mucilaginibacter; species Mucilaginibacter sp. P5_A6. The sequence continues at coordinate 16,077 of NZ_JBFUKZ010000039.1, read as the reverse complement.
TTTTTCTACAAAGCTGCTGCTCCTCTGGAGCAGGAGAAGACATTATTCATAAAAATTCTACAAAGCTGCTGCTCCTCCGGAGCACGAACGCAGTATTATTCATAAAAATTCCACTTGTTTACATACATTCCACTATCTGAACTATATGATTTATTTAAATGTTTTTGCATCGGCTTATTTCAATTTCACGTGCAAAAAAATTGTTCAGAGCTGCTCCAGGGGAGCAATAGCTTTGTAGAAAAAATGGGAGCAGAGATTGTGTGTTCCAGCGGAGCACAACCCTATCGGAGAAGTTTATTCGGGCAGTTTGAAAATGTATTGTTCTTCATATGGAATATCAAAGCGTTTTAACAATTGTTTATATTCAACTAAAAACGATTTCTCCTGATGATGTTCTTTTTGGTTTAAGATATACTTCACCACCTTGTCAACCTCCGACCGGCTATGGCTGAAAGCCCCATATCCATGTTGCCACTGAAATTTGCCGATGGTTAAATTCTCTTTGTTTACCCATTCGGATGAATCGCTTTTTACCACTTTCATTAAATCGGAAATGGATTGTTTGGGGTTTAAACCAATAAACAGATGCATATGATCGGGCATGTTATTTATGGCTATCATCTTATGTCCATTGTTTTGAACAATTGCGGTCATATAAAGCCTTAAGCGTTCGTCCCAATCTTCATTAAGTAATCCGGCGCGGTATTTAACAGCAAATACAAAATGGATGTAGAGTTGTGTATAGGTATTGTTGACAGACATAGCGGGTAATATTCAATAAGTCGAGCTCCTCTGGAGCTCTAAAATCAAATTTATATTTTTTTCTACAAAGCTGCTGCTCCTCTGGAGCAGAGTTCCGCATTATTTATAAAAATTCTACAAAGATGCTGCTCCCCCGGAGCAGGAACGCAACATCATTCAGAGCTGCTCCAGCGGAGCAAAAGCTTTGTAGGAAAAGAATGACAACGACGTTTTGTGCTCCAGAGGAGCACCACTATTCAATGTGCTTATTCGGGCTGTTTAAAATCTTTCTACACAGCTTTTGCTCCTCTGGAGCAGGAACTACGCATTATTCATAAAAATTCTACAAAGCGGCTGCTCCTCCGGAGCACGAGCGCTGTATTATTCATAAAAATTCCACTTGTTTAAATACATTCCACCATCTGAACTATACGATTTATTTAAATGTTTTTGCATCGGCTTATTTCAATTCCACGTGCAAAAATGATTCAGAGTTGCTCCAGAGGAGCAAAAGCTTTGTAGACAGACAACGAGGTGTCTTGTGCTCCAGAGGAGCACCACCTTCAATATGCTTATTCAGGACGATCTTTCTACAAAGCTGCTACTTCGCTGGAGCAGGAACTACGCATATTATTTTCTACAAAGCTGCTGCTCCTCTGGAGCAGGAACCCGGCACTATTTATAAAAACCTTGTTTACTTATGTTCCACCACCTGGATTATTCCATTTCACGTGCAAAAAAATGATTCACTATCCTTAGATTTACGCCCCCACTGAACCAAAATGAAGAGAATTGTACTTATACTTTTAGCAGTTACTGCGGCTATTATAGCAGCAATATATTTAATAATCCCGTCTACCTTAACAATTAATAACCAGGTTAACATTGATGCATCTGACGCTATCGCTGCTAAGTTTTTAACCCACCGGGAACACTGGGAAAAATGGTGGCCCGGCGCCAGGATCAATAATAGCCGGTTTGATTACGAGGGCATCCATTTTTATATCAGCGAAACCACCAACGGCGGAGCACATGTTACTTTGCAAAAGGGCAAATTAAAACTCAATAGCGAGATCAGTTATCTGGCTGATGATTTTGCTGTGAAAATAACCTGGCACACTAAACTACAAAATAGCCTTAATCCTGTTCAAAGGGTTAAAAATTATTTAAACACCCAGGCTCTTAAAGCCAAAACAACCGAGATTTTAAAGCACCTCCAATCATTTTTGGAGGATGAGAAAAAAGCATATGGTTATAAAATTTATATAGAAAAAATAAAAGATCACGCATTGCTTACTGCCATCACAAGCTCTGTTAACTATCCGGATGTGCAAACGATTTACGAAACAGTTAACAGCCTAAAGTTACAGGCTAAAACTAAAGGCGCCACATTAACCAATTTTCCTATGCTTAATGTTACAAAAGTTGATAATAAGGAGTACCAGGTTACTGTTGCTCTGCCTATCAATAAAAATATTAAGCCAAATCAAAAATCATTAATTAATAACCTGGTAGCTGGCGGCAATTTGTTGGTAGCCGAGGTAAAAGGAGGCCCCAATACGATAAATGATGCTTTTAGCGCGGTTAAAGCTTACATGAAAGACCATAATTTAACAGCGCCGGCCATGCCTTTTGAATCATTGATCACCGACAGAGCTGTTGAAAAAGACACATCGAAATGGGTGACCAAAATATACGCCCCTATTTTTTAATCCTGAAAACTATTTGGTAACCAGCATTACCTTACCATCATAAGTAACAATAATATAATCTGTTGATCCGGCCCGTTTTATGGTTGAAATATATGGTAGTTCCTGGAAATTAAAGGCCGCGTTAATCAGATATCCGGGGGACGAAAACTGTTTTTGCTGTTTGTTATAATGCAAACCAACCAAACCCAAAGCATCATATTTACCTTCGTAAGGTACAACACCCCAAAAGTTGCCATTAAGCAGTACATCCCCTGTTTTATCATCTGCCTGGACAATAGACCGGATGGGGGCCTGTTGGTACAGGTATGGCAACTCTTTAAATGTAGCAGCATGCAATACATCGCTCACAAAAATGCTATTAAACTGGTTTGCACTTAAGCGGTTATTATCATCCAGTTTATCTTTAAAGATCTCGGACGTGGTTTTATCGGCCATTTTTTGATAACTGAGCCACTCTTTTTTCAGATAAGGCAGTTCCTGTTCCAGGTCATTCTTTGGTCTGAAAGGATAATATTGTCCCTTAATAAAATAGGATAATATAAAATCATTTTTTCCATCTTTATCCAGGTCGGTATTGTAAGCATACAGCGATTGATCTGCTGTTACATTATATTTATTGTTTGTACCCCAGTTACCTGCCACCAGGTCGGCTTTACCATCACCATCCATATCCGTAATTAATGCCGATTGCCACCAGCCCTTTTCATTATCCAACACCCCGGAAGAAAATTTATTGAGTTTTTTGCCATCATTTAAAAAGATCTGAATAGGCTGCCACTCGGCAGTTATTACCAGGTCGACCTTGCCGTTATGGTCAATATCAGCTTTGGTGACGCTGGTTATGTATTGAATAGCTGTAATTTCGGCATAGGTCTTATCATGGCTAACGTCGAAATTACCATTACCTTTATTTATCAAAATAACTGATGGTACTTTAGCAGTATAATCTTTATATGATGTGCTTCCTGTTAATAATATATCGTTCAACCCATCTCCATTAAAATCAAACACAGCAATTTTTGAGGTTTGATTAGCAATTTTTGGCAGCGCCTTATACTCAAACTGAAAATTTCCTTTATTGATGTATAAACGCGGCGGCAATTTTTTGTCATCATCCAAAAACGGGTGATTGGCGCTAATGATAACCAGATCGGGCTTGCCATCATTATTTACATCGGTCCAAACTGCCTGCTCATCCCCATATTCGTTAAACTTTTCAAATCCGGCCACTTTTACCTTATCGTACCCTCCAGCCTTATTTCCGGCAAGCAGGTATCTATTCTCGCCTGTAAAGCCACCTACGTAAATATCATCATAGCCATCTCCATTAACATCGGCCACTGCAATAGCGGGGGTATGCAACAAATAGGTATGCGGCAACAACGAATAATAATTAAAGTCGGGCGTATCAAAAGTTTTTACACTGGCCAAAAGTTTAGCCTGCACAGGTTTATAATCAAATTGCTTTTTATTGCTGATGAAAGCATCTATTACTGATGAAATATTATCCGCCGACTGTACCTGTTTACGATCATAAGTGATTGTTGTTTTTGCACCTGGTTTAAAATTCTTTACTATCTGCCAGCTATTATCGGGCCATACCACTAAAAGTTCAGCAGGTTTATCGCCAGGTAAAAAGGTAAAAATCAGCTCGTTACTCAGATTGCTTTCATAAGCATTACTGGTTTGAATTTCCTGGTGATCAAGCTGGTTGCCCGATTTAAGGAAAAATTTAGTCCCAATACCATCCGGATTAACTTTGATATACTTAGCAGCGTACTTTAAATAGCCCGGCTTATCATCCTTCCGGATTTCCATAGTGGTATTTTTATACAGGTAAGCCGGCTCATCCATGTTATTGGTTACTATTTCCAGGTCGCCATCGTTATCCAGGTCGACCGCTACCGAGCCCGCAGAGATTGACGGCTTTTGCATATCATTTGTAAATGAAGCATCGGTAAACTTAAGCAGATCATCACCGTGATAAAAAAAGTTGTGCACCGCGCCATCGGGCATCATGTTGATCTTATCTTTATCAAAAACACGGCTGGTTTTATACTCCTGCATTACACCCGGATTGCCCAGGTATTTAAGATAATCCATATCATTGAGCCGCTTTTTTATCCCGTTGGAGAAGAAAAGATCCTTGCGGCCATCCATATCAAAGTCCTGCACCAGGGGCGACCATGTCCAATCGGTAGCTGATACGCCGCTGTATAAACTCATGTCAACAAACTTGCTCCCGTTTGCTACATTTAACTGCAGGCAGTTTTTTGAATACTGGTAATAATAACCCGCGTTAACTTCCTGGTTATAAATATCCAATGGCTCGTCATTTATGGTTGATCGTAATGCTTTAATATCCTCGGGCAGCATATCTGTGGTGAGCACATCCAAATGACCATCTTTATTGATATCGCTGATAGCATTCCCCATGGAAAACAGACTGGTATGGCCAAAGGCGCTTTTAAGCTGTTCTTTAAAAGTACCATCGTGCTGGTTGATGTAATAATAATCCTGTTCAAAAAAATCGTTACTTACATAAATATCATCCCAGCCATCATTGTTCAGATCGCCGATACTGAGGCCAAGTCCGTAGCCTATGGGGGCGCTATAAATACCCGACTTTTGGGTAACATCTGTAAAATGCCCGCCATCGTTGCGGAAAAGGTGATCGCCGGCATCATGGCTGTATTTAAATCTTAAGGTGGAATCGCCATAAGTATCGTTGCTATGTACAGAAGATGTAAGCAGGAACATATCCAGATCGCCATCCTTATCATAATCAAAAAACGAAACCTGTGTTGACAGACCTGCAAAATCGAGCCCATATTTGGCAGCGCTTTCTGTAAAGGTAAGATTGCCGTTGTTGATGTATAGTTGATTTTTGCCCTTAAATGTTTTATAGCCCGATACTGCAGATACATAAATATCCTTTAAGCCATCGCCATTGATATCAACTACAGTAACACCTGTTTTCCAGTTGCCTGTACCGGCAAGACCTGCTTTAGCCGTTATGTCCTCAAACTTTAAACCGCCTTTATTTAAATAAAACTTGTTTTCGCCCTGGTTTGATACAAAATACAGATCCTGTAGCCCATCGTTATTAAAATCGGCCGCGGCTACGCCTGCGCCGTTGTAGAAATACAGGTAATCTAAAATATTTACAGAATCTGATACAATATTTTTGTTTACAAAGCCTATTCCTGTTTCATCTGCAGATAGTAATTTAAAAGCCCCATCGCCGGTCTTTTTAGGTTTGCAGGCACCCAGGCAAATAATCCCGATAAAAAACAGGAAGCAAAGCAATTTCATCGGTACAGGTATATATTTTGTAAGTAGCGACATCTTTAATATTAACGTAATTTATATGCTTTAAGCGGTTGGTCATTAATACCAAACAGGTAATACTTGCTGCCCGTTGCATTTTTGATGATTAATGACGACCGCACCTGTCCGTTTAAATCAAATCCTGTTTTTGAGGAAGGAAAATAGCTAAACCCATTTTTACTATATTGATAAACCAGCCCATGGCTTGCATCAAGCCGGCCAATTTCTGGTTTAAAGCCGTAAAAGTTACCCCCTAAAATTATTTTAACATTGCCTGTATTATCAATATCATCACATAAAATAGTGTTAACCATTGAAAGCTGTGCCTCGGCCGGTAAAAGCTTACAGGTAAACTTTTTACCATTATTTAAAAATACTGCCGAAGTCAAAAAATTCATCTCATGTGTTTCGGCACCCGCGAGCATGTCGCTTGTAAAAACTTCGTTAAAAGGTTTCCCTGCGTAATCTATATATTGCAAAAAGCGCTTCTTCAATATTGGCAGCTGACCAACAAGATCGGGCTTCATATGAAAAACATAACTTACGTTATCGCTTCTGTACATTGATGTAACACATTCCTTTGTACCGTTGTTATCAAAGTCTTTCACATAAATTTCCATAGGCTCGGTAAACGATGCCCTGAACTTGGAATTTAAGCCTATGTTGCCGCCAATAATATCTAAATTTCCATCACCATTAACATCGGCAATTTCAAGACTGCTCCACCAGCCTTTGTAATTGGCCAGCTGTTTGTCTTCGGTAAATTTCCCTTTAAAATTTTTAAAGATCCTGATGCCCATCCAGTTACCGGCAACTACCAGGTCGGGATTACCGTCTTTATCTAAATCGGCCCATTGGGCGGCGGTAACCATACCCAGCCTGGTATTTGCGCCCAACACCTGTGCGGATACATCCGTAAAGTGCCCCTTGCCATCATTATGAAAAACATATGATTTTGCCGAACATCCATAAAGGCCGGGAACGCTCCTGCCGCCAATGAACAGATCGGGGTGGCCATCGCCATCATAATCGCATGATAAGATGACTGATGCATTAACAGCGGCATGTAACGTTTTATCTGCATTACGATGGAAATTACCTTTACCATCGTTCTCATAAAACCGTGGATTATAAACTGGAGTTTCGGCTTCATCGGCATTACCGCCAACACCAATGATCAGGTCCTGGTCGCCATCACCGTCAAAGTCGCCAAATACGGCACCTGCGTTTTCAAGATACTCTTGTTTCTTAAAATCATCGGGGATGGTTTGTTTAAACCTGCCATCTTTTTGTTGTATGTAGATAGCAGCAAAGCTATTTTTTGAGCTGCCGAAATAAAAATCAGTTAATCCGTCATTATTCACATCACCCTTAGCCATATAGGGGTTTTCGGTTGATAACATCTGCAGCATCAGGCGTTCATTATCAAAATCAATAAAATCGTCTTCTTTGTGCCTTGGGATGCTATCAAAAATAGATTTGGTTACATCAGCAAATTGCGGTTTTACAACAGCCTTGTTCCAGTTGTAATTAAGTTTTGCGTCGGTTTGTTTTAATGTATAAACTTTATCGCCTTTAACATTTTGTAAAAGCTGGTATTTACCACCCGGCCAAATGATCTGTAAAGAATCTACCTGTTTATATTTACCTATACCAATGGTAAGTAAATTGGGCGAAGTACAGCTTTGAAAACCACGGGTAGGCTGGTTATAATAAATAAGCGCGCTGCCTTTCATAAAAACCTTAATAGTTGTACCTACCCCAAAGCTATTTAAACCGCTGCCCTTTAATTTTAATTGGATGTGGTGGTTGCCATTCTTTTCGGCATTGTTTTTATAAACGTAAACGGGTGAGTTTACGTTATTAACCACCAGGTCGTTATCACCATCATTATCCAGATCGGCATAGGTGGAGCCATTACTGAATGACGGTTTATCCAAACCAAAATCGGCCGATTTGTTGGTGAATGTCAGGTTATGGTTATTTAAATAGGCATAGTTTGATACCGGGGTCGATTGCATTTTATCGGTAAAATCTTTAAAATCAAACTTGTTGCGCCCTTCGGCTATTTTGGCCATATTATCGCGGTTGCCCAAAAACTCAATATAATCCTGGTCGGTAAGGTCTTTGTAAATCCCGTTTGATACAAAAATATCTTTCCAGCCATCGTTATCCATATCAAACATCAGCGCCCCCCAGCTCCAGTCGGTAGCCGCTATTCCCGAATAAAAAGCCGTTTCTGAAAATGTGCCATCGCCATTATTTACCTGCAGGCAATTTTGCATATACTGGTTATAATAACCATCCCGCTGTTTTGCTTTAATCACATCGTACGATTCAAAGGAGCTCATTTTTTTAAGGCGTTTATCTCCTTCGGGCAGCATCTCGGTAGTAAAAATATCATACTGCCCGTCGTTATTGATATCGGCAATGTCAGATCCCATGGAAGCGAGGCTAAGGTGACCTGTTTCATTTTGGATATCTTCTTTAAAAGTGCCGTTCTTTTGGTTAATGTATAAGTAATCGCGCTCAAAAAAATCATTGGAAACATAGATATCCGGGTAGCCATCCTGGTTGATATCAGCAACAGAAACGCCTAAGCCAAAGCCTATATCGCTGGAATATATGCCCGCCTGTTTAGTTACGTTGGCAAAATGTCCGCCGTCGTTACGATAAAGGCGTGCGCCACCTAACTCATCAACCACAGACCTTAAATCCTTATTAAAATCAAATGAGCCTATCGGCCTGAAAGAGTTATTTAATACAAAGCAATCCAGGTCGCCATCGTTATCATAGTCAAAAAATATGGCCTGGGTTGATAAACCGTTATCTACCAGGCCATATTTTTCGGATTCTTCTTTAAACGTACCATCGTGCTGGTTTATAAATAATTCGTTCCCTTTTTCTTTGCCGCGGGCATTACCGCTGTGGCATACATAAATATCAAGCCAGCCATCGCCGTTAATATCAACCATGGTAGCGCCCGTACTCCAGTATTTGGTACCCTTTACCCCTGCTTTAGCAGTCACGTTTTCAAACTTCCAGTTGCCTTTGTTAATATAAAGCTGGTTGCCCCCCATGTTCGAGGTAAGGTAAACATCGTTAAGTCCATCATTATTTATATCGCCAATAGCTACCCCGCCCCCGTTGTAGTAATTACGATATGTAAATACGTTGGTACGGTTCTGGTCGTTTAACTGGTTTATAAAGTTTATACCTAAATCGTCATTTGATTGTAGCGAAAACAAAGTTGGCTTATGGCCACCATTACAGGCGCACAACATTACGCCAATAGTTAAAACAAAAAAGGCAGATCGTTTAAAAAGTATCATACGCACTTATAAAAAACAAACGTAGCGGAAAATTACCCGCTACGTTCTCTTCAATCAAATAAATCTCAATATATTAATAACCTGCGTTTTGTTTAAGGTTAGGGTTAGTATCCACAGCACGTTGTGGGATAGGATACAATGTTCTTATTTTATCGGTTTTGTTAGGGCGCTGATCAACCGGATCATTAAATTTCTCAAAACGGATCAGGTCATTTCTTCTCCATCCTTCGTAATAAAGCTCACGGCCTCTTTCGGCAAGCATAACGGTAGCGTCAACAGATGATAGAGCACTGGCACCACGAGGTACACGTAACAAGTTTACAATTGCTAATGGTGTTTGTCCGTTTGGATCGGTACCGCCGCGCATAATAGCTTCGGCCTTTTCAAGTAACACATCCGCGTACCGCAAAATTACGTAGTCGTTAGATGAGTTATCATCATTAACTGTATTGTTTGCAGACGGCTGAGGGAAGTATTTAAACACCCTGATACCCTGAGCTTCGGTAGAGAAGTTAAGATCCACTTCGGGGGTAAATATTAGTGGTTTACCACTGCGCTGGGTTAAAACCTTACCATTGGGGCCATATTGTTGCCCAATGGCAAAACCCGCTCTTAAACCAACTTTATCAGTTAAGCCTGGGTACGCAACGCCGCGGCGTTCATCAGTTGCTTCAAATGAGTTGTAAAAATCGGCAAGTGTAGTAAAGCCGTTCCAGCCATCAGGTGTTTGGTTATAATGTAAACCCATTCTCCAGCGGTTTTTTGCAGAACCCGGGGCATTTGTTGTTGTATTGTATATACCAAAAATATTTTCGTGAGATTGTTCCGAATTATCCCATGCAAAATCCTGGAAGTATTTACCGGCAGGTTCAAGAGAATAACCCGCTGCGGTAATTTTATTGGCATATTCAATAACCTTATCCATATCTGCCTTTGCAAACGTGAAAGGGCCACCTACAGTAGCAGAAGTATACACCGCCTTATTCAGATACACTTTTGCTAACAGAGCCTCTGCCGCTATCTTGTTAGCAACGCCGATGTTAGCAGATGTTGCAGGAAGATTTGTTTCGGCATACTCAAGGTCTTTTATAATAAAAGCAGTAGCTTCTGCACGGCTCATAACAGTCGGGATAGATGAGGAAGGCAAATTAGGGTCGCGGAATGGTGCCTGGCCGTAAAGGTCAACAACCTGAAACATAAAGTAAGCACGCAAAAAGCTTGCCTGGGCTTTAATACTAATATCCGATGCTTTAGTAAAAACCTGAGTTGCACGGAATACACCTATGTTTAACTGATCCCAGGTATCATTAACCTGATTGTGCGTTGGTGTCCAGGTGTGCGTATGTAACTTACGCCAAGTACCAAAGTCTCCCCAGTCTGTACCACGGGTTGGACCCATCATTTCGTCTGTAGGGTGCTCTTGTAAAGCGTAAGTATTTGCCTGATCGGACTGTCCATTTAACTGTGAGTAAACACCTCCAAGCTCGGCGGCACCTGCACCAGCCGAGGTTATGGATTTTGAGCCATAAAGTTTCTCATCCAATTTTGCGCAACCTGCAGCGGTCATTAAAACAATGCTACATATAGTTACTCGTGAGATTATATTTTTCATTTTCGTAATTTTAAAAACTTGCGTTTATGCCTAAGGTGAATATCCTTGATTTCGGATACGAGGTATAATCTATACCTTTTGAAGCCACATCGGACCTCTGTTTGTCGGTGTTAACTTCCGGGTCTAAACCAGAATAGTTGGTTATAAGAAATAAGTTTTGACCTGTTAAAGATGCCCTTAAGGATTTAATTTTGCTGCCTCTAAGCGGGAAAGTATAACCAATTGTAGCGTTGCTTAATCTTAAAAAATCGCCTTTTTCAAGAAAGCGGGTTGATACTTCACCTGAGTTAAGCGGATTTTCGTTAGATGCTGCTACATCCTTAGTTACGTTACGGCCGCTTACAAGGTTGCCTTTGTAAAAGAAAGCATTAGCAGTGTTATTGTAAATATAAAAACCGGTTGCGCCATTAAGGAAGAAACTAAGGTTAAAGTTTTTATAAGTAAAATTATTAGTTAAGCTCGCTGTAAACTTAGGGTTTGGACTACCTTGTAACGTTGAAACATCGATACCTTGTGGGTAGATGGAAAATCCATTAGCATCTAAACCTGCGTAGTTCGGTACGTTAAATGTGTACAGTGGCTGGCCATTGGTTATAAGTTGCGCATATGCGCCTGACAAACCCTGTCCGTCGATATTTCCTGTAACTATATAGTTATGAAAGTTTTTTAAGGTATTTTTAATAAAGGTCATGTTGTAACCAATGTCCCAGGTAAACTTACCCTGAACTGCAGCAAAGTTTAAACCAACCTCAATACCTTTATTGATAACATCTCCGTCCAGGTTTCTATATATTTTGGGAGAGTTAGTGGGCTGTGCAATATCCTGGTAAAATAACAGATCGCTGATTGATTTATTAAAATAATCTACCGAGCCTGTTAGCCGGCTTTTTATGATCGAAAAATCAATACCGGCACCATAAGTTGTATTGGCCTGCCATTTCAGATCGAGGTTTTGCTGATATATTTGTGGATTGGCGCCATGATAATCAAGTTGGCTTACAGCCAGTGACGCATAAGATGGAATTTCCTGGTTACCGGTTTTACCGAAGTTTAACCTTAAACTCAAATCATCAAAGAAACCTTCTTTCGGCATAAAACTTTCGCTGGTCACACGCCATTTAGCCGCAAGAGCGGGGAAATTCCCATATTTATGATTTGCTCCAAAGCGAGACGATCCATCCCGTCTGATTGTTCCTGTCAGGATATAACGATCTTTGTAAGAGTAATTAACACGCGCAAAGTATGATTGTAACTTATAGCTTGAGCTATCACCCACCGGATAAGCCAGGTGAGTTTTAAAATCGTTATAGTTTTTAACTAATACACCTGTTTGTGAAGTACCAAAACCAAATTCGTTACGGCTAAAGTTTTTGAAAGTTTGATATGAATAACCTGCTAAAGCGGTAATTGTACTATTATTGTTAAACTTCTTCTCATAGTTTAAAGTATGCTCTGTAGTGTAATTGGTAAGCTTGTTATACTGATAAATAGCTGTTCCATTACCTGTTGGAGACGGGAAGTTTTGATTCCGGATACCAATCGCATCTGTGTAACCAATAACCTTGGGATCGTAAAAAGTTTTCCTTAAACCTCTTGATATATCTGCACCAAAATTTCCTTTGTATGACAAGCCTTCAAATAGTCGCAAAGTCATGGTGAGGTTATTCAAATAACGGTTAATGTTATCCCTGTCATCTATTTGGTTTAACAGTGATACCGGGTTTCTGAAACTGTTGCCTGTTGGAAATCCGGCATCGTTATAACCATTTAAATTAAACAATCTGCCCTGGGCATCATATACAGGAGCAGTCGGGTTCAATTGTATGGCTGCACCTACTAAACTACCGTTAAAACCGGCATTATTTGTAATAGGGGCAAACTGATCTTTTACGTTTGAATAAGTTGATTGCAGATCAAACTTAAGCCTGCTATTAAAAAACGATTGAGAAGCATTAATACGCGCGTTAAGGCGTTTTAATGAGGAGTTTTTTACGGTACCTTGCTGGTCATCATAACCTAAAGAAGCACGGTAACTACCAGTGTTATTTGCTCCACCAAACCCAAGGTTATAGGCTTGCGATATAGCAGTACGGAAAATCTGATCCTGCCAATCGGTATTGCCTCCGTAATCCACACCGCCACTTGATGAAGGACCCGCGTTGGCCCCAACACTTGCAACTGCTTTTAAGAAAGCATCACGCCCCAGCACATCGTAACGTTTTGCTATACTTGCCACACTGGTGTTGGCAGAAAACTGAATTCCCTGACCTTTACGACCTTTACGCGTAGTAATTAAAATTACGCCATTCGCACCCCGCGCACCATAAATAGCAGCTGATGAAGCGTCTTTTAATACCGAAATATTCTCAATATCAGCAGGGTTAATAAAAGCCAGCGGGTTACGCGCCGATGAGCTACCGGCGCCAACGCCGTAACCACCACTCGTACCACTATTGTCTATTGGTATACCATCTACCACATAAAGCGGGTTATCATTTGAGCGGATAGATCCCGCACCACGTATAGCAATAGTAGCACCAGCGCCAGGCTCACCGCTTGATGGGGTTACCTGTACACCGGCTATACGGCCTTGCAGTAATTGGTCTGGTGTTGCTATAACACCTTTATTGAAATCTTTGGGGCTTAATGACGCTACAGAACCCGTTGCGTCACGTACACGCTGGGTACCGTAGCCTATTACAACTACTTCATTTAAAGCTTTACTTGATACTTCAATAGCAACGTTAACAATTGTGCGATTATCAATATTAACTGTTTGGCTTATGTAACCAAGATAGGTGAATGATAAAGAGGGAGCGTTTCCGGGAACCGAAATACGATATTCGCCTTCGGCATTGGTTATAGTACCTCCCGGTGCGGTTACTGATGTTTTTACTGTAACCCCTATTAATGGGGATCCATCCTTTTTGTCGGTTACTTTACCTGTAATGATCTTATTTTGGGCCATAACGGTCCCCGAAAAAAGAAAAATAACAGCAAAGAAACATACGTTGAGTAGGTGTTTAAATTGCATAATTACTGAGATTTAGTTGAACTGGTTTTATTAACTGGTTTAGTTTTAAAGCTAAATACTATAGGTACCAAACAGTCCACACGCCCTTCATCTGTTCATATTTTTGATTGAGATAATCAAAAAACATAGGCATAAATAGTTACAGTAAACACCTCCAATTAATACCGGAATAAAGAAGTTTAACAGGAAATAATTTTAAAGTAACAGGTAGTTGAATGTATGGTTTATAATATCACACCTTAAAATCCAATGCAATTTAGATATAATAGAGGTAGAAAAACACCTAATAAGTGCAATAAGGCCGTTTAAAGGTTTCTTTTAACGATTATATAAAAATTTATTGAGTTTTTAAAACACAAGTAAATGAAAATCAGATACTTATATTTTTTTAATATCAAAAAAATATAAGTATTTTTTACATTTTATAGTACTTTTTTAACCTAAAAGCAATTCAAAACCATTACTTTTAGAGCCTTGAGGAATAAAAAAAGCAGTTCAAAATTCAATTAAAATCAAATGCTTTAATATTCATGATACGTTGTTCAAACTGCTCGGGATGTAAAGATTTTGCCTTTATCCGCATTTTATAAACATAAATAGTATTTACAGAATACTCCAGTATTTTGGCAATTGTATCATTATCTGTAATACCCATTCTAATTAAGGCAAATATGCGCAGATCGGTATTTAACACTTCATCCTCCTGCGGCCACGTTTGATCCTTTTCATCAAACAGGGTATTAAAAACAGCAATAAAATTTGGGAAGATCTTAACAAAGATGTGGTCAAAACTATAATAAAGGTTCTCTCTTTCCTTTTTAATATCAATACCACTTATGAGGGTATGAATAGTATCGTACTTTTTCATAGAAAGCTTGGCATCTATGGATATTTTTAATTTCTCGAGCTTTAATATATATCCGGAAATGGCTTTAAAAAACTGGCCAATATATTCTTCTTTAATTTTAGCGTCTTCAATAAGCTTTCCATTGATTTCGTTTAACTGCGCATTTTTACTCTCAATTATCCGCTCCTTTATTTTTAACTTATTAAGCTGTTTAAATATCATTACCAGGAAAAACACCACCAGCAATGCCAGCGCGGTTATTACGATCAGGAATGCCAGGAACTTATTTTTTTGATGCTCGGAATTATTAAGCTCAGCGGCGGCAATTAACGGTAAAATTGAGCCAATCTGCATCTTTCGTTGCCGTGCTCCATAAAAATCAGCATCCTCTTGTGCCAGTTGTATAAAGCTGTAAGCATCTTTTATATTGCCATTTTTATATAACAAATCGGCCACGGTATAAAGTGCTACAGTTTCTTTTGTTGATGATTTGATATCGGCTATAGCTGACTGGATCATGAAATTAAGTCCTTCTTGCTGCTGCTGGTTGTTCTCTAAATAAATCATACCCAGYGAACAGGAAACCATTGCCCGTAAGTGCATGGTTATAGGCATGTTTTTTTCAAGCAGTTTGTTGAACCATACTTTACCTTCCTCATATTTTTTTTCTTGTTGCTTTTCCAGGCCAAGCAAATAATAACGGCTTATATAGTCGGTACCACAAAAAGATATAGCCGAATCGGTAAACGTGTTACCGGCTTCAATATAGCTTGGCGTAAAATATTTATCGTTGCTGTAATTAGCCAAATCATAATTACACCTGCCTAAAAAAACATAGTAATCTATTTTAGCCGGATTGTCTAATACCTTTACATCCACTTTATTCAGAAAATAAAAAGCTTCATGAAACATGCCCGACGATAACAAAATGAAAGCCATTTTTACATAACTATAATACTCCCTGGGTTTATTGCCCGTAAGTTTACTTACCGCTATCATTTTGTCGACATAAACATAAGCCGAATCAAACTGGTAAGATTTGTATTCGCTGTATAGCTTGTTCCAGGTATAAAAGTTACCATCATAGTCTGTTTTTGATAGCCTGGATTGATACAGTTTTAACTTTCGTATTCTATACTCTTTATTATTATCATAAACATTTTTTTTGGCTATCTCATTTTTCAACTCATCAATCAAATTGTCTGTAACATTTAATGCAGATACCGAAAAGCTTGTTAATAAAAAAAACAGGCAGAAGTAATATTTCATTTTGTAGATACTCAATAATGTTATACAGTAAAATAGTTATTTAACAGCAAGCCGCTTTAAGCATATTACAAAATACGACTTCACAAAAAAACCGTCCCAATCAATCGCAAATGACTAAGTTGTTTTTGTTTTTATCATAAAATTTAATTGCTGGTTTATATTCTCAAATATATACAATAGTGCAAATGTTATTTAACACC
>NZ_JBFUKZ010000038.1:0-33349 GCF_056400585.1 Mucilaginibacter sp. P5_A6 | reverse complement strand
AAACCATCTTCCTTGTGCAGGCGCACCAGTTCGGCATAAACCCCGATGGGGGTAACACCGGTAGCCAAACCAAGCACGGCTTTTTCGCCTTTGCTTTGTTTGTCGCGGATTAGCTTTGCTATCCGGCCAGCTACCGCAATTGAAGCTTCCTGCTGGTTGCTATAAACACTTACCGGCAGTTTCTCATACCGTGTCTCTTCCAATAAATTTAATCGGGCCATAGGATGGGATGAATTTGATTGAAAACAAATATATCAGATATTTACTTAGTGTACCCATTATTTTAACTTTTGTAAACGCCCAACAAATAGTAATTTAACCGGATGTTACCTTTAAACCAAAATCTGCAAAAACTTTTTGATATCGCCCGCAAACCGGCTAAAACAGGTATCGGTTTAATGTCGGGTACCTCACTCGATGGGTTGGATATTGCCTTATGCAGGTTTACAGGTAACGGGCTGCAAACCCGGTTTGAGCTGATGCATTTTACCACCATACCATATCCGGAAAGTTTTAAAACCGAGGTACAGCAAATATTTGCCCGCAAAACAGTCGACCTGGAAAAGCTGACTTTACTGAATGCCTTTATTGGTAATTATCACGCCGAACTGGTGCTGCAGGCACTTTCAAAATGGGGGATAGCGCCGGATACGGTTGATTTTATAGCCAGCCATGGACAAACCATTTACCATGCCCCAAAAAGATTACATAAGCAAGCAGATTACGCTAACGCTACCCTGCAAATTGGCGATGGCGACCACATGGGTGTAAAAACCGGGATACTGACAATCAGCGATTTCAGACAAAAACACATAGCCGCAGGCGGTGAAGGCGCACCGTTGGCATTATATGGCGATGTGCTATTAGGTAGTAAATCCGGGGAAGACAGGATCTTGCTCAATATTGGTGGCATTGCCAATTTAACCTATTTGCCGGCTGATGGCGATGCTGCAAAGGTATTGTGCACCGATATTGGGCCGGGTAATACATTGATAGATGCTGCCTGCCGCAAGTATTTTAATAAGGCTTATGATGAGGATTCAAACATTGCCAATAACGGTAAAGTAAATAACGAGCTACTTGGCGCTTTACTTAGTCATTCATTTTTTGAAGAACAGGCCCCAAAAACTACCGGGCCAGAATTGTTTAATTTAACATTTGTTGAAAACGCGCAAATGCAATCGGGGACCAGGGATATTTCAAATGAAGACCTGGTAGCTACTTTGAGTGAATTTACGGCTACATCAATCATCAATTTTATTAAGGCTAGTATTATAGCGGATGATTTGAAAATATTTATAAGCGGCGGCGGCGCAAGAAACCCTTTTATAGCAGCTCGTTTGAAGCAGGCTTTTGCAGACATTGATGATACCGGCAGTTTAGGGATTGATCCTGATGCAAAGGAGGCTATCCTGTTTGCCTTGCTGGGTAACGAGACTTTGAGTGGRGAGCCTATTGCTATTGGCAATAATCCAAAGGTTTTAATGGGGAAGCTTAGTTTTGCGGTTTGATAATATTGGGTAAAACAAAACATATAATTCCTTACTTTAGAAGTATATGCTGCCTCTACTCATTTCTGAACAAATACGCAGGGCTGATGCGTTTACCATTGCCAATGAGCCTATCACTTCTATCGATCTGATGGAACGGGCCTCTAAGGCGTTTGTGGGCTGGTTCATCAATCATTTTCCTGATAAGGATAAATCCATATCCTTTTATTGCGGTACCAGTAATAATGGTGGCGATGGATTGGCAATAGCACGCTTGTTGAAGGAACATCATTATAAATGCATAAATGTTAATATTGCCCGCTTCAGTAATAAGCAATCGGATGATTTTGCTGCTAACCTGGCCAAGTTACAGCAAACCGGCATCTCCATTACAGAAATAAAAGCCGGAGATGAAATACCTCCCGAAAGCGGCGCCATAATTATCGATGCCTTATTGGGTACAGGATTAAATAAACCCCTTTGGGGAGACTATGAGCGGCTGGTAAAGTATATTAATGATTTAAATAGAACAATAGTTGCAGTTGATGTACCTACAGGATTTTTTTCGGAAGGTGAGAATGATCCAGATGCGGTAGTTATTAAAGCCGACCTGGTGATCACTTTTCAGCAGCCCCGGATCAATTTTCTATTGCCCGAATCGGCATTGTACATCACTTGCTGGGAGGTTGTGAATATTGGCATTAATGAAAAATTTGTACTGGGCCTAAACTCTTCCTATCAGTTTATGGAAGAAAAAGACATTCGCGGGATGTTGAAACCCCGACACCGGTTCAGTAATAAGGGTACTTTCGGCCACAACCTGATTATTGCCGGGCAGGCAAAAACGATGGGAGCTGCATTGCTTAGCGCTTCGGCCAGTGCTTATGCCGGTGCGGGGTTAACAACAGCGTGTATTCCCGGAAGTGGTTTAATTGCCTTGAATAGCTATCTGCCAGAAATCATGGCTATCATTCGTAACGAAGATGAGCAACCCGAAATTGAGTGGGATAAATTTAATGCCATAGCCATTGGTCCGGGGTTAGGGAAAGGCGACGATGCAATTAAATTGTTAAATACCACTATCAAAAACTATAAAAAGCCGCTGGTTATTGATGCCGACGCGCTTAATTTACTTTCGGATCATAAGGGATTATTGAAAGAGTTGCCCGCCGGTAGTATTTTAACTCCGCATATGAAGGAGTTCGATCGTTTATTTGGCGAACATAAAAGCTGGTGGAAAAGATTGCAAACCGGCATGGAACAGGCAAAAGAGTTGAATATTTACATCATATTAAAAAACGACTATACCATCACAATTTCGCCCGATGGCAGATGCTATTTTAACCCCACAGGGAATGCCGCAATGGCTTCTGGAGGGATGGGTGATGTGCTTACGGGGATTATTGCAGCTATGCTGGCTCAAAAATATTCCTCCTTAGAAGCTTGTTTGATAGGGACATACGTGCATGGTAAAGCAGGCGATGAACTTGCTTTGCCAAACCGCCTTAATGTTGTTTTGCCGGGGAAGCTGGCAGCTCAACTGCCGGTTACTATGGCAAAATTAATGGCATAAAAAAAGGGATGCAAGTATCATACATCCCTTTTTGATTAACTATTAACTGATCTTATAAAGAACAAAATACTCAAGTTTATGAGTTAGATATATCACTTCAATTTTCGTTACTTCACAGGCTCTGTTTAATCTAACTGGTTATAAGACGTCCGAAGCATCCTAATAGTTACAAAAAAACGAATAAATGGTTTAGCTTATTGTGAAATAACTGTTAAATAATTAACAAAATGCATATTTCTTTAACAAACAGCATAAAAATAGTTTGTACCAGGGTGCAAAAGGCATGTTTTGCAAAAGCCGCCATGCCTTATTTTAATATACGGGAAAGGATGAGAGGGTATCTTAGTATTTACCAAGAACCATCATTTGGCCCATTGTTGGGTTAATACTACCGCCTCGCGGTTCCAATGTTACGGCAAAAGCATCGGCAAAGGCAATGGGTTTCATCTCCTTAATATCGGTAACGGTATCTCTTGCAGCATCAAACACACCAAGGTTAACCGGCTTGCCGCCAACCAACGCCCAAAGCTGGTATTGATGTTCTTTATCATTCTCTGGCATTTTCATATTTGCCATGTCGATAACTACTTTTTTCTGCCCGGAACTAAAGGCAACCGTTACTAAAGATGAGGGGGTTTTTGCTGTGCCTTTCAGGTGGATCAGCTTGTATGAAGTATCACGAAAAACAGTTAGCTCCTTATTCATGAGGTTAACCCTATTGGCAAAATGCTGTTTATCCTGTTGCATTGCAACTAACTGATTATTGGAATCCTGCAATTTTCCATAAATGCTTACCAATGCAATGGTGCTGGCTATTAATAAGGTAAAGCTTGCTGCAAAGGCATATTTGTAATAGTTGTTTTCCTTAGGCGAAGGTAAGTTTGCAATATTATCTTCCTGGTCGATATTATCTTCTTCTTCGTCCTCTTCAGTTTCAATTTCTTCGTGATGCGGGGCGGCGGCAAAATTTCTATCATCGCCAAAATTAGTAAGCAGGCTGCCTAAAACCCTGCCGCGTAAATTTTCTGAAGGCTCAACCTGATGTTCTTTTGCATACAACTCCATTGAATGCGCTATGCTATCCAGTTCTGTTTTTATTTCCGGGTATTTTGAAGCCATCTTTTCCACCTGTCGTTGTTCGACGGGAGTTACATCCCCCAACACATAAAGCTCCAGTATGCCCGATTTTATATATGCTTGTATATCTTCCACTTTCAATTAAAATATTTTCTGAGCTCTTGTATGCCCATTCTTAACCTGGTTTTAATGGTTCCAAGCGGTATGCCCAGCTCATCGGCAGCCTCCACATGGGTGTAACCTTTAAAATAAACCAAGTCGATAATCGATTTTTGCTCAGGTTTTAGTACCTGTACCAGGTCTTTAACACCTATCAATTCAGGCTTGTAAGCGGTGCTCTTATATTGGTCTATGAAAGTTACGTTATTTTCAATCTCCTGGTTTTTATTTTGATTCTTAAAATCTTTTGATCTGATCTTATCTATTGCAAGGTTGCGTGCAATATTAACCATCCAGGTAAATAAACGACCTTTTTCGGCACTATAGCTCGAAAAGGAATGCCAGATTTTTACGAACGTTTCCTGCAAAACATCTTCTGCTATTGGGGTATTGGTAACAATGCGGGAAATAACACCATACAGCGATGGCGAATACATATCATAGAGTGCTTCAATCGCGATCTTCTCATGATTTCTTAATGCACGTACCAGTTCTTCTTCCGAAAGCGATATCTTGTGTTTCTTACTCAACCTGGTTAATGTATAAAGGGATTAATTACAAATCAAACAGATGCTTTTCTGCATGATAGGATGAGCGCACCAATGGTCCGCTTTCCACGTATTTAAAACCTTTATTAAGGCCAATTTGTTTTAAATGAGCAAATTGATCTGGATGGATCCAGTCGAGTACAGGGTGGTGATTACGTGTTGGCTGTAAATACTGCCCCAGGGTTAGTATGTGTACGCCAGCAGTTAACAGGTCGTCCATGGCTTCTAAAATATCCTCCTCAGTTTCGCCCAGGCCAAGCATGATGCCCGATTTTGTACGTAATCCGGCTTCCGATACATGTTTTAAACACTCCAGGCTGCGATCATATTTTGCCTGAATGCGCACCTCTTTTGTTAGGCGCCTTACAGTTTCAAGGTTGTGGGATACTACCTCGGGCCTGGTTTCCAAAACACGGGCAAGGTTATCCCAGTTGCCCCTGAAATCGGGCAGCAAGGTTTCTAAAGTAGTTTCGGGGCTTTCACGGCGGATGGCATTTATGGTTTCGGCCCAGATGATAGAGCCGCCGTCTTTAAGGTCGTCGCGGTCAACAGAGGTGATAACGCAGTGCTTTACCTGCATTAGCTTTACCGAGGTAGCTACACGGTTAGGCTCGTCAACGTCAACAGCTAAAGGCCTGCCGGTTGCTACGGCGCAAAATGAGCATGAGCGGGTACAAATATTACCCAATATCATAAAAGTAGCTGTACCGGCACCCCAGCACTCGCCCATGTTAGGGCAATTACCACTCTCGCAAATAGTGTGCAGCTTATGTTCATCAACCAAACCGCGCACATGTGCATATTCTTTTCCAATTGGAAGCTTTACCCTCAGCCAGTCTGGCTTACGCTGTACCTGGCTTACTGCGGGAACTACCGGCAATTCAATCATGTTACAAATGTAGTTAAAAACAGTATAACCAATTATAGGGTAATGCTTAGGTTGTAATTATTATTACAGTAAATTGATGTGCAGTTTTCAAATTAACCTTGTTGAGGGCTTCGCCGTTTCAGAGGCGCAGATTTTTGGCCTTCAGTTTTTTATGACACTGTTCGGGTGTTCGGGACGAACGTGTAATGTATTGAATGTCAATTTGATAGGTTTTGATCCTGTGTTTAGTTTGTTGATTATGAGGGCGTTGCGTATTTGAACATTGCTCTCTTAACACTACCCTGTCGGCGCCCTTTCATAACTTTGACACGCACCAAATTAATGCCGTTGTGCTACCGCAGGGCTACTTTATACACACCTATACCCGAAGAACTACGGCAACTGATAAAATTTTAACCTAAAATACACTTAATGCTTCCTCAACCGAAATGCCGCCATGCGACTGATCGAGCACACACTCGCCATCTTTGATAAGTATTAATTGCGGCGACTCATGGTGTACCTGGAAAAGCTGTGCCACCATACCCGATAGTTCGCGGTACTTGATGAGGTCTAAAAAATAGAGGGGCATATCTTCGGGGAGGTCTTCCCAATCCAGTTCGAAGCGTCTTTTTGCCATCATACTGATGGAGCAACGTGTACTATGTTTAAAAATCAGGCTATAGCCTTGATTTTGTTTGATCTCGTTAAGCTGATCTGCCGATTCAAGCGGTATCCAGTTCATAAAAATAATATATAGTAAAAGAATCAGGAACCGGGAGTTAGGAATCAAGACAATTCATCATAGCGAAACGAAATTAATCCGGCTATGCCTGGCGCATCAGCTTAAATAAGCCAAAACCTTTTTGTCTTAATATCGTGATTCTTAGCCCCTGGCTCCAAATCAAAACGTAATTATAACACAAAAACCGGTATTGGTTTTCAGGAGATTACAAAAATGACATTTGCCTGTTAACGGCCAGACCTTGGATATGATCCGTAAGCAGGGCATAATTTATTGGAGCATGATGATATGCTGCCAATAGTTAGCGCTATAATAGCTATGTAAATTAATTTTTTCATCGTTTTAACACTATAATGGTTTAACGCAGATCAGCTATTTAATGTTTCGGCAAGTGCTGCCATTTTTATGGCAGTAATTGCAGCTTCATCGCCTTTATTGCCATGTTTGCCGCCTGCGCGGTCAATGGCTTGTTGTTGGTTATCTGTTGTTAGTACCCCAAATATAACAGGTTTTGAATATTTTATGGCAACATTACTTACGCCATTTGCTACCGCGTTGCAAATAAAATCAAAATGTCGGGTTTCGCCCTGTATTACGCATCCTAAACATATCACGGCATCCAGTTTACCGGTATTCAACAGCAGGTCGGCGCCTGATGTTAATTCAAAACTGCCAGGCACAGTGTGCGTGAAAATATTTTCGGGCAGGGCGCCATTGGCAACCAGGCTATTATAAGCACCCCGGTAAAGGGCGCCGGTGATCTCGGCATTCCACTCAGCTACGGCAATGCCAAACCGGTACGCTGCGGCAGATGGGATCTCGGTATTTGAAAAATCTGAAAGGTTTTTTAATTGAGTAGCCATTATATGGTTGTAATGTTTGATGGTTGTAAAGTTACAAAGTTGTATTGTTTGAAGGTTGTAAAATTACAAAGTTGTAAAGTTTGAAAGTTGCAAAGTTACAAAGTTGTAAAGTTTGAAGGCTGTAAAGTTACAATGTTGTAAAGTTTGAAGGTTGTAAAGTCACAATGTTTAAACTTTACAACCTTTCAACAAATTAAAAAGGTTGCAACGCTCCAAGAACATTACAACCTTTCAACTTTTAAACAAAATTAAAGCTTCGCTTCGGCGCGGGCAATATATTCGTCGATATTTTGTGCTTCGGCGCTTTCAGGATATTCTGTTTTTATCCTTTTGTATGCTTCACCGGCAGATTTATTGTCTTTTGTTTCTTCATAAACAAGGCCCAGCTTTTTTAAATAAAGTGGCGATAAAAACTTATTTTTTGCTTTATCAACAGCCTTGCTAAAATAGGTTGCAGCTTTTTCGTAGTCTTTTAACTCTACATAGGCATCGCCCGTGCTGCCAAAAGCTTCGGCGGCCACCATGCTGTCGTCGCCGCGGTAGTTATCTAAGTTTTCAATGGCTTTACGGTATTCGCCTTTGTTTAAATAAGCGGTACCTAAATAAAAATAAGCAAGGTTGGCAGCTTTGGTGTTACTGTAATCGCTGATGATCTTTTTAAAGCCGGGGTAGCTGGCATCACCATTAATGGCTTTGTCCCAATCCTTTTTGGCCCAAAAATCCTGCGCTACGTACATTTGATTAGCCGCAGTAACTTCGCGCGGACCTAAATACACTTTCAGGTATAAAAAATAGATTGCGATGAGCGCAATAACGGCTCCACCGATAAATAATAAGCTTTTTTGATTCTCGCGCACGAAATTGCCGCCTTGTCCTGGATTGGGGTCTGGTGCTGCAACTTTGGTATTCGCCTGGTTTTTTGACATTGTTATAACAAAATTAAGTTTGCAAAGTTACGGTTTTCAAAATTTCTGGCAATAGCTTTTGTGTTAATTCTTTAGGGGATGTTTTTTTGGGGTGATTGCGGGTGTTTTGGTGGGTGGAGTAGTTTATGACAGATGTGTACAAAAAAACCTTTTGTCACCCTGAACGTAGTGAAGGATCTATTACGCGTCATGCCTATTCGCCCTGTACAGTAGGTGAATAGATCCTTCGTGCCTACCTATAACAAGTTGTAGATTCCCAGACTTACGAAGTTTTTGAAACTTCGTAAGTCTTCCGCTGAAAAGAGCCTGTCTCCCTTCGACAGGCTCACCATGACAGTCTTTTTTTTAAAACATCATTTCCCCTGCTTTATATCTTCCGAACAACAATAGCGAAAACTCAAACCGCAACACTTCCCAGAAATTTATCAATGGAGGCGGCTAATGATCTATCCTTATCGGTTACAATATCACCCTGATCGTGGGTCGAGAGCCAAATTTCGACTTTATTCCATTCATTTTTCCAGGTGGGGTGGTGATTCGCGGATTCGGCCAGCAAAGCCACACGGGTCATAAAAGAAAATGCTTCCGAAAAGTCTTTAAATTTAAACGCTCTGTAAAGCTTATTATCAATTTCCTGCCACATGGTTTTTATTTACCTCCTTTTGGTTAACAGAGGAATTGGCAACATGTTTTACTAATAACTGGCAGACAGTTATTTTACTTGCCTGGGTTCTAACCTCCTCCTACTGTCGTGTCAACCTTGAATTGACGTTAGCCTTTAGTCGAAAGTCTTAAGTTCGAAGTCAAAAAAGAGCAAATCCGGCTTATAACTTACCACTTAGTACTGTTGACTTACCAGAAGGCGGCCGCGAAAAAGGCTTGCAATAACATTACGTGTTGATCTGCTTTTGGCCGACAAAAAGAAATAGCGCAAATAGCTTACCGGATAATTGCCAAATTGTTTAATTTGCTGAATAATAACTGAAACCTGCCACTTGCTAAATGACCAACAACATTGCCCTTCAATGCCTGCTTCTTTGTTTAAAATAATAACAACATGAAACAGAAAAAACTTTTAACAATGGCAATGGGGCTGCTATTTCCTTTGTTTGTGTCGGCACAAAATCCGTTTTTAAAGCTTAAGCCGGGTGGTTGGTTTGAGGTACAGGTTAATATTGATGGTACTAACATTAAAGACTTGGGTACCAACTCCAATCCGATGGACCATATTACTTACGAGAGCAAAAACCAGTATGATATCAGGTATGTGTTAACCAAAGAATTACCCGGTGGGCATGAACTTTACAACGCATCGGTTGAAAGAATAAAGCTGAAGTTTAATGACATTCCTACTGGTACCATATTTGGATACGATTCCTATTACCCCCCTTACCTGCAAAGCTACAGCAATGCCGCCCGTTTAGCTTTTTCGGTTGAAATTGACCGGCAGGGTAATGTAGTGAAGGTTGATGTACATGAGCAAAACAATCTAACGGTTACACTTTCTGAAATAACCCCTAAGAAACTGGTTAACTCAACGGCCACAATTGATATATTACCTTACAAGCCAGAACTGTTAACTAACATTACCAATTTGGTAACAACCGCCGTAAAACAGGGCAACATCCGGGCCTTGAACGGAGCACCTATAAAGGGCTTAAAGGATATTAAAAGCGCGGTGAGCATACTTACGGCCGCGGCTTCATTCCCGGTTCCAAAAAATGTGGTTATTATGGGTAAAATGTTAAATGCCTTTAAAACCAATAACAAACCTGAAATTAAAACTGACCAGGGCACCATTAAGCTGGCCAAAGACGGATCATTTAAAACCGAAATACTGCTTGCCGAAGCCCGGCCCGTGTTATTTATTTACGGGCAAAACCCGATGAGCGTTATTAAGCCGTTCATTACTCCCGGTGATACACTTACCATAATTGCTAATGGCCAGGAGCCAGAAGACATCGAAACAGTAACACGGCATGAGCACGACCTTTTATATGGCGGCAGTTTTTCGGAAACGGTTAAATACCGGGGCCATGGCGCCACGGACGCGGCCATTGATGCGGTTTTTGTTAAATTGGTTATTGCACAGGGCCTCAATCATCCGGCATTGGCAAAGGCCATAGAAGGATCGACTGAAAGTTTTATTGAATTTCAACAGGCGGGTAAAACGGCGTTTGAATTAGAGATGGATAAATATAAAGGCAAGGCCTCAAAAACCGCCCTTGATTATTACCGTACAGAATGGATGTATATGCAGGCCGAGGCCAAGCTATTCTTTCTTTTCAAAAAAAACTACCTTTATTCGCCACAGTCAACGCAGGCGTTTGAAGGGTACCCTAAAGGTTATTTTGCTGATATTGAAAACCTGCCGGTGCTAATGAATGACTACCCCGGCAGTGATTTTTATAAAAGTTGCTTTCAGTGGCTTACCTGTTATCGCCAGGCAAGACTGGTGATGATAAATGGTGGGCAGATAGGTTTTTTGGCTGATTATAGCACGTCACTGGCTTCATTTAAAGGTTACGCGTTATACCTTGAAATTTCGAATGCGCTGGGTAAGGAATTGCACCGGTATAACTGGGAAAAAACTGCAAAGTTAAAACCGTACTATCAGGACTTTATTAATAATTGTAGCGATACCGTACTTACACAACCTATAAAACAAAAGTGGGAACAGTTACAACAACTGGCGCCAGGCAAACCCAACCCATTTGGCGCAACCCTTTTAAATGGGCAGAAACTTAATTTCGAAAGGTTTAAAGGTAAGCCTTTATGCCTTATTATCAACTTTACTTATAAGGATAACCTGCAGCAGTATGAGGCATTTATTAGGAAACAAGACCCCGCAAAAGTTCAGTTTGTAATTATACAGCTGTCTGCATCATTTTCGCCCGCAACAATTGATACGGCTTTTTTAAAGCTCCCTAATGTAACTTATACCGAGGTAAATGGCAGCCCCGGGAACTTAGCAGGTGCCGATATAAATGGTGGTGAATCAAGAGTATTCTTTTTTGATCAATGGCAAAGGGTAGTTGATGATAACCTTATATTCAGTAGTGATTTCAAACCTGATCCCCAAAACAGCGCAAACAGTATAACAAATATTAAACGCCTTGATGACGCGCTAAAAAAAGCTACGGCTTCGGCACGTTACAATCCGGTGCAAAAGGCAAAATTTTATACTATTTTAGGATGGAGCGCAGGCTCTATCCTTTTTGCATTTACAATAGGATACTTTATTTACCGCAACAGGCTGGCCAAAATAAAGAAGGATATAACACTGCAAAAACGCATCAAAGAACTGGAGATAAAAGCCATCCGTTCGCAAATGAACCCGCATTTTATATTTAACTCGCTCAATTCTATCCAGTCGCTTATTAACAACAGCCAGTACAAACAGGCCAATATCTATCTTGAAAAATTCGCGGTAATGATGCGTAAAGTGCTCAATAATTCAGAGAAAAGCATGGTGGCTTTAGCCGATGAGTTAACTGCCGTTACGCTCTATTGCCAGTTAGAGCAACTGCGTTTTGATTTCGGTTTTACATTAAATGTTGCAGACGGGGTTAATACCAGCCTTATTGAAATTCCGGGCATGCTGATACAGCCGCTGGTGGAAAACTCCATCATACACGGCCTTGCACAAAAAGGAAACAGCGGAAACCTGGAAATAAATGTTTATACCGAAGCCAATTACCTGAAAGTTGCCGTAACCGATAATGGGCCGGGGTTTAAAGATGCTATATTTAACACAGAAAGCTTCGGGCTGAAATTGGTAAACGAACGCCTGGAGATATTAAAAGCCGATGCCGGAGATGCAAAAATGATGATAAGCAACCATGCCGATAAACCAGGTGTTACCGTAACTTTAACGCTCCCTAATAATTAACCGATGATAATTAAAAGCATACTGGTTGATGATGAGCCCAAAAGCAGGAGCAACCTGCGAAACCTGCTCTTGGAGTACTGCCCCGCTGTGGAAATAACAGGCGAGGCGGCTTCGGCTGCCGAGGCGCTCAAATTGGTAAGGCAATTACAGCCCGATTTGTTATTTCTGGACATTGAGATGGGCGCAGCATCGGGGTTCGATCTGTTAAGGTCGTTAAACGGCGCGCAAACTTTCGAGGTTATTTTTGTTACCGCCTTTGATAAATATGGTATCCAGGCGGTTAAGGCCTGCGCTATTGATTACCTGCTAAAGCCAATCAATATTTTAGAGCTCACCAGCGCCGTTGATAAGGCCCTGCTGCACATCGGCCCCAAAAAGGAAAACCTGCGCCTCAAAGAGCTGGTATCCAACCTTGACCGCGGCGACGACGAACAGCGAATAGCCGTCCCGTTAAGCGACAAAGTTGAATTTGTAAACGTGCGCAAGATTGTGCGGTTACAAGCCGAAGGGAACTATACACACATTTACCTGGCAGACGGTAAAAAATATTTAGTAAGCAAAACCCTAAAAGAATACGACGAACTGCTGGAACGCTTTAATTTCCTGCGTACGCACCAGTCGCACCTTATCAACTTTAAAAAAATAGCCTCATACGTAAAATCCGAAGGTGGTTTTATTGTGATGGATGATAACAGCCAGATCCCCGTTTCGCGAATGAAAAAGGAGGAGATCATGAAAAGGATCATGGGCTGAGAGCTGAATAGCTGGTCTATGCTTGTTTTACCCTAATTCTGTAACATGTTGTTGTGGACAGCAATTACTTAGCTAAACTTCGGAAAAGACAATCCTCTCAGACCTAATTACTTGCATCTTAAGATAAAAATTCGTTCCTTTATTATGCTGACCGGCATGGCTGAAGAAATGAAATTCCACGCCTTCGTCATATCTTATGCCATTAACGAATTTTTTTATGGCGCTAATAATCAATTACCTGGAAATTGAACTACAACTATTACATACCAAACGAACCCTGTTTTAAGAATGTGATCCATTCTGTTTGGCAGGTTGATGTTTTCCATCTCTTTCATAAGGAATACATTATACCCAAAGGTGTATTAGAGGTTATTTTTAATTTCAGCGATAGCCCTTTTATCCCGGCTCAATTAGGCAATAAACGGCATTATTTATCAAATTGCTTTATTAGTGGGTTTAACACAACACCCATACAGCTCCATCTTCCAAAACAACAGGTTTTTTTTGGTGTGCTGTTTCAACCTTTGGCGGTAAAAGAGATTTTTAAGGTACCTGCCTGCGAATTTTTAAATATTACCGTCGACTTAACCCTGCTTGATTCAACTTTTCACTCACTTTGGCACCAGCTTGCCGAACAAAATGATTTTGATGCCCGGTTAGCTGTTTTTCTTACCTGGCTGAGGCGAAATTTGATTGATTGGCAACCCCGGGAGCAATTAATGAATAATTTTATATATGCGGCCAATCAGCATGATTCATCTGTAACAGCGCTGGCAAATTCATTATGTTATTCGCCCCGGCATTTATCAAGGAAACTTTTTGAAGCAACAGGAATGAATACTGAAGAAATTTTACTTTATAAAAAATACCTTCACGCGGTTAATTTAATTCACCAGGGTGAATTATCGTTGACAGAAATTGCTTTTCAAAGCCATTTTTCCGACCAATCGCATTTTATAAAAACTTTTAAGACTTATGCAGCAATAACACCCGGTGAATACAAACGGAACATGAGCAATATAAAGGGGCATATTTATGAAGATGTCCGTTAAATACAATTCTGCGACCTTTCCGGCAACCATCTTTGCAGAAAAAAAACATGAAAACAATAATCTTATTTGCGTCTATCAGTATTGCCAGCGGGCTGCTGTTTGTAAACATTTATACTTCTTTGGTTGATGCGAGGTCGTGGGGCGGCGACATTCCTAACTCAATAGCAACGGCAAGAGAGTATTTTAAAACGGTAAGCCCGGGGAACTTTTTCAGGCTGTTTTCGCCTGTTAACCAGGTATTGGGCCTGCTGGTTCTGATACTCTTTTGGAAATCGGCTCCATCTATCCGGCTGTGTTTAGGGGCTGCGTTTGTTTTATACATTTTAGGGGACGTATTCACCTTTGCTTATTTCTATCCCCGTAATGACACTATGTTTAAAACTGCGCAACTCGCCGATGTTGATTTGCTTAGAAAAACAGTATCAGAATGGAGTACGATGAACTGGATCCGCTCTTTAATTATCCTGGCAGGGCTCTTTTTCTCTTTTATCTCGCTGCATAAAATTTATTTGCTTAATGCTAAATAGCAAATCAGCATGGGGTAGAAGATTTTTTAATTTCCTTCTAAAGGATACTGTGTATACATGTTTTTATTGATTTTAATTTTTTGTCGACAAAAAATATGTGTACACAGTAACCCAACCGGGGGGAGTGGCAAGGGTTTCTATAAGCGATTCGGATATGCAAAGCTTAGCACTTCACCGTTTTTTTCTTTTTGCCGAGTGATCCGCGTTCTTTTACCTTGTTAATATAAGTTATGGCGTCGGGCACTTTGCAGCTGGTGCCGTTGGTATCAACATAAACTTCACCAATTTGGCCGGCAGCGGCTATGGCTTCTTGGGTTAAGGTACTTATATAGCAGCCTACATTTATTACAAATATATTCATCCGCGACTTTACCCTGTTGCCCGAGGTATGGATGTTTTTTATCACCCTGGCCAGCAAAGCGCGGTAAGCCTCAAGATCCAGTTCACTATCGGCCTTTAAAGCGCTGAGGTTGCCCAGGGTAGACCACCCTGCAGCAGCGATATAATCCTGTTTATTATCAATCCATTCCATAGCCACCTGGTAGCCGTGATTGCTGCCTGCGGCCACCCATGGTACTGTGTATTCGTTAATGTTATTGGAGAGCGCCTCTTCGGCCCAGGTTTGCAGATCGGCCCTGGTCATCTTTTCATCATCGGCAATAAGGCCGGCCAGGTACATGGCATCGGCATTGCCCGTGGCATAAAGATCCTTGGCTAACTGGTAATCCTTTTTTATCTTTTTTTGGATGGTTTTTAAATGCTCAATCTTTACGCCAAAAAAAGGCTCTTTAACGCCATGCTTCAACAAAATGTTTTTAATGCTTTCGCTGCCATGCGCCTGCAGGTCGGCCATTATTTCGGTTACGGTCATTACTAAGCGATTTAAATAATTGATTTAAAAATACTTATTTTCAATTATTAAAAACACGCGAAATTGATTTTACTTTGATTTTGCCCGTACCTGTTTGGCAAACAAATAGGGGCTTACTTATAGGAGACTGGTGCATTGAAATACTGATCGTAGGCTGAAGGACTACCTTGCTGATTTTTAAATCCCAAACTTGCGTAAGGGATTGACGTGGGTACCGGCCAAAGCGCGTAAGGCCTGCAGGCGTATGAACAAAAAGCCCGACCCGCTTCTATCAGCGGGGTACGCCATTATTGATGAATATTTGTTTATTAAAAACAATAAACAAATACCGGCAGTTAAACTATGGATTATAGGTCCAGATATCGCCCGAGCGCATGGTAACCTGCGGACTGGTATACAGCAGGGTTGTACCATCGGTATCGTAAACATAAAAGTGACCGGTTTCCATATCGGTATTCATGTATAGTACAACCTGGTCGGGCCCGTGCGCTTTTTCAATATCGCCCCAGCGCTCGTTTGTTCTGTCGCTAATAAAAATTATTTTTTTGGTAAGCCACCTCGCATGTAGTGAATTCTGACTTAGATCCTTATTGGGACCTGCGCCGTAAATAATGCCGTATAACCTGTTGGCATTGGTTACAAAACTCATAGAAACAATAAACATATCGCCGGCGTTGTAATTGCCAAACAAAAAGTTACTGGCTGGGAAACTGCTAAGGCTGTTGCTTAAGCTGTATCTTATTTCGTGCCTGTTATGGTGCAGGCCCATTAAATAGTAGGTTGCATCGTTGTAGGTAAAGGCTTTTACATCCTGTGCAACAAGCGCTTCGTTCAACGCGTCGCCAACGTAGCTAAAGTTTACCTGGTCGGTACTTACCGCATGATGAACCGCTTTGTGTACGCCGCGTGCAAAATCATTAAAATATAAATGATAGACGCCGTTTTCCAGGTAGCCAACATTTGATCCGTTTACATCGGCTGTTGCCCAGTTAGGATAGTTGCTCATTTTTAACAAATATTTACCCGAACCGGTATTTGGGGCCCAGTTAACACCATCAGAAGAGGTGGCGTAGCTTGGTTTATTTATGGTTGAATTTTGGGGTAAAGAGGTATAGTACATTAGCCAGCTGCCATCGGGCTTTTTGAGTATGGTAGCGTTATTTACATGGCACCTGCTGCCATTGCCAATGGTTAAGGTGTGTGCGCCAAAAGTTAAAAAATTGTTGTTGGTTACGGTTGTAAATATCTGGTCGTTTTTTGTCGATGTATTGTCCCAACCGCCATAATAAATATACCAGGCGCCGTTATAAACCACGTTTGGAGCATATATATTAGGATAAATACCCTGATTTGTAGCCTGGATGATGGGGTCGCGGTCGTCCTGTGTCCAATTAAAAATGCGGCTTGGGTTAAATGTGCCCGAACCTGCGTTATTAATCCGGTTTTGCCGGCTGGAGTTATCATTGTTTGTCCATTTAAAATGATTGAAGCCCTCATCATAGCCCGCCGCAACTTCGGCAAGCTGGAAATAATAGTTTGAGCCATCGGTACTTAGCCTGGTAGCTTCTATTTTTATGGCGTTGGTATGCACTGTAACCGGAAGAGGTATTACAACCGGGAGATTGTTGATGCCGGGTTTTTGAGGATTGGCAAATTTAGCGAATGATTTAACTGATACCCACGATGTACCCGTGTTATAATAAATAGTAAAATTTAACGGGAAGCTTAAGCCCGCGTTATTGCTGTCATATCTTGGGGTTAACCTTACATAATTTACATCGTTTGCATCGCTAAACTGAAATTGAATAAACTCCACAGCGTTGGCGCTTGTATGCTGATTTGAACTCCAGCTTGTTGAAGTGTTATCGTCAATAGCATTTGATGCTGCCCACGAAGAGCCGGTTGATGATGCCGAAATGCTGGCAATGGGTATATCCGTATTCGCCAATGATATTTTTAGCTTTTTGCCGCCGGCGCCAGCGGCAGATGAGGTGTTTATTTCCGGCATTTCCTTGTTGCAGCCGGCAAATAAAATAATTGCTAATAAAAGCAATTTGCCTGGAAATTTTTTCATAATAAGGTTCGGCAGGTTATTAAAACGAGGTAGCGCCACTGCTTATTTGCAGTAAATATATTTGAATATTTTATATCATACAATACGCAAAATCAATTTTGTACAAGGGTGTGAAAAAAGTTTATTGCAATTGAAAATAACTTAACTATGGATATAAATAACTTAACCATGGAGCTGTTTTTTGTATAGGCTGGTATAAATTTATGGTATGTAAATACATTTAATTGTTTTGTGATTGCACATTGCGTTTTCGCTAATTGGTGAATGGTTGATAGGGTTGAATTTTTGTTGGTAAAAAATTAAAACAGTCAAAGCAAACCTAATCAACCTAATATTCTATCCCCAAATCAATCCTATCCAAGGCAAAAACCTTACCTTTACAACCCCATGTATTTGCAGCAGCTGTCAGTTATAAATTTTAAAAATTACGAGGAGGCCGAACTTGTTTTCAGCGAGGGTGTGAATGCTTTTACGGGTAATAACGGCGCGGGCAAAACCAACCTGCTTGATGCTATACATTACCTGAGCCTATGTAAAAGTTATTTTAACCCCATAGATAGCCAGCAAATAAAACAGGGGACTGATTTTTTTATCATCACGGGAGTTTTCAACAAAAATCAACAAACCGAGGCGGTAGCTTGTTCTGTAAAGCGGAACCAAAAGAAGCAGTTTAAACGCAATAAAAAAGACTACCAACGCCTGGCAGATCATATTGGTTTATTGCCCCTGGTGATGATATCACCTTATGATACCAGTATTATCACCGAGGGCAGCGAGGAGCGCCGCAAGTTTATTGATAATGTGATATCGCAAACGGATAACCATTATCTTGATGAGTTAATAACCTATAATAAGGTATTGGCCAACCGCAGCGCTTTGTTAAAGCTGATAGCCGATACAGGCCGTTACGACCCCAATTTGCTGGAAGTACTTGATGAGCAGCTGGTACTATCGGGCACCAGGATATATGAGCGGCGCAAGGCTTTTATGGAGGGTTTTACAACTATTTTTAATAAGCATTATAGTTTTATAAGTGATGATGCCGAATTGGTTGAACTGGTTTATGAATCGCAATTGATTCAGGATGATTTTGCCACTCTGTTAAAGAAAACTGTAGAACGCGACAGGGTACTTGAACGCACTACCGTGGGTATTCACAAGGATGATCTACAGTTTGGCATTCACGGTATGGCCATGAAAAAATTTGGATCGCAGGGGCAGCAAAAATCATTTTTAATTGCGCTTAAGCTGGCGCAGTATACTTTCCTGTATCAGCAAAAAGGATTTAAACCGCTGCTGTTGCTTGATGATATTTTTGATAAACTGGATGATGAGCGTGTTACCAAGCTGATGAAAATGGTAAGTAACAATGATTTTGGGCAGGTGTTTATTACCGATACCAGCGTAACCCGTGTTGAGCAGATATTTGCAAAAATAGCAGTGCAGGTAAAATTATTTAATGTAATTAAAGGAGCTATCGATGCGTAAAACAAACGACAAATCATTAAAAGAGGCCATTGAGCAGATGCTTAATGTATACAAAATTAAGCGCCGCTATGATGAAACGGCTGTTGTTGCCGCGTGGCCCGAGCTGGTGGGTAAATCGGTAGCTAACCGTACAAAGGAATTGTTTATAAGGGATAAGAAATTGTTTCTGCGGATAGAATCGTCTGTTATAAAGCACGAATTGATGCTTATGCGCACGCAGATAATTGAAAAAATAAACGAAGAGGCAAAAGGGGTGTTGGTAGAGGAGATTATATTTTTATAGAAATCAAATATAAAAAAACCGATAGTGTCGTGTTAACCCTGAATTGACATTACTCTTTAGTCGAAAGTCTTAAGTTCGAAGGCAAAAAAGAACAAATCCGGCTTATAACTTATGACTTAGTGCTATTGACTTAACACTGGTACGTTGCCGGGAAAATAAATCCGGAATAATCAGGAACGAAATGATTTTAGGAAAGAAGAGATTATCTTCCTCTTGAAAAACGAAGGTTACGGGAGCGTACATGCTGCTTTATCCCCATATCGTCGGTTATTACCGAGTAAATCAAGATAAACAGGCCGGGGATTATAAACGCTAACTGCACTTCGGGATGGGCTCTGTAAATAAATATAGAAACAATTATTAAACATACCACTATTAGTGCGTAGATGATTGGTTTTAATAGCAGTTTCATAATTTAATGCTTTAAAGGAAAAGGTTTACAATATTATTTAATAAGGAACTAATAAGCCCCGTTTTGTAAAGCTACAAAACTTTAAATTTAAATGGCAAAAAAATGGTAAATAATATTAGGGGTGTAATATTGATGTTACACCCCTAATATTATTAATTATTAAAATTGCTCTATTATTAAAATTTCTCGAAAGCTGAGAAAAAGAAACTGCCTTCAATAGCAGCGTTGTCATCAGAGTCTGATCCGTGAACCGCGTTTGCCTCAATTGATTCTGCAAACAGGTTGCGTATTGTGCCTTCTTCGGCTTTGGCTGGGTCGGTTGCACCAATTAGCTTGCGGAAATCTTCAATTGCATTATCTTTTTCCAGTATCGCAGCTACTATAGGGCCCGATGACATAAAGCTAACCAAGGCATTGTAAAAAGGTCGTTCTTTGTGTACTTCGTAAAACTGACCTGCTTTTTCCGGCGTCAGGTAAGTATATTTAAGCGCGATGATCTTAAATCCGCTTTTTGTTATTTTATCTAAAATTGCACCAATATGCCCGTTTGTAACAGCATCCGGCTTAATCATGGTAAAAGTTCTGTTAGTTGCCATTCTTTTTATTGTTCTTTATGGGTAATGAATTTTCATAAGCCTATTCATTTATTTAGGCGAGAGCTTATGATGTTTGTTTATTTGTTTAAAATTGGCGCAAAAGTAGCGTTTTACTTCTGTATGATAAAGCTTTTTGAATTAAATTAGATGGTTTGTATTTAATTTATTTATTTAGCTTTGCAACTCTTTTTTAAAATTGATGTTAGATTTAGCCGCGCTTACAGACCTTTTAGCAAGCCCCAAAAAAATAGTGATCACTACTCATCATAAACCTGATGGAGATGCTATGGGTTCGTCTTTGGGTTTATATAATTATTTAATACAGCAGGGGCATCATACCTCGGTTATTACACCCACCGATTACCCCGACTTTTTAAGCTGGCTGCCTGGCGATGATGAGGTTATTGTATATACCGAACAAACCGAAACGGCTGCCACCCTTATTGCCAATGCCCAGCTGATATTTTGCCTTGATTTTAACGCTTTGGGCCGCATTAACGAGATGGGTGTTTTGGTAGGCGAAAGCAAGGCTTATAAAATAATGATCGACCATCACCTTGATCCCGAGGATTTTGACGATTACAGACATTGGAATATAAACGCCTGCGCAACCGCACAGCTTATTTATGATTTTATAGTTAATGAGCTTCATCATAAAGAATTGATCAATAAGGATGTGGCTACCTGCCTTTATACAGGTATCATGACCGATTCTGCATCATTCCGCTTGCCAAATACCTCATCAACCGTGCACCGGATAGTGGCCGAGCTGATTGATGCGGGGGCTGTTAACTGGCGGATTCACGAGCTGGTATACAATAGTGCGTCAGAAAACCGTTTAAGGTTCCTGGGACATTGCCTTGCAAACTGCCTGGAGATTTTGCCCGAATACAATACTGCTATAATCTCCGTTAATAAAGTGGACCTGCAGAAATACGATGTTGATACAGGCGATACCGAAGGCATAGTGAACTATGCCTTATCAATTGCCAGCATAAAGCTGGCAGCATTTATTGTTGAGCGCAGCGATAAGGTAAAACTTTCGTTACGTTCAAAAGGTGAATTCCCGGCAAATGAGATTTGTAAAAAATACTTTAACGGTGGTGGTCACCGCAATGCTGCTGGTGGTTACTCAACAGATAACCTTGAACAGGTTGTACAACAATTTAAAACCCTATTACCCGAATATAAAAAACTATTAAAACAATAAAATGAAAAGAAAACTAATGTTCTTAGCCATTGCTGCAATTGGATTTGCAAGTTGTAACGGCGGCTTTAAAAAAGGAGAGGCAGGCTTGCTTTATAATATACACACCTCAAAAGGTGGTGTGCATATTAAAGAAGGCGACTTTGTGAGCCTTAACATGATTGTAAAAACCGATGGCGATTCGATACTGGTTAACAGCTATGAAGCCGGCCGGCCGGTTATTATGCCGATGCCAAAGCCTCAATCAAAAGGCGACGTATACGCTGGTATTGGAATGCTTGGCGAAGGTGATAGCGCTACGTTCAAAGTAGCTACCGATTCAATATTTAAAGGCGGTCAGCAACGTCCGCCAAACATCAAAGGTAAATTTTTAATTTTCCAGGTTAACATTAATAAGGTAATTGCCAAAGGTGCGCTTACCGAGCAGGTTTTCCGTGGCAGAATTAATGATTATTTAAAAAGCCTTACTGATGTAATGAAAAGCCAGGAGCCAGGTAAGATCAAAAAATACATTGCCGATCATAACTTAAAGGTTACGACTACAGCTTCGGGCTTAAATTATGTTATTACTACACCGGGCACAGGCGCAACACCAGCTGTTGGCGATACCGCTGTTGTAAACTACACAGGCAGGCTTCCAACTGGTAAAATATTTGAAACCAGTGTTAAAGAAATAGCCATTAAAGAAAAACAACCTATTGAGCCAGGCCGCCCATATGCGCCTATCCGTATCCCGGTTGGCCAGGGTAAAGTAATACCAGGTTGGGATGAAGGTTTGCAGCTGATGAACAAAGGATCTAAAATCACATTGGTTATCCCTTCGGCCATCGCGTACAAAGATCAGGGTGTAGGCCCGATTGGTCCGTACACGCCAATCATTTTTGAAATGGAGATGGTTGATATTGTGCACCCAAATCCAAATGCACCAAAACCGGCCGAGCCACAAATGACTCCGCCAACAAGGTAATTAAGAAAAATTTTTACAGCCTTTCCGACTGCTGTCGGAAAGGCTTTTTTTATTTTTATTTTATGAAAAACATTTTTTATTTCCTAACTCCCCTGCTGGGCATAGCTACATTAGGGGCACATGCTCAAGGTGGTTTGCAAACCACTGCTAAAGGCGCACAGTACCAGATCTTCACCCACAATGCAGGCGAAAAAGTGAAGCAGAACGATGTGATCACCTTTCATTACATCCAAAAAACCGATAAGGACTCTGTTTTATTCAGTTCGTACGTGGCCGGGCATACTGTACAAGCGCAGGTACACCCTGCTCAAAATGTAGCCGATTTAATGGATATATTTCCATTGCTTACCCTTAATGATAGCGCGATGGTGAAAGTGCCTACCGATTCTATTTTTAAAGGCCATGAAGAGGCGCGCCCTCCGTTTTTTCCTAAAAGCAGTTATTTAACTTTTATTATAAAGATAACTAAGGTGCAATCATTAGAGGCGGCTATGGCCGAGCGGACTGCCGCTATTGAAAAACTGAAACAACAGGAAGCTGTGGATGCCAACGGTTATATCGTAGCCAATAAACTAAGCCCGGTTACTACAGCCTCGGGGTTAAAATATATTGTCACAAAGCCATCTGCTTTACGCAAGCCCTTAGCCGGCGATACCGTATTGGTAAATTATGTTGGTAGTTTAACAAATGGTAAAGTATTTGATACCAGCATCCAGCAGGTAGCAAAAGCGGCAGGACTTGATCAACCGGGTCGCCCGTATGAGCCTATCAGCGTAGTTTTAGGCCAGGGTAGTGTTATCCCCGGCTGGGAAGAAGGTTTGGCTTTATTGCACGAAGGTTCAAAAGCCAAATGTATAATCCCGTCAAGTTTGGGTTATGGCGAAAAGGGGGGCGGTCAGGTGATTCCGCCATATAGTACCCTTGTATTTGACCTGGAGATTGTAAAGATAAAACCAACCAAGCATGTTCCTGCAGCTGCAAAGCCCGGCGTAAAACACCCGGTAAACAAAGCGGCAGCTAAAAAAACAGCTGTAAGTAAAAAGAAAAATTAATCCTAAAGCCTCTCCGATATATCGGGGAGGCTTTTTTACTTTTGCAGCATGGTATTAACAGATACACATACCCATTTATACTACGAAACCATTGCCGGTAAACGTGCGGCATTGGTACAACGGTGTATTGATAATAACATCAACAGGTTGTTTTTACCCAATGTAGATGCAGCATCGGTACCACTGGTGGATGACCTGGTAAAGGCCTATCCGGATGTGTGTTACCCTATGCTTGGCTTGCACCCATGCTCGGTAAAAGCAGATTGGGAGCACGAACTGGCCGCTATAATGGCCGCCCACCGGCTAAATACAATATATGCCATAGGCGAAATAGGTATCGATTTATATTGGGATAAAACATTTTTAGCCGGGCAGGTTAAGGCCTTCAGGCAGCAGATCAAATGGGCAAAAGAATTGAAGCTACCTATTGTTATCCACTGCCGGGATGCCTTTAATGAGGTATACCAGGTGTTGCAGCAGGAGCACGACGAAAACCTGCGTGGGATTTTCCATTGTTTTTCGGGTAACACGGAGCAGGCCAGGCAGGTGATTGACCTGGGCTTTTATTTGGGAATAGGCGGGGTGGTTACCTATAAAAATGCGGGTTTGGATAAAGTAGTATCTGAAATTGATTTAAAGCATATAGTTTTAGAAACAGATTCTCCGTACCTTACGCCAGTTCCGTTCCGGGGTAAACCTAATGAAAGTTCGTACTTGATTTACATTGCCCAAAAGGTGGCGGATCTGCACCATACAAGTGTGGAGCAGGTGGCCTTTGTCACCACTGAAAATTCCAGGCAGGTGTTTGGTATATAATAATTGTAATGGATTTACACAGCATAAACCTTAATTCATGAGTCAGATACTGATCATTTATACCGGAGGGACAATCGGTATGATGAGTGATCCCGTAACAAAGGTGCTCAAGCCTATCAACTTTGAGCAAATAATGGATAACGTGCCCGAGTTGGAAAAACTCAATTGCCGTATTAAGGTGCATTCTTTTGAAGAGATCATCGATTCATCAAACATGAACCCGGCAATCTGGAGCGAACTTGCAGGCCTGATTGAGGCAAACTATCATGATAATGATGGTTTTGTGATTTTACACGGATCGGACACTATGGCCTACACCGCATCAGCTCTGAGCTTTATGCTGGAGAACCTTGATAAGCCCATTATATTCACCGGCTCACAGCTACCTATAAGCGCTATACGTACCGATGCCAAGGAAAATTTAATGACCGCCATCGAGATAGCCAAGGCTAAAAAGAATGATCGTTCCCGTGTGCCCGAGGTTTGTATCTATTTTGATTACAAATTGTTCCGCGGTAACAGGGCTTTTAAATATAACTCATCTAAATTCGAGGCTTTCCGCTCGCCCAACTATCCCATACTGGCAGAGTCGGGCGTTCACCTTAAATTTAATGTAAATGATATCAGGCAGCCTAACGATGGCGAGGGGTTAATTATTCATAATAACCTGGTAAGCGAGGTGGCTGTACTAAAACTGTACCCTGGCATTGGCCCCAAAGTGGTTGAGGCTATTTTAAACGCAGATGTAAGAGGCGTTGTAATGGAAACCTTCGGCGCCGGTAATACTACTACCGATAGCTGGTTTATCAATCTGTTGGAAAAAGCCATTAAAGAAGGAAAAGTGATTGTAGATATCTCCCAATGTAAAGTGGGTACCGTAGAGCTTGGCCGATATGAAACCAGCAAGCAATTGAAAGATATAGGTGTAGCTAATGGATACGACATGACGTTTGAATCGGCCGTAACCAAAATGATGTACCTGCTGGGCGAATTTGATGATCCCGCAATTGTAAAGCATTACATGGAGATGGACCTGAGGGGTGAGGTAACGGTATCGCAGGGATAGGTTTTACGCGATGCGTAAGGGATATTGATGGTATTTCAACCTTAATGAACAATCACATGCGGTTTTTTCACCGCGCAATTGCCGCGCGTAACATGGTATGCCAACGCGCGAACCACCCACGTTGATAAAGGACGTTATAAGCACATCTGCCGTAGGCTATGCTATTGTTGCGAGTTGCTTTCTAATGACGGGCAAATCATTCTATTTTTGAATCAAGCCCTCAAAACACCCTTTTATTAATTACTGCCATAAACCTATCTTTAAACTTTTCACTCACAGGGATATGTTTATCGCCGATGTAAACATGGTTATCCTGTATTTTGATAAGCTGTTTGGTGTTTACTATATACGAGTTGTGCACCCGAACAAATGGCGGTAAAAGCTGCTCCTCAATATCCTTCAGGCGGCGATAGATGAGCAATTGCTCCCGGGCGGTAACAAGACGCACGTATTCCTTTTCGCCTTCGAAATACAAGATCTCATCCAGCAGTATTTTACGGAACACTTTGCCCGATTTTACAAAAAAGTACTCCTCACTGGCAATAGACTGGGTTTGTACTATTGGTTCGGGCTTATCGAAATAAGATTCGATCTTTTGCATCGCCGCTAAGAAACGTTTTAAGGTTATGGGCTTTAACAGGTAGTCAATTGTTTGAAAAGTATAGCTTTCGGCGGCATACGCTGAGTAGGCTGTGGTGAATACAATTTTGGTATGCGGCGGTAACAGGCCGGCAAGTTCCATGCCGGTAAGGTTGGGCATATTGATATCTAAAAATATAAAATCGATCTTGATTTCCTTTAAAATGGCCAGTGCTTCCAGTGCGTCATAACATTTGGCCTTTAGCTGCCATCGGGTGCTTTGCTGTATCAGCATTTCCAGCAGGTTTACCGCGTTGGGTTCATCATCAATTATAATACAGCTTAAATTCATGCCAGTGGTATTTTTAAGAACGCGGTAAAAGTTTGGTCATTTTTAGTTGTTGTAAGTTCAAAATTTTCGCGGTATAGCATGGTGAGCCTTTTCTTAAGGTTGGCTATACCAAATCCGTTTGGCTGGTTATTTACGGGTGCTTCGTAAACGGCATTACTGGTTTTAAAAAGCAGGTAACTATCCTGTTGCTTCAAGGAAATAATTACCCGGTTTTCGATGCTTGATTTATCGATGCCATGTTTAAAAATGTTTTCTACAAAGGTCATGAGCAGCATAGGTGGAATACGCAGATCGGAACTGTACTTCTTTTCGAAACTGATTTCCACCCCATGCCTGATGCGGATCTTTTCCAGCTCAATATAATTTTCTATGAATTGTACTTCGGTGGTTATGGTCACATCATCTCTGGGGCTTTCATCTACAAAATAGCGCATAATGTCTGATAACCGTTCGATTAACGCGGCTGTGCGTGGTGCTTCTTTATAAGCCTCGTAATAAATATTGTTAAGCGTATTAAAAAGGAAATGTGGCTGTACCTGCGATTTTAATAAATTGAGTTCGGCCTGACTTTTTTGGACCATGATCTCTTCGGTTTGTTGTTTTAGCTTGAAATAAGCTAAAGCGATACGGAAGATAAAACTCAGCAGAAAAGTTAAACAGCCGGCCACCGTAAAATTAAAGAACATCCCCCAGGTCATTACTTCATGATCAGATGGGGAGGCAGAAAGTATATTATGTAAATATATGATCAGGTATCCCCGGGCTGTCCCTCCGCCCACTAAAAGTATAATTGCGTATAGTACGTACTCAAGCTTCTTCCCTTTTTCATAATATCGCGGAAACAGAAATTTAATATTACCATAAATTACAACCGCATAAAAAGTTATACTGACCAAAGTAAAACCAAACGATTGGTAAACGCTCACTTCGGGTAGAATAGAAAAAAAAACGATAAGGAATACGGCTATCCAAATTAGCCATTGAAGCCTGCTAATGGTTGCCTGCCCGTTGGTGATCTTCATTTTTAAATTTACAAAGCTTTTTGATTTCTCCATCTTGTTTTCAATGGTTGGGTTCATTTATTCAATAATCTCTTGTTTTTCAAATAATGAGGCAGTAATTGAAGTTATTTACAACTCTGCTAAAAAGAAACTCCTATTGGTTGAAATGATTTGATGAGTGATTGTTGAAAACACACATTTACAGTACGAATCTTGAAAACTTATATGAAAAAGGCATTTGTAACAGTAATAATAATAGCGTTTGTTCAGTGCCTGGTTTATGCCCAGCAAAAACAAATTTTACTTTATCCAAAGGGGGCTCCCAATTCAAAAAAAGCACCTGCTGGTTACATTGAAAAAATTGATAGTTTAAACTGGATCTCGCAAGTAACAGAACCGGCTGTAACGCCCTATCTTCCGGCAAAAGGCATAGCAAACGGAACAGCAGTAGTTATTTGCCCCGGCGGGGGCTATTATGTGGAGGTATCTGAGGATGAAGGATCTGATATTGCCAAAGCCTTTAATAAAATAGGCGTCGCTGCATTTGTATTAAAATACCGTTTACCCAGTGATTATATCATGGTTGATAAAACTATAGGTCCTTTACAGGATGCGCAAATGGCAATACTTATGATACGTAAGCATGCATCAGAATGGGGAATCAGTCCTGATAAAATAGGCATTATCGGTTTTTCGGCTGGCGGACACCTTGCTTCAACTGCCGGAACGCATTTTGAGGTGCCTGTAATTGAAAATAAAGAGCATATTAATCTTCGTCCGGATTTTATGATGCTCATATACCCGGTAATTACTTTTGGTTTAACGCCACATAGTGTAACCAGTGAAAAACTAATAGGCAAAACACCATCGGCAAAGCTGCTTGATTTTTTTAGCAACGAAAAACATGTTACCACCAATACTCCGCCAACATTTCTGATACATGCAGCAGATGATCGTTTTGTGCCGGTACAAAACAGCCTGTTATTTTATAATGCCCTGCTTGATGCAAAAGTGAAAGCAGAAATGCACATTTTCCAGGCCGGAGGCCACGGCTTTGCGTTGGATAATCCCAAAAGTCATGATAAATGGTTTGACTGGGCTACGAGTTGGCTATACCAAAACGGCTTTTTAAATCCACAGTAATTAATTAGTTATTAACAAGAACCACGAAATGGCAATGGTAACCCACCCAGATCGCAAAAATTATCAAAATTTAATCACTATGAAAACCGAACAGATCATTGAAAAAGTTATAGCCATTAGTTTAACTATATTATTGCTGTTGTCGCATACGTCAAAGGTATCCGCACAAACAGATACCATCCGTTTACAAGATCTGCGCCTCATTACATCGGCCCTAAAACCCGGACTTAAGCAATATCTGGTATATTATCAGAATTTAAAAGACAACCGCAGGTTGCGTTTTTCGCTTTGGCTGCGCAATGTTGAAATTGAGAAACGGAATAAAGAAAATTATTTTGCC
This sequence comes from Mucilaginibacter sp. P5_A6, assembly GCF_056400585.1. NCBI lineage: Bacteria > Pseudomonadati > Bacteroidota > Sphingobacteriia > Sphingobacteriales > Sphingobacteriaceae > Mucilaginibacter > Mucilaginibacter sp. P5_A6. The sequence goes on along the minus strand of NZ_JBFUKZ010000038.1, from coordinate 4,629 downwards.
ATTACCCAGCACTGGTACGGTACCGATAGCGCAGCATACCGCTCGGTTTACTCGCTTAATAAAATGGCCAGTTTTGCACCAGTTTATCATGCAGAAACTATCGGCAAAAAAATAAAAGCTTATAACTGGGACACAGATAAAATTACAGGTGCCGATACCGTTGCCGGCAACGAGCAAAAAGAATTTAAGCTTGATTTTACCATGCCCAACTTTAACTGGAACCTGGATATCGAAACTTTTGAGATGCTACCCCTTGATGCCGGCAAAACTTTTGCCATCAATTTTTATGATGCCGGGATTAATATGCCTCAATACGTGCTGTATAAAGTGACAGGTAGTGAAGTGATCACCACATTAGATGGTTACAAAACCGATTGCTGGAAACTGTTTACCGAAAGCGATTATAAAGGCAGGCACTTTACCGAAACCTACTGGATAAGTAAAACAGGCCATGAGTTTTTAAAGGAGGAAGATTTTTTTGACGGCGGCTATCGCTATAAAATAAAGATGACAGGTGCCGCGCCTGATCTGATAGCGAGATTTTGAACGCAGTGAAGGATGACAAACCTTTTAAAACATCATTTCACCGTCAGAGTTTCCGGAAACTATACCACTCGTATGACGGTCGAAATAGAATTTGTAACTACCTCGATATATGGTTATCCCTAACCATTTTTTCCAGTGCATCTATCCACATCGGCGAATCGTTCAGGCTTTCAACAAGCTGTACTCTTTCGCCGCCAAGGGCTTTAAATTCATCGCCGTATTCGGTGGTTACTTCGTAAACCGTTTCCAGGCAGTCGGCAACAAAGGCGGGGCAAAATACCAGCAGGCTTTTTTTGCCTTCTTTGGCTAATTTGGCTACAATTTCGCTGGTATAGGGCTGTACCCATGGGTCGTTACCCAGGCGCGATTGGAAACAGATGGTATATTTTTCTTTGGGGATGTTTAGCTTTTGGGCAATCAGCTGCGCTGTATGGTGCGATTGTGCCGAGTAGCAAAACTTATTGGCATCGGTAAGGGTTTGGCAGCAATCGTTAACCTTTAGGCAGTGTTGGTGCGTATGATCGGCTTTAATTAATTGCCTTTGCGGCAATCCATGAAAGCTGAACAATATATGGTCAAATTTCTCCGGATCATATTTGCGGCTGTTTTCGGCAAACGTAGCAATCATTAGTTCGTTATCATGAAATGAATTAACAAACGATATGGTTGGCTTGGTGGGCCATTGCATCAGCAGCTCCATCACCTTATCATATACCGAGCCGGTACTGGCCGATGCATATTGCGGGAAAAGGGCTATTACCTGGATATCATCAACCAGGGCATCTTTCAACCGGTTAAGGGCCGATTCAATGCTTGGATTTTGGTAGCGCATGGCAAGTTCAACAATATACTCATCGCCCAGGCGCTCTTTTAAAGCATCCTGTTGTAAAAGGCTGTAGTGCATTAATGGCGAGCCGGTGGTATCGCTCCAGATGGCCCGGTATAACTTGGCCGATTTTGGCGCCCTGAAAGGAACAATTAAACCCCTAACCAGCAGGGTGCGCATTACCGGGTTTATATCAATAACCCGCGGATCCATCAAAAACTCATTCAGATAGGTACGCACATCGGCTGTGGATGCGCTGTTGGGTGTACCTAAATTTACTAATAAAATGCCTTTTTTGCCCATAAACTTCCGTGTGCAAAAGTAAAATAATTTACGCCCTTAACTCCTAAAGCTTAAATAAATTACAAAAAGGTGATTTGTTGTTAAAAAAAAGCGCCGTGTATTAAAACACCGGCGCTTTATCGAAACTATTATGAAAAAAGGGGTATTATGTTAAACCAATTTTGCCCTGCAACGCCATTGGAATAACGATATAAAGGTAAATCCTGGCGCCTGCTTAATCAATAATGTATCGGTGAATCGGTATTATGTATAGATGAATACCTGGTTGATTTATGCATAAATCAACGACTAAGTATGACGGAATAAAAAAGGTGTCGGTAAATAGCCGAATTGTGCCGGCGCCGGGCATACTGCTTTTTTTACCGGGATTTCATCCAGTTACGCACAATATCCAGGTAGCTTTCGCTTACCGGCAGTTCAATGTCGGTAAGTTTAACCTTACGGTTCTGGATGGAGCGGATCTTGTTAACAGGTACAATATAACTGCGGTGGATGCGCTGAAATTTATCGGCAGGTAATTTCTCCAGCACCTTTTTAAGCGGCATAAGGGTAAGCACCGTTTTGGCATTGGTTAAATGGATCTTGATATAATCTTCCATACTTTCAATATACTCAATGGCATTCAGCTCAATCTTTACCATCCGGTATTCGGAGTATACGTACAGGCTTTCGTCGGCTTGTTCGGTTATGGGTTTATTTTTATATTGATAGTAGTCTATAGCTTTTTCAACAGCTTTTTCAAACCGTTTAAAATCAATGGGCTTCAGGATGTAATCAAGGGCTTCCAGCTCAAAGCCTTCATAAGCGAAGTTTTTGTAGGCAGTTGTAAAAATCACTATCGGTCTTACTTCAAGCGAGCGAACGAGGTCGATCCCGGTAATATCCGGCATATTGATATCGATAAAGAGCAGATCTACGGGTTTGTTTTTTAAAAACTCGGCACCTGATATGGCATCGTCAAATGTGTTGATGAGTTGCAACGACGGGAAACGGGATACATATCCGCTGATTAGTTTTAATGCCAGAGGCTCATCATCAATTGCAATGCATTTTAACACCATTGGTTTTAAGTTTGTAAGCTAAGCCGAACGGTATAATAACCATCCTGGTTGCTTATGTTTAATAAATGCCTGCCTGGGTATAAATGGGCCAAACGTTGTTTTGTATTTTTGATGCCTACTCCGGTACTTTGGTTTTCACTCCGGTTATCAAATAAGCGGTTCTTGCAAAAGAAAGCAATATCTTTATCATTCGCATCTACTTTAATGCTGATAACCGATTTTTCGTGACTGCTGATACCATATTTAAATACGTTTTCTACAAAGGTCATTAATACAAGCGGCGGTATTTTTTTACCGGAGGTATGGCCATTTAAAGAAAAATTTACTTCTGTGTTTTTACTCATTCGTAATCGTTGCAGTTCAATATAATCGCTAATGCAATTTATTTCGTTTTGCAGGGGCACAAAATCTGCCATTGCATCCTCGGTTACATAACGCATAATGTTGGATAACATCATGACGCTTTCGGCCGCGTTATCATCCTGGGTAACTACAAGTGTATATATATTATTAAGGGTGTTAAACAAAAAATGCGGGTTAATCTGTGCTTTTAAAGATGAAAGCTCGGCTGTTGTTTTATCAGCCTCGGCACGGGTAACCTGTTGCTCGGTGAGCTGCCATTGCTGTATGGTTTTAATGGCGGTGCTTATAGCAAAAATCATCAGGAAAATAAACAGGCTGGCAATATCTAATGGAGGCTTGTTGTGATGAACCGGTTTGAATTGTGGCGGAGGCTCGCCAGGGCCGCGTTGGTTTGCCGGTGCGGGTGGTGTCCGCGCAATGTTTTCGCTGCTGCGGAGCATCCGGTCAAATGGTTTTAAATAGTAAACGCAGCCTAATAATAGTATAGTTATAATGCTGTATGCCAAATACTTTTTCTTTAAAAAAAGCCTTGGGATAAACAGGTTGGCGTTGATATAAAAAAGGAAGATATATGTGAAGCAAAATAACCAGTAACTGGGTTGCTGCAAAAGTAGGGTGGATGTACTGTCCTGGTTCTGGCGGTTTAAAAATACCAGCGGAAAGGCCATGAACAACAGCCATCCGGCAATATGTATTACCACCGAGAATGCTTTAAATCGCGACATATCCAAAGTAAAGATTTAAAGTTAAGTAATAAATAAAAGTATCGGTAATTAGCCTGTTTGTATAGATGAACTAGCCGTGTATGGTTTCGCTTTTGCCGTAGTTTTGTATCACTGCGGCTTCATATTCCAAAAACTCTTTCCAGCGTTTATCAACATCTATTTCGACCGCATATTTTTTGGCCAGGCGGATAAACATGGAATAATGTGTGGCTTCGCTGATCATCAGTTCATGATAAAACGTCGATAACTGGCTATCATTAATGTTTTCTGATAATACTTTAAAACGTTCGCAACTGCGTGCCTCTATCATGGCCGAAAATAATAGGCGATCAATCAGCTGTGCTTCCCGGCCGCCACCGATGATAATGAATTTGCGGAGCTCGTTCACGTAGTTATCCTTACGCTCTCTGCCTAATAAAAAGCCACGTTCTATAATAATATCATGCACCCGTTTAAAGTGGTCCATCTCTTCCTGCACCAACATAGCCATTTCCTGCACCAGATCTGATAAATTGGGGTTTTGTACAATAAGGGTTATGGCGTTGCTGGCTGCCTTTTGCTCGCAAAAAGCATGGTCGGTCAGCAGTTCTTCAATATTGCTTTCCACAACATTTTTAACCCAAAGCGGATCGGTTGGCAGCTGTAATTTAAGTATGGTTTTCTCGCTCACAGGGACAAAGATAGTGGAAGTAGGTGAAAGGTGAAAGGTGAAAGGTGAAAGGTGAAAGGTGAAAGGTGAAAGGTGAAAGGTGAAAGGTGAAAGGTGAAAGGTGAAAGGTGAAAGGTGAAAGGTGAAAGGTGAAAG
>NZ_JBFUKZ010000037.1:0-38311 GCF_056400585.1 Mucilaginibacter sp. P5_A6 | reverse complement strand
ATCCCAACCGAAACTATTGCCGAAGGTGGCGAAAATCGGTTTAAACATCAGTTTCCCGGTGTGCCGCAGTTTAATAAGCTGGTTTTAAAACGAGGGCTGTTCCTGGGGTCTTTTGTTAGCCATTGGGCCCGCAACAGTATCGAAAACTTTGAATTTGATCCTAAAAATGTACTGATAAGTCTGCTGAATGATAGTCATATCCCATTAAACGTGTGGCATGTTTTTAATGCATATCCTACAAAGATTGATATTTCTGAATTCAATGCCGAACAGAATACCCTGGTAATTGAAACGCTCGAACTTACCTATCAGTACTTTAAACCAATGGGCCTTGATGATCTTGTTGCAGGGGCCGTGGGGGCTGTTGCGGGCGCGGTATCAGGTTCTGTAAGCTTTTAAATTATGCCAATTATAATTAACGAAATCGAAATTTCTGTAACTGTTTCTGATAGTAATTCAGCAGGCAGCACCGGATCTGTTGATGGCTCTTTAAAACAAGAGATCATTAAAGAATGTATTGAGCAGGTTATGGAAATTCTTGATAAAAAAAATGAACGCTGATGCTGGATATACTCAGTGGCTTATTGCCAGGTAAAGAAGCTCAAAAGCTCAAAATTGAATCATGGACCGATATTAACAGAAATGGCCCTGCCGAGAAAAAGTTTACTGCTTTTATTAATCCGGATGAGTTTACACTTAACTACACGGTTATAACAGAAAGTAACAATGCAGCTGGTGCTAACGGAAGCGCCGGGGGCTTTCTTGGTACCAGGCCATTAGAAGTAGCTTTAAAGTTTTTTCTTGATGGTACAAATGCCAATGGTGTAAAATTAGATGTTCCGGCTAAAATTAAAGAGTTTTATGAGGCGGTAGGTTATGATGGTAAAAAGCACCGTACCTGTTTCCTTAGGATAACATGGGGCCACCTTACATGGTTACGCACCAATCAGTATGAGTTTGATTGTGAGCTTAAAACCACCTCCATACAATATAAAATGTTTAAAAACGATGGCACGCCATTGCGTGTTATCATTAATGCAACATTTGCCGAAAAGCTTCCGGCCGCGGTAAGACAGGCAGAAGAAAGAAATTCATCACCAGACCTAACACATATTCGCATAGTTAAAGAAGGAGACACCTTACCGGCCATGGTACAAAAAATTTACGGCGATTTTAAATATTATCTTGAAGTTGCCAGGGTAAATAATCTTAAAAACTTCAGGGACCTGCAGCCCGGACAAAAATTGATTTTTCCCCCTTTCGATAAAAATGTAAAGCCAACCAGCAATGCCTGAAGAAAGAATTATTCCTGCGGTTAACACGGTAGCCGAATTTAAAATATTAATCAACGGCACCGAAATTCCCCGGTCAGTGCCTAAACTTTCGGTTAACGTAATGAAGATGGTAAATAAAATATCATCTGCAACAATTGTAATCCAGGATGGTGAGGCTTCAAATGGCGAGTTTCCGCTTACCGATGGGGACCTTTTTACTCCAGGCAACGAGATGGAGATAACCGCCGGCGATCCGGATAATAGCTTTAGCATATTTAAAGGAATTATCATTAAACAATCCATCAAAATAAGAGAATCGGTATCGCCAAACCTGATAATTGAATGTAAACATAAGGCCGTAAAAACAACTATAGGGCGTAAAAGTACATATTTTCATGATCTTACCGACGCTGATATCATCAGCCAGGTTTTAGAAAGTGACGGCTTTTCGTCTTCAGATCTGGAAATTGAATCAACCGATGTAACTCATAAGGAAATGGTTCAGTATAACAGCACCGATTGGGATTTTATATTGAGCAGGGCCGAGGCTACAGGCAATGTTATAATTACAAATGATGAAAAAATAGTTGCAAAAAAACCAACCGTTTCCGGAGACGCCACACTTTCATTACTGCATGGTGCAACCGTTATGGAACTTGATGCAGAAATGGATAGCAGAAACCAGTTTACAGCGGTAAAAAGTGTTTCATGGGATATGGCTAACCAGGCAAATGCCGAATCGGATGCTAATGACCCTGCTGACCTGGAAGAAGAAGGAACACTTTCTGTTAATGACCTTGCCACGGTTGCCGGTCCCGATGATTTTGTTTTAAATCATTCGGGTTCAATTACCTCAGAAGAGCGCCAGGCCTGGGCCGATGCGCAATTATTAAAATCGCGCCTGTCAAAAATAAGGGGCAGGGTTAAGTTTGATGGTATTGCCACCATAAATCCCGGCGATGTTATTGAGCTGCACGGCCTTGGCGATAGATTTAACGGAAAAGCTTTTGTTAGTGGTGTCAGGCAGGATTATTCAACTGTTTCCGGGTGGAAAACGCAGGCGCAGTTTGGCCACACGCCAGATTGGTTTATAGAAGAAAATACAGTTACCGCTCCCAAAGCAGGTGGTTTACTGCCGGGGGTTGTGGGGCTGCATACCGGCATTGTAACAGATAATGAAGACCCGGATGGTGAACAAAGGGTAAGAGTGAAAATGCCGTATATAAATGCCGATGATGATGGTGTATGGGCAAGAATAGCCCTTACCGATGCCGGTAATGAACGTGGAATGTTTTTTAGACCAGAGGTTGATGACGAAGTACTTTTAGGCTTTTTATATGACGATCCACGTCAGCCCGTAATTTTGGGTATGCTGCACAGCTCAAATAAGGTGCCGCCTATAAGTCCTACCAATGATAATTTTAAAAAGGGATATACTTCCAGGGAAAAACTGAAACTAACCTTTGACGACGAAATAAAGGAGGTTGTTATTGAAACCCCCGGAGAAAACAAAGTGATCATCAGCGATGATAAAAAGGGAATAAGACTGGAGGACCAGAATGGCCATATCATAACAACCGAGCCATCGGCCATTACTATTAAAGATTCAAATAGCAACCAAATAGTTATTGATGTAAATGGCGGACTTATTACAGTAAAGGGGAATACCAAAGTAATAGTTGATGCGCCGCAGATAGAATTGGTTGATGGTGCAGCGCATCCGCTGGTTTTTGGAGATGAATTGCTTACTTATCTTAACCAGATAGTTAACATTTATCAAACCCATATGCATCCCGGCGAGCTTGCTTTGGGGGCATTACCGGTAACTCCTGCACCACCTGTGCCGCCAATGCCGCCACCAACTCCGTCTTTATTATCGGTTAAAGTAAAAACAGGTTAAAATATGGCGCTTAAAGCAGGCACACCATCAGATTTTTCGGGCAGTATGGCCGAGGCTATACAAACTGCATTTAACAATCATTACCCCGAGGTAATGGGAAGTGCGGCCCCGCCGCCAAGTAAACAGATGCAGCTTTTATTTGTAGCCGTGGCCGAAGGTGTGATCAATCACCTTAAGGCACACCCCGAGGCTTTTAAAGTTAAAACAACTTTCAACGACGGAACGCTTTACGATGGCACCGTTGAGATTTCCTGACCAGTAATAAAATCTCTTGAAAATGGATAAGCTTAACAATGTTTCTGAACAGTCATTTTTAGGTAGGGGATGGAGTTTTCCTCCAACTTTTTCAAAAATAACCAGCCAGGTGTTAATGACCGCCGATGAGGCGGACATTAATAAGAGTTTAGAAATATTGCTTTCGACCACCATAGGCGAACGTTTCCTTCAACCTTTATATGGCTGCAACCTGGATGACTATGTGTTTGAAGCCATGAATGCGTCAACAGAAACTGCTATTAAAGTAACGGTAAAAAACGCGGTATTGATTTTTGAACCCAGGATAAAACTACTAACGATTGAGTTGCTGGATGATTTTTTATCAGAAGGGAGAATTGATATACTGGTTGATTACGAAGTGATCAATACAAATACCCGGTTCAACCTGGTATATCCGTTTTATTTAAACGAGGCTAATAACAAATCGGCATGAGTAATAAAGCCATTGACTACAAAGTGATTCTGAAACGCGATGGGCAAACTCAGCAACAGCGTATGCCCCAATTGCTGGATCCGGCCCTTGTGCCGGTTGATCAGCGAAGTAAGGAGGATCTGTATAAATACATTCAAAAAGTAGCAAAGCTGATCAAGTTTTACGATCTGAATCCCGCTAACCAAAAGTTGATTGAAAATGGTACCTGGGATAATTTTTTTGATAAAAGTATTGACGAAATGAATGACTTGGCGGCAAATGCTTCCCTGCCTCCTCATATTGCTTTGTTGGATAGCTTTTTTGAGCTGATGGAGCAGCCCAAAGCGCTAATGAATACACTCACCAGGCGCCATCTTGATTTTTATTACCAGGAAGTTTTAAAGCTGGGTAAAAACGCACCCGTGCCGGATAAGGCGCATGTTATTTTTGAGCTCAAAAAAAATACTGAAGATACCTTGCTTACAACAAACACAGCCTTATTGGCAGGCAAGGATGCTACTAAAAAAGATCTTAACTATATCTTAACACATGATATTGTAGTTAATGAATCAAAAGTGGCGCAGTTAAAGTCCCTTTATGTAAACCCGGTAAATAAAAATTACTTGCATCATGCACCCATAGCCAATTCAAAAGATGGCCTTGGCGCGGTTTTGGATCCATCAAACCCTAAATGGAATGGTTTTGGAAGTTCAGATTTTCCGGTGGCACAGGTTGGGTTTTGCCTGGCAAGTGATATTTTAATGATGAAAGAGGGTAACCGTAATATTTCGGTAAACCTAACTGTAAGAAACCTGGATGTTTCTGCTAAAAACGCAGTGTTAACAGCCAATCTTTTTAACATAAGTATAACAGGCGAAAAAGGATGGATAGGACCTAAGCTTTCGTCGGCTACTATAACTTCGGCAGATAACCAATTGTTCAGCGTTAAATTTACTTTTAATGTAAGTAAAGATGAACCCGCTGTAATTGCCTATAATAAGGCAACACATGGCAGCAATTTTGATACAATTCATCCAATACTGCAGGTGCTTGTTAATACCGATAAATATGATTTTGGGTACCATAATCTTATTAATGCCGAACTTGTTGATTCGACAATAGAAGTTAATGTAACCGGCATTTCTTCGCTCAACCTTGAAAATGATTTTGGAACGTTGAATGCCAAAAAGCCATTTACTCCATTTGGGCCTCTATCTGATAAAAATTCAAACTTTTATATCGGTCACCAGGAAACTTTTTCAAAACGATTGAAAGAATTTTCGCTTGATGTGAACTGGAAAAATATTCCGGATTCAAACCTGGCATCGTATTATGCTAATTATAACCAGTCAAATAACGGCAATGGCGATTTTAACGCAATAGCAGCCTTTAAAGATGGTTTTTCATGGCAGGAGCAATATAAATCTGTTCAGCTTTTTAATACCTCCAACGCACAGGCGGCAACAACCTGGAAGTTTACCAATCCTGCATTTCCCGTTTTGTTTCCGCTATATATTTTGCCGCAGTTTGTAACGCCTTATTATATAAATCCAGGGCAGTCAATACAGCAAACGGTAACCAATAAAATGTCATACCTGGTACCTGGGTTTTCAAACCTGCAAGCTAAAACCAATTTTGTAAAGGCCAAATCATCTTTAACGCTCCAGTTGTATAAACCCGTTCTTCAGTTGCTTCTTGACGTGTATAAAGATATCCGCAAGGGACAATTACAGCTCCGTTTAGATCATAGTTTCCTGTTTAAAGATTACCGTGAAAAATACACAGCAGAAATTTTAAGATACAGCAGGGACGGGGGTACGTTAAAACTTCCAGCAGAACCTTTTGCTCCCGAAATACAATCCATAACCCTAAATTATACAGCAACTACAGCCAAAATTAATTTTAGCGGAACCACGCTGAATGATTATGTAAATGAAGAAATTGAATTTTTTCAATACGGAGCGTTCGGGCAAATGCGTGAACATGCCTATACACGCAGTAAACATAGTTTTTTAAACAATGCACTTGTAAAACTGGTGCCTGAATATATTGACGAGGGGACATTGCAAATAGGCTTAAGCGGCCTTTATGCCGAAGATTCTGTATGTATGCTTTTCCAGGTAGCCGAAGGTAGCGCCAACCCGGATAAACCCAAAGTTGATATTACGTGGAGCGTACTTTGCGATAATTACTGGAAAACCCTAAGCAACGAGGATTTTATTTTTGATACAACAAATGGTTTATTAACAAGTGGCGTAATAAAAATAGTTGTCCCTCCTGAAGCAACTACCTCCAACACTATTTTAGCAGATGGTTTATTATGGTTTAAGGCTGCCATAAAAAATGATAGTGACGGGGTTTGTAACCTGCTCGATATACAATCAAATGCAGCCATCGCATCCTTTAACAACCAGGATAATGATCCATCGCACCTGGTGAATGCTATGCCGCCTAATAGCATAACAAAGCTTAAAAATGATAACGGCGGTATCAAAAAAGTAACACAGCCATACGCATCTTTCGGGGGCCGCTTAATGGAGGACGACCAGGCTTATTACATTAGAGTAAGTGAACGGTTAAGGCATAAAGAAAGGAGTGTAGCCATATGGGATTATGAAAGGATGATCCTAAATCATTTTCCTATGGTGCACAAGGTTAAGTGTATTAATCATGCCACAACTACTTCTTTTTATGCACCAGGTAATATCCTGATGATTGTGGTGCCCAATTTAACAAATCGCAACGCGGTTGATCCCTTTAAACCTAAGGTTGATAAAAACACCCTCGATCAGATTTATACATTTCTAACGCGGCATTCATCTGCCTGGGCCCAATTTCAGGTAATTAATCCTTTGTATGAACCCGTGAAAGTATCTGTAAAGGTTAAACTGAAAAAAGGATATGAGTTTAATTATTACGAAAAAATAATCGATCAAAAAATTCAGGGCTTTTTATCACCCTGGATATCTGACGCTGGTAACGACCTCCATTTTGGCGGCAAGGTAACCAAGTCGATGATCATTAAATTTTTAGAAGATCTGGAATATATAGATTACCTGACCGCCTTTTCGCTGTACAAATATTCACCGGATAAACAGGCGTTTGGCCATAATATTGAAGTTGCCGAGGCATCAAACCCGGCATCTATATTGGTATCGGCAACACATCATGATATCAGTAACGACTGATACTGCATTTGTATTCGTCTTTCATTATAAAATGAGCAACAGCTCAATCATTTTAAATTGAACAACAAGATAACCCATGAGTGATGTACTAACTATTTCATCGCAAAAACCGCAAAACAGCGCTTTTGATTTTGAAGAATTAAGAAGGGTTGGAGTTGACCATATTGAAAAAACTGCATCCGCTATCTGGACAGATTATAATATACACGATCCGGGTATTACTACGCTTGAATTGCTTTGCTATGTAATTACCGATTTAAGCTACAGGGCCAATAACAGCATCCCAGATTTACTTGCTACGCCTGCCGATACAAAAGCAAATAGTCTCAAACATTTCTTTTCGGCCGGTAAAATATTTCCCAATAAACCGGTAACAATTAATGATTATCGCAAATTGCTTATCGATATCGTAGGTGTTAAAAATGCCTGGTTGCAAAAAAGAATCATTCCAATTTTTGCGGATATCAGCCTTAAAAAGCTACAATTTACACAACCTAAAAGCTTAAAATGGGAGCCGGTAAACGTGCAGGGCTGTTACGATGTGCTTATTGAGTTTGATACCAACGTTGCCGAAGTAAATAAACAGGTTATTAAGAATAACGTGGGTAAGGTGCTGATGCAAAACCGTAGCCTTTGTGAAAACTTTTTAGCCATAAACGAAGTCTCCAAACAAGAATTTCGTATTTGTACAGAATTGGAGCTGAAGCCCGGAGCAGATCCGTTTGATGCAGTTGCCCGGCTTTTTTTTAATATTCAATTATACCTTACGCCCTTTATAAAGTTTTATTGGCTTAAAGATCTGTTGGCGCAGGGTTATACAACTGATGTAATATTTGAAGGGCCAATGCTTACGCACGGCTTTATTAAAGAAGAGGAATTAAATAGCTCCGACCTTAAAACAGAAATTCATTTATCTGATATCATGCAGCAGATATTGAATGTTGATGGCGTAACTAATATTCTTGATATCATTTTTAACCCGACAGACCAGGTAACCGAACTGCCAAACAAATGGATAATCCCGGTAACAAAAGGTAAACAACCAATAATCAATATCCTCGATTCCAATATTTTGATCTATAAAAATGGGATTCCGCTACGGCCTGATTTGAATATTATTAAAAATAGGTTTAATAAGTTGATGAGCGATTACATAGTTGGCAATGACCTGGTGTTAACCGAAGATATTGCTTTTGATAGCGGTAGCTTTATTGATGCCGGTAACTATTATTCTTTTCAAAATCACTTACCCAAAAACTATGGTATAAGCCATTGGGGGCTGCCCGGCGATGCTACCGATGAACGCAAAGCGCAGGCGAAACAATTGCAGGGGTATTTGTACTTTTTTGATCAGCAATTGGCAAACTACGTGTCGCAGCTTTCACATTTAACTAACCTGTTCTCGGTAAACCCCGAATCAGCTACTTATTTTACACAAGCAGTAAAAAGCTTTAAAAATGCCGATGCTTTATTTGTAAATAAAAATACAATAAGCGCGGATGTTCAGTCTGCTGCTGAGGATAAGCTTACTTATTATAAACGGAGAAACTTATTTTTGGATCATTTGCTTTCACGATTTGCCGAATCATTTTTTGATTATGTGAATGTGTTGTATTCGGGCTTTACCTCAAACCCTAAAGATGTTATAAGCCCCGCAGTAGTAAATCCTGATGATATTATCCAGGATAAAATTGATTTTCTTAAAAACTATCCTGAATACAGCTCCAAACGGTTCAGTGGATATGATTATACCGATGCCGGTAAAATATGGGATACCGATAACATAAGCGGACTGGAGAAAAGATTGCAACGGTTGCTGGGCTTTGATAATATTAGCAGGCGCAACCTGGTGAATTTAAATACTGTTATTCAGCATGGTCTTAATGCAGCTAATAATGATGAATATTGGTTTCGCATTGTTGATTATCGTGCCGGAAAAATCCTGTTGGAGGGTGCTGTAAAATATCCCGGACAGGAAGAGGCTGCGTTTGACCTGGATGATGCACTTACCTTACTTTATACCCCTTCAAACTTAAAAATTGTTAAAAATGCCGATAACACTTTTTCATACCAGGTTTTAAATGCAGGTAAAGTCATAGGCGTCAGTATCACAAAATATGCATCGGCTAACGCTGCTGGCGTTGATACCGCAAAACTGATATTGTTGGTAACAAAGACAAGGGCAGAGGAGGGAATGTTTTTAATTGAACATTTATTGCTTTTACCTAACCAGGAAATTCAACCGCCTGCAAGTCCGCCATCATCACCTCCGGCAGCATCCTATGATGGCTTTTTGCCTATTTGTGTTGATGATAGCTGTAAAAGTTGCGATGATAAAGATCCGTATTCATTCCGCATGAGTGTTGTTTTACCAGCTTATGCACCCCGTTTTCTTAATCTTGGTTTCAGGCAGTTTAGCGAGCAAACTATCCGGATGGAAGCTCCCGCTCATACTTTCGTAAAAATATGCTGGGTTAGTAACGAGCAATTGGTTGAATTTCAGGATGCATATAAAGACTGGCTTAAAGTTAAAGCGGGTATAGCCGCCGATGTTGGTAATATCAAATTAAACAGGTTCATTACCATTTTTACAGCACTAAGAACAGTATACCCGGTTGCACGTTTGGAGGACTGCAAAAGCAGCGAAGAGCGTACACTTTTTTTATTGAATCAAAACGCATTGGGAACACTTAAAACATAAAATTATGGGTAACGTACTCGATAACATCAGTAAAGACAATACCCGCTTTACTATTTTTGAAAACGACCAGGTATTAACTGCCGATCAGTTAAATGATTTATTTAATTACCTGGATGTTCAAAACCGGCTAACCCGCACGCAGGCAATCGGGGTTGGTATAATTGCGGGTCTCGAGATAGGGCTGCTGGAAAACAAGCACCTTGTGGTATCAAAAGGTGTAGCCATTACTACAGATGGCGACCTGCTACAGTTTGAAACCGACCAGGAGTTTGATCAGTATGATACCTTCGAGGATAAAAATGCAAAGTATCCTTACTTTCACCTGGATAATGACAAACCTATTCCAATGTTCGAACTTCGCAACAGCAAGTTAGTTGGCTCAGTACCGGGTAAAGATCTGTCAACGCTTGAGGGTACAACCAGCACGGCATTTAAGGATTATGTAGGTATACTGTACCTGGAAGATTATGATAACGATCCGGATCTGTGCACAGGAACTGATTGCGATAACAAGGGTATAATTGCAGTTAAGGATCTTAAGGTTTTGCTTGTTCATAAAAACAACGTGCGCACACTTTTACAAAGCATGCCATCTATGAATAAGGATTATTTTTCGCTTGATGATCTGAATATTCCCAGGGTAACTGTAAGTACTGCAATTGATACTTATGCCGAGCTGAATGCGTCTTTTAATAATGTGCTGGCGGTTAAGGATGATATAAAAAATAAGTTAACAAAGGCCTACCAGGTATGCCGGCTTATTGTAGAGGATGAGTTTGACAGCGGCGACCCAACCACAAACTGGGGAACATTGCTTGATCAGTACTTTACTGCCGCAACAACTACGTCAACCCAATATGTATATGATTTTGCAAGGGATATAAGCTATGCTTACAATGAAATGCGCGAAAGCCTTTTCTCCAACGATATGCTGATCTCTCCGGATGTTGATCTGTTTCCCAAACATGTATTGCTTGGTTTGATCAGAGATGCAACCGTAAAGAATCCCATTGTTGTTTTTCCCGACATCAGGATACCCATAAGAGAATTGCCTACAACCAGGACAATAGCAATAAATAGTTTGCTGAATCCGCGGGTTAGTTTATTGAGCAATATACGTTTTAACCTTGGCAGCCTCATTCGCAGGTTCAACCCGGTATTGATCGATCTGGAATACCGCCATCATTTTTATGAGTCGCCAATTTTGAATAGTAACGATGAGTCTGATGAGCTTACCCGGTTTTGCTTTATGCGAATACACAGCATGATCACTAATTTTAAGGTGCCAACTGCTGCTGAGCTTCAAAACCTTGATCGGGGCCTTAAAATTACGCCAAGCCTTTATGAGGATGCCGAGTTAGGTAAAAGAAGTATTCCTTTTTACTATAGATTTAATGCAAATTTACCATTAAACCTATACTGGAACTTTAAGGCAAACAACCGGAAAAGAGAAAATAAAATACTCTCATATTCTGCCGGTCAATATGCCCCAAATGATGCAGCGACTTTTAACCCCCTGTTGTTTAATATTTTGCCCTATAACTTCTTCAGAATTGAAGGGCACATTGGGTTTAAACGGGCAGATGTTGAAGCTGCACTTAATAAAGTGATCTTAGATAATAATTTGCCAATAAATATTCAATCTGTCCAGGTTGAGAAAAAGCTGGAAACTATCCCACCCAGAGCCTGGTATTTTCCACATTTATATATGTACGAAAAATCAATAAAGAGCACTTTTATTGACAGATTGGATAATGCTGATATAATAAATGATAACCTCCAGACTAAAGACCAAACCGTGCCGGTTACTGAGTTTAAAACAGCAAGGCAAAGTGTGCTCGATAATAGTCTTGACATTGCTAACCCCAAATTTAGTCTCCTGAGTTACCGTTCTGCAGTTTCAAATGTAATTACTGCTGCAACCAATGTGAAAGCTCAAACCAAACAATATACCTTTTCAAATACTGCAATTCCTCATGATTTTATTCTTAATTCTGATGTTATCAGGAAAACGGATGTAATTTCAGGTATTTACCAGGATTCTCTTGTAAAGAAAAAAACAGGGCTTATGCTGGGTAACTTTATGAAAGACAATCCCGGGCTTGAACACGCCGGCGGTGTTTTACGTGGGGGGACTTTTGTATTGGTATATACGGCCGATGACCAAATAGTAATAGCTGATTTCATGTTGCCATATGCCAGCATTGATAAGGATATTGTGCCTAATCCACCGGTTTACATACCACTGCCTTTGCCACTACCAGACGGTACACCAATTATTCCTAAATTCCCAATTGACAACGTATTTGAATTTAAACCAAATTATGTGAAACATTTTGAAGCTAACATACTTCCGTATGCCAAGGAAACAGATATTGATGATGCCGTAACTAAAAAGGTAACGTCAACAATTGATCTTAAAATGGCCGTTACAAATGCCAGAATTGACAGCATCGCGCCGCAGATAGCCAGTTTTAGCACTCGGTTGGACGATAATTCATCGCTGTTTAAAACAGTGCTTACCAAGGATGCCAGTATAAAAACGCTCCCAACAACTGGCTTAACTTTTGCCAACCAGGATCTTACAGCCGAAGTAGAGAACTTCCGTCAAAAACAAATTGAAGTGCAACAACTTGCAGCTAATGATCCTACCAGGGTTGAAAAGGAAACCGAGCTTGTGAAAGCAGCGGATGCTATAACTGTAAAACTAAATGATCCGGCAATTACAAGTGATGTTAATAGCGCGGTTGCAGTAAAAAGCATTTTAGCCGATGTACACAGCGGTACAAGCCTTGTTCAAAATGCCAATTTACAAAAACAGGTTGCTGTGATAACAAATCGCGCAAATGTTATAACCAGGGGCTTTAATAAATAATTGTGAACGGAGATGTAATAATCTGTAAACAAAAGATCAGGATACAAGCCTGTAATGAAAAACTTGCGTTTGATTGCAGGCAGTATATAAATGGAATAGCTAACCATGAGTTATTGAGAATGCTTGAGCGGGTATTTCATCAAACCATGAGTTCTGGCAATATTTTGAAAATAGATTCGCTTAAAATTGATCTTGGTGTAATACCGGCAAATGAATTTAACGACAATTTTATAAGGATAGCAGAGCAAAAAATCATTAACGAATTGGTAAAGCAATTTGAAGCCAGCCCGCAAAATATGCAAGCTCAGGAATCGGCCGGGAATAACCGGTCAGCAGCGCATGAACCGGGAGCATCTTTACAATATGTTGATCAAAAACAACAAAATGGTTCGGCATTATTTTTCTTTTTAGAAAAAGGGCACTATCCCTGGTGGTTCAAAAAAGATCAAAGACAAACGCCAGCCGAACTTCTTGCCAGGCTGGATACTGCCGGGCAAAGCAACCTCCTGCTTAAGCTCATATCCAAAACACGAAATTCATCAGCAAAAGATGTTGAACAACTGGTAAAACGCCTGGTTGATTATCTTGATGATACAGCTTGTAATAATTACATTGGTCAAATTATTGGCTTACTTAACAATGCTGCGGTTAAAGTAAATGTGGATATGCTCCTTAGCCAAAAGGAACAGTTTATATCCCTTTTCAGGATCTCTTTAAAAGTATTTTATGAACAGGTGCTCAGCTTTGTTTTATTACATACTGATGAAAGCAATTTCTTTAAAACGTTTTTAAATAAATTGATGAGCTTATTCCCGGTTACCATCCATGAAATGAAAAACAGGATTAATACGCTTGATGCAGATAAAGTTTTATATGAATCGGTAATACAAACAAGTAATCTGGCTGATCCTGCTGAAAGGTTAAAAACTGATGCCGAAACCAGGCTGAACAATCAAAAGCTTGTAAACAATAATACTCAACTTAACAGCGAAGGGCTATATGTTGAAAACGCCGGCCTTGTTTTGCTTCATCCATTTTTACCTGCTTATTTTCATGGTTTAAAGCTTGTTGATGAGAAGAACCAGTTTGTATCTGTAGAAGCGCAAACTAAAGCGGCTGTATTGCTTTACTATTTGCAATGCGGCGACGAAGAATATAAAGAATGGGAAATGTCGCTCAATAAAATTTTATGCGGATTGAATACCAGTGAGTTCATTGCAAACGGCATTAAACTAACAGAAGATGAAAAGGAAGAATCGGGAGTATTGCTGCAAACCGTTATTGACTATTGGCAGGCATTAAAAGGACCGGGGATTACGGCGCTACAAAATACATTTATACTTCGCGAAGGAAAGGTGACCTATAAAAACGATCATTGGTTAATACAGGTTGAACGAAGTGGCTTTGATGTTTTGCTTGATCGTTTACCCTGGGGTATTGGTACAATAAAGCTTCCGTGGCTTAAAGATTTAATTTATTGCGAATGGTAGGCGAGGCTCCCTTACTAAAAAAGGACGCGTATCATTTAAACGCGTCGGACCTGCTTGACGAGATCATGTGGTTTCAAAGTGTGCTTCAGGCACGCTTGAAGAGTTATTTGGGCGAAGAGTCGGCAATAGATTCAGCTTACAGTATAACTCCACCCGAATTATCAGCCGATAAATCTGTTTATAATGAATTTATTGACTTTTATAAACTAACATTTTCTGAAAGGCTGGTATTAATGCTTGCCTTATTGCCGCATATTTGCCCACAAGTGCTTGATGCGTTTTTTACCCGCAATCAATCTAAAGATCGCGGCAATACAGAATTTGGCGGGTTGAAAGGAACGGCGCACAGCGGCTTTTTACCCACCGGAGAAACAGCTTTGTTTTTACTTGCCGGCAATGATCTCAGCAAACGTTTTAAAGCCCAGCAGATATTTGATACCGATCATTTGTTTAGGGTTCATAATATTTTATGGCTGGCTTCTTCGCCGGCAAATGAGCCTGTATTTAGTGGGCAATTATTAATTAATGACGAATATGTAGATCTGTTTACCAGCGGCACACTTCGTAAACCCTCGTTTAGTATGGATTTTCCCGCCAAAAGGATCACTACAACTCTTGCCTGGGACGACCTGGTGCTCGACAGGCATACCATGCAGCAATTAAACGATATAAAAATATGGCTGGAGCACGGTAAAACACTCATGAATGAGTGGGGCATGAAAAAACAGTTAAAACCGGGGTATAAAGTATTATTTCATGGCCCGCCGGGCACAGGTAAAACGCTTACTGCCGGGTTGTTTGGCAAACTTGCAGGAGTTGATGTTTACCGGGTTGATCTGTCAATGGTTGTTTCAAAATACATTGGCGAAACCGAAAAAAACCTCGAAAAAATATTTGTTAAGGCCGAGCATAAAAACTGGATATTGTTTTTTGATGAAGCAGACGCCTTATTTGGCAAAAGAACTTCCATCTCAGACGCTCATGATAAATATGCTAACCAGGAAATAGCCTACCTGCTTCAGCGGCTTGAAGATTATAACGGCCTGGTAATTTTATCATCAAATATGCGCAGCAATGTTGATGAAGCTTTTGGCCGCAGGCTGCAATCTGTTATTTATTTCCCGGTACCTAAAAGCCATGAGCGTTTTGCACTATGGCAAAACGCATTTAGCCATAAAACAACTTTATCAGATGACATTGATTTGTATACCATTGCCGATAAATATGAGCTTGCAGGCGGCTCGATAATAAATGTTGTTCAATATGCATCCCTTATGGCCCTGCATCGCAGAGAAAATGTGATACGCCAGGCTGATATATTGGAAGGCATAAGAAAAGAATTCAGGAAAGACGGAAAGACCATTTAAAAAGGAGGAAGTATGTTTGCTACAGCTAAAAATACAGATATTCAAGCAGGCACCGGATCATATAATAATGAGGAAGCAACCATGGGGAATGATCTTTCTGTTCAACCTAAACTAACGGTAGGGAGTTCTGATGATCATTATGAAAAGGAAGCCGACTCAATGGCCGACCACGTGATGAATACACCCGACAATACGTTTGTTCAACGTAAATGTGCTGAATGTGAAAAAGAAGAAGAATTACAAAGGAAACCATTGGCCGGCGATGTGACACCACTGATCCAGGCAAAAGGAGACGCAGGCGTTGCAGTAAGCGAATCAACCTCAAATTCAATTAAATCTTCTGTAGGCAAGGGTGTAGCTCTTGATCAGCAAACAAATTCATTTATGAGTAAACGTTTTGGTCGTGATTTCAATAATGTGAAAATCCATTCAGATGGTGAATCGGCTAAACTTAGTAACAATCTGCATGCAAAAGCATTTACTGTAGGGAAGGATATATATTTTAATCAGGGCCAGTATCAACCAAACTCAAACAACGGCAAACATTTGCTGGCGCATGAATTAACGCATACTATTCAACAGAGCGATAGCGCACAAAGGGTGCAGAAATTAGATCTTTCACTGCATTCATTTAACAAAGGCACATGTGGCGAACGAGATGTTCAATGGGTATTTGCATTGAGCAGTCCTGCACCGGATGATGGTTACATTGTTCAGCATATCAGATCATTAGAAACTAAGGCCGATTGCCCATCGGATATTAGTTATACAGAATTGGCGCCAAAATTAGAGTTTTGGGAAGCCTGGAAAATAAATAAAGGTGACAAACTTGACTGGACAACTGTTAGAGATGCCTGGACAGATGGAAGTACGAGACCGCCGCAACCTAATACCAGCGGAACACAAACCTCATTGGGAACCATTAAATTTTTTACCAAGGCTGTAACCGGAGACCTTGGAGATTTTAATGTTGCACCGGCCGGAAGTAGCAGCTGGGGGCCTGGTAAAGAGCCAACAAGCGGCGCCTTACCCTCAACTAAATCCGAACCTTCGTGGTTTAACGGGGCTGCAACAGAAGGGCCAGCCTCGCGCTGGGCAAGTTCATGGTGGAATTGCTGCGGTGAAGAAAGTAAACATTTTAATAAAGTTGATTCAAAGCCATAAATGGAAAATGCAATAAGCCAGGCAAAAGAACTCATAAGTAAATTAAAGCCCTGGAAAGACGGGAATTTTACCAATGCAGACTGGGCTTTATATTTTGAATGCGCCCGGCTTATACAAAAAATGGGTTCGCGTGATATTATTCACCTTTTTGAAGGTGAAAGGAGCATATTTACTCATAAGGATAATAATGATGTATTGCAGTCACGGCTGTTTATTCTTTTAAGAATCATTTTTGATTTACCTGTTAACGCAGATATTTCATTAAGGAGGTCTTTTAAAGGCTGGGAAAACTGGCCCAGCGAAGACGAAGAAAAGCAAGTTAACCTAAGTTGGCCGGTTAATTGGAGAGACGGTGAGCCTTATATTGAAGATACCTACCAGGGCTCAATGGGTAAGCCCTATGCTTTGATAGATGAATTTAACTACTTCAAAAGCTTATTTAAGTATCGGAAGATCTGACAGGTTTTAACCGGCGGGGGCTTTTATATTGCCCCGGCGGGATTATGATCCGGCTTGCTTCACTGTTTTAAAACTGTATTTTTTCCTGGTTATATAATTTCATTAATATTTTGTGAAAAAAAAAGTTGCTGTTTCAGAACCCGTTGCTACATCTGCTGCAACCGTACAGCAGCAAGGTTTGCCACAAAATGATGTGTCGTCTGAAGGAAATGTGGCTGGCTTGTTCCTTCAGGCTAAATTAAGCGTTGGCGCACCTGATGATCCACTCGAACATGAAGCCGATACTGTTGCAGATAAGGTGGTGAATATGCCCGGGAGTACATTTATTCAGCGTAAAGCCCACTTTGATGAGGGGGAAAAAGTACAGCATAACCCGCTTACACAATCAGTTCAAAAGAAAACCGATATCGCTGGTACAGCGGTACCCGCTGATGTAAGCGGGCAAATTGAATCATCAAAGGGGAGCGGTGATACTATGGATCGGGGAACTAAAAGCTTTATGGAAAGCCGTTTTGGAACCGAATTTTCTGATGTTAAAATTCATGCGGATGCCGGGTCAAGCCAGCTTTCAAAAGCTTTGAATGCACAGGCATTTACCGTAGGAAAAGATATTTATTTTAACCAGGACAAATATAATCCCGGCACCGAGAGCGGAAAGAGATTGCTGGCCCATGAACTTACCCATACTATTCAGCAGGGCGACACACCACAGTCGGTTCAAAGAGATACGGATGTTGTTGATATGCCGCCAATAACAATAACCGCAGGCATGCCGGATACAAGTTCATTGTCTACACCTGTCCCGGCCGGTAGTATGACAGCAAGCAGACCACAGGCGGATATTGAGTTAAATAGCCAGCTACCAGAAACTGTTTTACCTTTTACAGCCGGCGGATGGGACGGAAATGATATTGCCAACAAGCTGGGGCAGTATGATCGTATTCCCGGTACTGATAGCGATGCTGTTCGTTGTGTGCAGTCGGTGGCATTAATGAGTCATATTTTAATGGGTCCCGCGGCTGCAATAAGTTACTTATCTGCAATCTCGCTGCAGGGGCTTTTACAGACGCCCCAGGTTGGCACACGGGAACGAACTGCAATGAGGGTCATTGATTTTGTTAAATCAAGAATTACAAGCAGGCAGGCTACTTATGGCAATATGTATTGGGCAATGGAGGCAGTGCATGACCTCTTTTTTGCCGATAATGTTGGTACACCTGCTGCAAATGCCAATACAGTTCGTAGCCAGATAACCCCGGGTTTCGATTTGTCCCAAAATATGGTGAATATGGATGTTTGGTGCAATAATAGGGCAGAGTTGCTAACCCAGGCATCATCACTCAATCCAGGTGAGCAATTAATGCTAAATACATGGGCGGTAAGCTTTAATTCAACGTTTGATATGGCAGGTTTGCCAACTACACAACAAAGCAGTACAATTACCCAGGTTGATGAACAAGGCAATCACCCAAGAAACGTCTTTATAAGGAGGATTGATGCATCACATAAGCCCGGGGCAAATCAAATAGATAATAACAGGGATAGTAAAGCAGGGCATCAGATGCTTATTTATAAAGATTCTGCAGACAGTCACATTAAAATGTATGAGCCCGAAATTACAACATCAGGTATGCATTTGTTTGATCTTACAACAGACCCTTCTGTAATTGATACCTCACTTTTTGCTGATCAGCCACGATTTGAATTATATCATTACCTTCAAATTTGGGGTAAAATTGTTCCCTCTGCATTAACTGCGCCAATTAGCCCTTAATGGTGTTGATAGTGTAAAAGCAGATATAGGCAAAATTTCTAAGTAGCCTTGTATACAGCTTGTACATTACAGTTTAAAACGCCTGTGTTTTTATAAATAAATATTTCTTTAGTGAAGGAGAGTGCAGTTAATGAGGCTGTTACTACCCCTGCTGCAATTGTTCAACCTCAAGGCTTGCAGCAACATGATGTATTACCTGTTGAAACCGGGTACGGTTTGTTCTTTCAGGCTAAGCTAAGTGTGGGGGCACCGGATGATCCGCTGGAAAAGGAGGCGGATGATACGGCTGATCGTGTTATGCGTATGCCCGAGGCATCATTTATCCAACGAAAATGTGCTCATTGCGACGAAGAAGAAAAGATCAACAGAAAAGAAATTACGTCAACTCCGCAATTGGTACAACGGGACGGTGAAAATGAAGAAACTCCACAGCCACAACAACAAACTACCCCAGCGGCGCCGCTTCCTTTCCATTTAATCAATCCTGCAGAGCTTCAACTGCGTGTACCGCAACTACCCCGAATTTCGCTTTTCCCAACAAGGCTTCCATCTACAGGGGTAACAACACTTTCTATGTCAGATACCGGGGCAACCGCTGCACCTGCCAACGCCATAGACTGGTTTGCCATGAACCGCCCGTTTTGGAACAGGGGAGCGGGGCAAATCTCGGATGGTGATTTCAGCGCAATTGAAACTCACTGGAATTACTCCTTTCAGTTTTTTCGCTCAATTGGTGCTTCTGCCGGCCATGCAACTTTCTTCTCAAATTTGCTCGTTCCCATGGCTATCGATTCTTCATTGCAACGGGATCATCCTACATGGTGGGAAACTACAGATCATGAATTGGGCACCTCATCAAAAATCATAAGTCCAACTTTACTGCGTTTTGATCTAGATAATCTTTTTGGCACCATCAGGCCCATCTGGGATCCGTCTAATCCATACCAGATCCAGCGGAAAAGTGAGGCATCCGCTCCCGGAGTTGCCAGTGAAAATACAACTGCCCAAATCAACTCTTCCAAAAATAGCGGAAGCCCCATGCCCGAACATACCCAAAGCTTTATGGAAAGCAGGTTTGGGTATGATTTTTCGGATGTAAGGATTCACGCAGGTAACGATGCCGCAAATATGTCGCGTGATTTAAATGCGAAAGCCTTCACAGTAGGTAATAATATATACTTTAATCATGGAAATTTTTCGCCTGATACATTTGGCGGGAAACAATTGCTTGCACATGAGTTAACCCACACATTACAACAAGGTGGAAGTAGTGTAAAAACGAAGCCTTTGCAAAAAAATGTTTCCGAAAGCACTGCAACTAACCAAACGGAATCTTTTATTCAGCGAAAATTAAACCACGCCGGGGCTGTACAGTTAGAAACAAGTGCTGTACCTCAAACTGAAATTAAGCCCGATATTCCTGATCAAAAAAACATAACAGGTTTACAATCAGTATATAGTGCTGCACCTCCTGATGATTCCCCTCCAACGCCAACTTCAACCGGAAGCATAGGTATCCAAAAGAAGGAGGATTTTAGCAGTATGGGTAGAACTGATACCCCTGCTGATTTTTTGCAGTCACAGGCAATCCAAACAGATATTGAGCCTAAAGACATCCCCGGGGTTAACTTCATCCAACGAAAATGTGCAGCATGTGAACAGGATGAAAAAATACAACGGAAAGAATCTCCGGGCGTTTTTACTTCAATTCAGCAACCTCTGCAGGTTGCCGGTATCAATAATGTTTCAAATACTCCACAGCAGCGTATTCAACGAAACGCTTTCACTTCCGCATTGGGTAGTGCCTGGGACGCTACAGGCGGCAGAGTTGTATCCGCTGTAGGGGATGCTGCTTCAAGCGCAATTGAGTGGGTTGAAG
Source organism: Mucilaginibacter sp. P5_A6 (assembly GCF_056400585.1). Taxonomy (NCBI): domain Bacteria; kingdom Pseudomonadati; phylum Bacteroidota; class Sphingobacteriia; order Sphingobacteriales; family Sphingobacteriaceae; genus Mucilaginibacter; species Mucilaginibacter sp. P5_A6. The sequence continues at coordinate 17,552 of NZ_JBFUKZ010000037.1, read as the reverse complement.
ACCAGGCCGAAAGTATCATTGAAAGAATAGCTCCTGGTTTACTTGATTTCTTAAGGGGCGACATTATTGATAATATTAAGAATTTACTGGCGCGTGCGGTGGATGCTGCAACCGGTGGTTTATTCAGCCGGTTACAGGCCGAAGGCTTGCAGGGCATACTCGAAGATTTTATAAGCAGCTTAATTGATACCGTTTCTGGTGGTGTTGAAAGGGGATGCCAGGCTTTTGCTGTGCTTGCCCAAAAAATACTTGATTTTATAAGAACGCTTGGCGGTGCTGCCCTGCAGCGGATCCGCGCCTTTTTTCAACAGGTTGGCGGCTTGTTATCCTCTTTTTGGAACAACTTTGCTTTGCCGATATGGGATGCCATTAAGGCTGTCGCCGGCACTGTTTGGGAATGGATTACCAGTACAGCTGCCTGGTTATGGGAGTTGATAAGGCCTATACGCGAAACCATTGCACGGGCCTGGAACTGGCTGATGCGGCAGTTCGGTATAGCCTGGCGGGCAGGTGGCTCGGTACTTGATTGGATAAAGGGAAAAGCTGAGCAAGCCTGGAACTGGCTGATGGAAGCCATAGAGCCAATTAAAACCCCGCTGATGGTTATTGGCGGCATTTTGCTTATGTTATCGCCATTAGGGCCGGTTGTAGCAATTGGTGCCGGTGCATATGCCATTTACCGGGGCGTTCAATGGGTTCGTGCCAACTGGAATAGTGAAGTTTTTGTTCGTTTCAGAGCATATCTGCAGGAGAATATACTGGATGTAATTACCTCCGGAATTGAGACACTTAAAAATAATGTTGTTGGAGCTTTTAACTGGGTAGCCAATACATTGCTATCGTTGCAGGAACCAATAGTTTCACTTTTGGAAAATATTGGCGCTATTGCGGTTTTCAGGTTTATACAGCGTGGTATTCAAAGTTTTGCAAATATAATCAGGCGGGTAGTAACCTGGGCCGGGGCAAGGCTTACCGAAATTGGGCACCACATTATTAACGTAGCCAGGGATATCTGGGAATTTATTCGCCCGTATGCAGAAATTGTTGCAAAACTTACTTTCCTGGCAATAAATCCATGGTTAATCCCTATTGTACTGGCAGCCTGGGCCTGGAGGGTATTGCCGGATTGCTTTAAGCCACCTATCATCAATTTTGTGATCCAGATTATGATAAGTGTTTTACAGAATTTGCCGGATTTTAAACTGTTTGGCGATACCTGGCCACAGGTTAAGCAGCAAATTATTCAATTTTTGCAAAGAACCTTAGCAGCTGACGAAGAAGAAAAAATTGCAGCTGCAAACAGGGTAGCCCGTATGGTTTCAGAACTTGACCTGGAATTGATAAGTAACCAGATTGAAGCTGCGCGGCTAATGCCCGGAGAGTTTGAAGGGCAAATGGAAGAAGAACTATTAGGAGCTGATTTAACGGTTCCATTACCATTTGAAAGAACTGAAGAGCCAACGCTGATGCAGCAGGTGCAATCATCGGGAGTTGAAAGTGAAATTGCTGCCGAGGATATGAGCTTATTCCAAAAAAGCACATATACCCAAAGTGATATAGATGTTGACCAGGTAGCTCCTCTTGAGCTTGAACCCGAATTGGTCCAATCAATTTTACACAGGACCAGTAGTAGTGGGGGTGAGGTGGAATTTGGCAACTCAACAGACAGTACAAGAACTGTTCATGATATATTGGGGGGAATGCTTCCGCAGGATGGAACTTCAGGTACCGGTGGGGTAGGTATTCCGGCCATAGGGGCAGCCCCGGATTCGGCTGATGTTGCCCAGCCTGCCGTTGATGCGGCTCCGCAAGGTCCCCCACTATCCCGCGAGGAAGAAACTGAAAGCCGGCTCCAGGAAATGATGGCCCAAAGTGAGCAAAATATGCTTTCGCAGGCCTGTAATGCATCGCAGGAGCATGCTGGCGGACAGGCAGAAACAGCAACACCATTTCCAGAATCCGCTAAATTTGGTCCGCTCAGCCGCGGTCAGCGCGCACGTTACACCTTAAACCAAATGTACACTGGTTTGCGGCGGTGGTTTGGCTGTAATAGCAGCTGGCTTATACCTACTATTATTGGGGCTATAGTATTACTGGTTGTTGCCGAGGTTTTAACCGGCGGCGCGGTTACTGCAGCATTACCTGTAATTATGGAAGCTGTTACAACCATAATGATTGGGGTGGCTGTTGTAAGAGGAGCCTATTACCTTGGCGAGTATGTTTACAAATCAATAGCCGGTGATATTATAGGAGCCGCAAAATCATTGGCGCGCTCAATTGCTGTTGCAGCTGTTGAAGCCATTTTTGCTGTACTTGGCAGTGATGCCTTCTGGAAATCATTAAAGTCTGGAGCGGCGGCTGTTGGCCGTGTTGTAGCCCGCGCCGGCAGGGCGGTGGGGCGTGCTTTTCCAACACTTGGCAGAGCAGGAAGAGCCATCTTATCCTCAATTCACGCTGTTGTTGAAAGGGGGCGGCTGATCATGCGCGGAATAGGTGAGCGCGCCGGCAGAGGTATGAAAACGCTGGATGAATTTGCTGAAAGATTGTTTTCACGGGTTCGTTTCAGGAGGTTTAGGATCAGGTTTGAAAGGCGGAGGTTTCTGCTTGAAGGATACATTAATCCGTGGGTGCTGCTGGCCACAGGCGATGTTGAATTTATTGAGCAGGGCGATCTGCGTGTTGTAGGTGCTGCCGATGATACAGCAAGATTAGGCGACGATGTATTTATACGCGGGGGAAGACAAAAAGGGATTGTTGTTGGGGTTGAAAGCAGCCCGCGCCAGTTTATTGACGATATTAATGCCTTATCACAAAACGCCAGGCGAGACCTGCAGCGCGATTTAAGACGGGCAGGTAACAGGCAGGCGCGTCGTGCTTTTATTGAGATGCGGGAGAGTACTGCCGAGCTTAGAAGAGGAATTGCTGGCCTGCAACCAGGTAGCTTCCAGGCTCATCACGTTATTCCGAGAGAACTGCGGTCAACTTTTCAGGATTTGTTTGATAGGGTGATTCCACCATTTAATATTGAAGATGGTTTGCGAAACGGTATCATGGTTCCGCCGGATGCTGCCACTTTAGCCGATGCCATCTTAACCAACCCTAATGTAGCAACACATTTTGGTAACAGTGCTTTTCACCTGGGCTCGCACCCAAATTATACTTTGCTGGTACAAACAAGGTTAACTTCCATACGGTCAGGCTTACATGCCGGAACCATAACTCCAGGCCAGGCACGTGTATTAATAGATGATTTGATAAGAGATGCACGCATAAGTATAACAAATGGCGCAGGTGTGAGTTTAAACAACATAGTATTTTAATAATGGTTTACAAACAACTTTTACCCTGGGCAGATGAGGACGTGTTAGAATTTAACAGGTTTGAATGCGCTGCTTCATTTAAAGAAAAAATGTATAAGGGCCTGCCTATAAATGATGAGCAGGCCCCGCAGATTTTCATTAAAGACCCATCAAAAAAAATACCCGATTTTTTATCCGGGATAGGAATGGTTTTACCGGTTACCTCGGTTAAGGCTACAAACTTTTTTAAGGCATCGGCCGACGTAAAATTCATTCAGTTTATTAAGCCTGAAATGATTAACTATGAAAAAAAAGAAGAGTTCACCATTTTAAACATTTTGCACGTACTCGATGCTTTAGATTGGGACAGATCAGATTACGACCTATTTGACGAACCTGGCCCCGGCGGTAACAAAGTGATCAGAAAAATGAGAAAATTAATTTTAAAAGAAGATGTAATAAACGGAAGAAATATTTTTTACCTAAAGGAATTTCCTTCAGTTATTTATATATCTGAAAAACTTGAAAATGAAATGATAAAATCTGAAATTAAAAACTTCAGAACGCTTCCTGTTTAAAAATCAAAGTGTCCCGTTTTTTACAGCCCTGTCAACAAGTTGCAAAATGTTTTTACAGTTTGATCTGCTCAGCATATTTCGCCTGTGATTATTGATGGTGTGGATACTTATATTAAGTTCTTCGGCTATCTCTTTACTACCTAACCCTTTACTGGCGAGCTTTAAAACATCAACCTCCCGTTTACTAAGTAAATCATTGCTATCTTTTGAATAGTAGCACTTATTTTCAACTACACGCCTTTGCCTTTTTTCGTCAAACTGCTCAATAAGGTGGTTTATTTTTGAATCATTTTTAAAATAAGTGATATCAGTTAATGAATTAATTGATGCAACAGGTATCCGGTCATATTCATTAAAAAGATAACGGGTTCGCTGAATTACAACAGACCATGCATTACTGAAATTTTTAACCCTAAAATTTGTTGTGAAAATATATTGACAGCTATTTTCCTTGGTATGATGTGCCAGGAATGACATTTGATCAGGAAATATCTGCTCGTTAAAAATACTAAGATCCTCTTTATTCCGAATTTCATTCAAAAATGAAGGGGTTGTTTTAAATAGAAAATCTGAAGAATATCCAAGAAACTTATCCATGTTAAAAAGGCGGAACGAATAGGAGTTTTCCGTGTAGTCAATTGAATATAACACCGAAGGAAATAAATCTTTGTTTAAAGATTCATGGTCAAACTGGGATAATAATTCTGGCACTTCGGGAACGTGCGTCCCATTTCTTTTGCGGGAATACTTTAAAAAATCATAATAGGATGATTGATAATTATCTTTCATAGCGGGATGATTTGTGTAAAGGTTTATAACTGTTTCTTAGTTAGAAAAAATTCATTTTGCTTGTTAATCTTTAATAAATTTATTTAAGTAAATATAGGATAGAAATGATTTTTGATTAAGCGTATAACTACGTGAACTTCTACGTAGTAGTACCCGAGTTCATGAATTACTTTACAGCGGTCAAGTCGTATTGCGATCAATAGTGTCAAAACATCAGGGCAAATCTTTAATCTTATAGTGTCTGTATCGGTTATAGATTGGTAAAAAGATGATACTTTTCCTTGTAATATTTTAAACAGGTTGGTACACTACCATCTATATACAACACATCATTTATATAATGTAATCTTTTTAGGGGCGAAAAGATATTTAATCACAACTTAGGTTGTGCTAATTTAAGTAAAAAATATTCAAGATCAATACGAGTTTTAGGGTATTTGATTGTTTATTATTTAATTACAGTATTTATTGAGTTTGTGGGCGTGATGCACCTTGTTACTCCGTAATTATATGGAAACTAAAAGTAAACGGGAAAGATGTAAGTGGCTGAAAATTAGAATCATTTCAAACTGATAAAAGCAAAGTTTACCGACTTAAAACAGAAAACCCGACTGGTAGTAATTTTACCAGTCGGGTTTTTTGTTTTAAAAAACTTTTATTTTATAGTTGATCTATCATTTAACAGCCCATTCATGTATTCCTGTTGAATTATCGGCGGGTAATTGAACTTCAATACGTAAGGCGGTTGTATTTACAGGCTCAAACGTTACTGTATTAAAATTATCCTTGCTTATGGTGTATGGTGTTGTGTTTTTTACAGGTACCCATTGCCCGTCTTTTTTATACAGGACCTTATAGGAAACAGGTATGCGGCAACCGCCCCATGGACCATCGTCGTACCAGTAAACTTTCGATTCGCTAACGGTATGCGGCGCATCAAAATCATACTGCACGTATTCGCTGGTGTTGTGTGCAGGCCACCAGTGGAGGTAAGGGTAGTTTGTATCGCCCGAACCGGCCGGTTCATACTGATCTTTTATAGCCGGATACATTCTTTTGTTTTTTAATGACGATGTTACCGTGCTGTTGCTGGCAATGGTAGGGGCTGGTTTTGGCCTTGATGCCGATGCTTCATAAGGGATCCAAACAGTCATTTCGCTGGGGCCGCGGTTTGCCCAGGCATAGTAGGGGATGGCCTTTACCTGCTGGTCGGTTTCCGTTAACTTATCGCTGTTGAGCTGTCTTTTGGTGCTTTTGCCTTCTGTATTTATCACATCTACGCCGTTTAACAGGTCGGCCTGGTAATTGGCGTTTGCGATAGCATTTTTGTCGATCAGTATATTCTGAACAAGACTATCCCGGTTATCCGGACCTTCCAGGCAGTAAACAATTGGTCCGCGTTCAAAAGCAAAGCGATTTTTATCATCTTTCACCTTTTGGTTGGCTAAAACCTTTTCTGTTTCCATAGGCAGGTTAAGGGTCACCTTGTCTCCTTTTTTCCAGTTGCGTTTTATTACGGCGTACCCCTTCTCGCTTACAAATGAGGTAACTTTGCCATTTACTGATAAAACAACAGGTAATGGCGTTTTATCCATAAAAGTATATAAATCGCCTGGAACAGGCTGTTGCTTTGCCCAGCCCGGTATGCGTACCCTTAAAGTAAAGGCCGTTGCTTTTACGGGATTAACCGTAATATCAACCTTACCTTTCCATGGGTAATCCGTTGCCTGAACAATGTTTACATTACCCGATGCCAGCTTAATATTGCTGGAGTTGCTCATGAACAAGTTAATATACAGGTCGTTTTTGTTTTTGGCATAAACGTAGCCCGGCAGCGATGGTAAAAAGCGGGTCATGTTGCTGATACAGCAGGCACAGCTGATCCATGCACTGCGCTGGTGCTGATTCATGGAAGCCAGTGGATTTGGATAAAAGAACCTGTCGCCACTTAAAGATACACCCGAGAGCAGGCCGTTATAAAGCGTCCTTTCCAGTACATCAATATATTTGGAATCGCCATGCAGCAAAAACATGCGGTTATTCCAGTAAACATTACCAATGGCCGCGCAGGTTTCTGCATATGCCGACATATTGGGCAACTGGTAGGCATCACCAAATGCTTCACCGGCACCGGTTGCACCAATACCACCGGTGATATACAGTTTTTTGTTTACTACATCTCCCCATATATCATCAATTGCTGCTAAGTATTTGGTGTCGCCCGTTAAAGCGGCAATATCTGCCATACCGGTGTACATATAAGCAGCCCTTACCGCATGGCCTTCGGCCTCATGCTGGTCAACCACCTTTTTATCTGCCTGGTTATATGCATCGCCTTTAGGGCCGCGTACATCCAGGAAAAATTTGGCCAGGTTAAGGTACTGTTTGTTGCCCGTAACGCGGTACATTTTTGATAAGCCTATCTCCACTATCTGGTGGCCTGGATATTCTTCAATTTTTCCCGGTCCAAAGGTTTTTACCAATAAGTCGGCATTTTTTATGGCGATGTTGAGCAGGGTACGCTTGCCGGTAGCCTGGTAGTGGGCAACCGCGGCTTCGTATAAATGGCCGCAGTTATACAATTCATGGCTCAATATTTCTTCGTTCACCCAGCGTTTATCACCAATCCACTCATGTGGTTTTTGGGCGTGAACCGTGCGGAAAGTATAAAGGTAACCATCGGGCTCCTGTGCGGCGCCGATAATACCGATAAGGGTATCAATATACTTATCCAGCGTAGGGTTGTTTTTGTTTTGCATGGAGTATGATGCGCCCTCAATAGCTTTGTATACATCAGTGTCATCAAAGGGGAATTCGCTCAGCTTATCACCATCCAGTTTTTTGGATGCCCTTAAAAAATTATCCATGCGCCCGTTTGCCTTGCATTGGGCAAGTACATAAGGTATGGTAACCCTGGCATTTACCTCCATTTTGGGTTGCCAAAAGTTATCATTAACATGCACGCTGGTAAAAGCTACAGGCTGAATAGGGTAATCCTTTTGCTGTGCATAGAGCTTACCGCTTAAGCTTATAACTGATAATGACAGCAGGCAGGCCGCTTTTCTTTTATTGATCATCATATTCATTTAGTTTTTAACCATGCGGCTACCGTAAACCGGACCGGCGCTGTTATCTTTTTTAGGTAATAGTTTAATGCTCACTTTTTGTTTTCCTTTGGTTAGCTCAATAGGTATGGTGTAGCTGATGTCATAAAAACGGCTTTCCTTATACTGGTTAAGGTCCTCGGTTGATAGTTTTATGCCATCCACCAGGATATCAAATGTACGGCCCCGGTTATCCATGCCCCAGTAGGTATTAATCAGGGTATTTTGTGCATTGGCATCAACCTTCATTTCATACAACAAAAACCCTCCGTTTTCTGTTGATCTCCATTTCTTTTGGTGGTCTTCCCCTGTAATTGCGTTTTCGCCACTGAAATTATGATCCCGCTCGGGCTGCATTTCACCTATGCGTAAAATATCCGTGGTACGGGCTTCCAGCTCCTGTTGTTTTTTCTTTTGTTCGTCATAGGCTTTTTGCTGTACTGCCCATGATTCTGGCGTAAATACGTCCCAGTAAACAGAATAATATTCATTTTTGGTCTGATTGAAAGGGATTAGTTTAACCTCCGCTGGTTTCGAAATATTTTCGGTGCGGAAGCTCAATTGCTTCTTATCAACCATTTGAAGCCACTTATTAGGGTCGGTTTCGCTGGTAACAAAAACCGGGACACCTTTAAGCGGGTCGGGTTCTGTACTACCCAAAATACCGGCCAATAGTACCGGGCCATAAAATATGGCACGCCTGTTGGCATTATCAGGCATAGGCTCTGTATAAATAGTCTCGGGCGTGGTAAATTCAATTTTGTCGTTATTTTTCCATTTACGGTTTAAAACCAGGTAACCCTGGGCATCTGCGCTAACCAGTTGCTTTTTGCCGTTTATGCTGATAGCCGCATTGCTGGTCCATTTAGGCTTACGAATGCGGATAGCCATTGTAACAGGTTTTAAAGTATTAACAGTAAAGGAAATATGATCGCCGGCCGGTAAATTGCTTTCCTGTTTTATAGTTAAACCTTTTCCGCTCCATTTTAGTACCGATGGGATAAACAGGTTGATATACAAGCTGCCATCGGCGCCCCTGAAATAAATGCTTTCATTGTACTTTACATGGTTTTCCATACCCGAGCCAACACAGCAGGTAAAGGTATCAAAAGGACTGCTGTACTCTTTTTTGCCGCCCATTCTTAAAGGTACAAAATAGCACATCATCCCGTTTTCGTGATTTTGAGATGCGAGGATATGATTGTACAATGCCTTTTCGTAATAATCCATCAACGCTGCCGAAGGCTCAACCGCAAATAAATGCCTGGTTAATTTAAGCATATTATAGGTATTACAGGTTTCGGTAGTGTTCTCGGTAAGCTTATCATTTAGCTTGCCGGGCTCGCCTAAGTACTCATAATTACTGTTGCCGCCTGTGGCGTAGGAGTGGTTACGGGTTACAGTTTCCCAAAAGAAATCGGCAATGGCCTTATCTTTTTTGTCGCCGGTAAGCTCATACCGCCTTGCGCTGGCAATAACTTTAGGTATTTGTGTATTTGAATGCTTGCCGGGTAATACATCTTGTTTTTCGGCAAGCGGATCTAATATGCGCTTGTCGTAAAACTTGTACGATAGGTCAAGATATTTTTTATCGGCATTAATAGCATATAAATTAACAAGGGTTTCTGCCATGCCGCCGTATTCGCAAAGCAGCATTTTCTGCAGCTTGTCATCATCAAGGTTTTTGATGGTTTCGCCGGTCCAGTCGGCCATGCCTTTGCATATTTTAAGCGCCTGTGTGTTGTTACAGTATAAATAGGCATCTAACAGGCCTGCCATAACCTTATGCACCGTATACCATGGTGACCAGCCGCCATTTAAATCAAATCCCCTTGATCGGATGTCTCCTTTGGCAACTTCGGCCCAAACCGTATCTTCCTTAGGTATGGCGCCCACATAGCCGGTTTTACGGGCTACCTGGCATTCATCCAGTTCTTTTACAATATAATTTACCCGTTTTAAAAATTCAGGGTCGCGGGTTGAGGCGTAATGCATGGCAATGGCCGAGAGGTAATGCCCAAGGGTATGCCCTGCCAATCCGGATGACTCCCAGCCTTCATACATTTTTCCTTTGGGCTTTAAGCCCGAGTGCGAACGGAATGCAGATAATAAACGATCGGGCTCAATGGATAGCAAATACGCGGCGTCAACCCGCATGGCTTGTTTAAAGGGGCTTTCCAGTAGTGCTACATCTTTCAAATCAAAAGTATAGGCCTTAATCTCCGTTTGGGCTTTTACTTTTATCCGGGTGTCATTCCATTCGGGCACGTATGATTGTGCCTGTGCAAATTCAGCTGTGGTTAAACCTGCAATAAGGCACATGTTTAATTTAAGCCACTTATTTATCAGCATAGTGTTTGGGTTTATGTAATCATAAAAATCAGTTTATAAAATTACCATGGCGTTATGAATATTTAGCCATAATAATTTGCAGGTATTAACCGGATTTTAACTGTTTTTTACCGACTTAAGCTTTTAGTAATAAAAGTCACGATTAAAGCTGATTTTATAGAAATATCATAATTTTTTAATGTTGTTGTAACAACAATGTTAATATACGGCAAGCTTTGGCAAATTTCTGCCAAAAATGGAATGTAGGGGCAAATAAATTTACAATTCTGAAAATCAGACTTGATTAAAATAAATTCTTAACCCCCAAAATTAGTTTATGAAACTAAAACCATTACTCAAACGGCTTATTTTACCTTTATTTTGCATGGTTGTGTTTTGTGGTAGCACATACGCCCAAACAATTGCATTAAAAGGAAAAGTATCTGACGATAAAGGCCAGCCAATACCCGGCGTGTCTGTCAGACTAAAAGGCACCAATAAAGGTGTAAGTACCAATGCCAACGGAGCGTTCACTATTACTTACACAGGTGCAGGCACACTTAGCATCTCGGCCATTGGTTATGCCTCCAAAGATGTAAAACTAACGGGCCAAACCGAGATTGATGTTGTTTTACCTGAAGACAATAAAATCTTAGGCGAAGTTGTTGTAACCGCGCTTGGTATAAAGCGGGATAAAAAAGTATTGACCTACAGCAGCCAGGAAATAAAGGGCTCCGAACTGGTGCAGGGTAAAGACCCGAATATTGTTAACGATATTGCCGGCAAAGTATCAGGTGTGCAAATTACCAGTTCGTCCGGTAATCCGGGTAGCTCTACACGTATTGTTGTTCGCGGTGCATCATCATTTTACGGAAATAACGACGCATTAATGGTGATAGACGGCGTCCCGGTAAATAACGATGAAACAGGAAATCTTAATTCGGGCCCCGGAACAAGCAGGATAGCCGATTTGGACCCATCGATAGTTGAAAGCATCAACGTTTTAAAAGGTGCTGCCGCTACTGCGCTTTATGGGTCGCTGGGTGCAAACGGGGTAATTATTATTACCACAAAAACTGGCTCTGCTAACAGAAAACCTACTGTTAATTTTTCGTCCGATCTGTCATTTGAGAATCCATTACTTCCGCAGATCCAGAGTAAATACGCACAAGGTACAGGCGGCGTTTATTATAATGGTGATGCTATGAAAACCAGTACTTCCTGGGGCCCATTGATGGATACTTTAAAGATAAACGGGCAGGCCGCAAAAAAATATAATCAATCAGATCTGTTTTTTAAAACCGGGCATACCTATAATAATGTGGTGAGTATAAATGGCGGTGGACCTGCTTCTAATTACTTTATATCATATTCTAATTTCAATCAGCAGGGAACCGTACCAACAACCTCATTTATCCGTAATTCGTTATTCGCAAAATATGGTGCGCAGATCCTGCCGAACCTGACAACAACTTTTCAGTTAAATTACGCCAATTCGCAAAACAACAGGTTGCCAGAAGGATATGCACTGGAAAGCCCTGTATGGACTATTTTCACGGCCCCTATATCATACAATCTGCAACCATATGGAAATGCAGATGGCACGCAGCGTTTAYATCGTTACTCAAGGAACAACCCGTACTGGGTATTAGATAATATCTCGAACAAATCGGGAGTAAACCGTTTTATGCCAACCTTTACGGTCGACTATAAGCCCTTAAAATGGCTAACACTAACAGAAAGGTTTGGAGCGGATGTTTATACCGAACAGGCTAAATACCACGAATCCGCAGGCTCGGCAGGTAACCCTACCGGTCGTATTATAGTTAGTAATACCAATTTTAGGCAGCTAAATAATGATTTGATCCTCAGTGCCGCGCACCAGTTTGGTGATTTTAATATCGATGGTGTTTTGGGAAATAATATTTATTCGGAGTATTCCGAAAACTCCTATGCTAAAGGTGTTGGTCTTTCTGTTGCATCGCTTGATAACATTAGTTCAGCCTCCAATATTTCCTATTCTGAAGGATATACTTTGAAACGTAAAGTAGGTTTTTACCTGCAATCGAATATCGATTATAAAAGGTTCCTTGTGCTATCATTAACCGGCAGGTATGATGGAAGCTCAGTATTGGCAACATCAAATAACTTTTATCCCTATGGTTCTGTAGCAACCAGCTTTATATTTTCGGAGTTTTTCTCCAAAAATTTTCAGGATATCATGAACCTGGGTAAATTCCGTGTATCGTATGCTACTGTAGGTGGTAGCAATGTTGATGCTTATTCGCTTACAACTCCTTATAATAGTCAAAGTAATGACTACGCTATACGTAATATTTCGTTCCCTTATAGAAGTCAATCAGGCTTCTTATTGGACCCAACATTGGGTAATCCTCTCTTGAAAAATGAAAGAATAAACGAGTTTGAGGTAGGTTTTGAAACCGGTTTTTTTAATAACAGGATAAGCCTTGAAGCATCTTATTTTGCTAAAAAAACAACTGATGGTATTATACCTGGCGTTAGTATTGCCCCATCAACCGGGTACAGTGGTACAACGGTAAATACAGGTATCATGCAAAATAAAGGTATTGAGTTACTGCTTGGTGCTGTTCCTGTTAAAACAAAAGATTTTAATTGGAGCGTTACCGTGAATTTTACCGCCACAAGGAACAAGGTGCTTAGCATTTATGGAGATTTAGGACAAATTGGAAATGGTTTTACTACCATTATTAAAGGCCAGCCATATGGAACTATATATGGAACACGTTACGCACGCAACGCGCAAGGTAAATTGTTAATTGATGCAGACGGATTACCCTATGCTGACGATACGCAAGGGATTATAGGCAATATTAATCCAAAATGGACCGGTGGCATTACCAATAATATCCGGTATAAACAATTCAACCTGAGTTTCTTTTTTGATGTGAAAAAAGGCGGCGATATTCAAAACAACGTTGATGGATACGGCTATTTTTACGGTACACCTAAAGTTACCGAAAATAGGGGGCCAAGAGTGGTTGACGGCATCAGCGCAGAAACCAGCCAGCCCAATACTATTTCTGTTAACGGTCAGGCTTATTATCAACGTATTAATGGTATTACTGAATCGGTTATACAGGATGGTACCTATATTAAATTACGGAATGCAAGCATAGGTTACACCGCAAAACCCGTGTGGTTAAAAAGTACGCCTTTTAAAGCCCTTAATTTTAGCGTAACCGGCCGTAACCTGTGGATATATGCTCCGCACTTTACAGGGGGCGATCCGGAAGTAAGCTCATTTGGTGCATCAAATGGCTCACAGGGTATCTATTCATTTTCTACCCCAACTTCCAGATCTATCGACTTCAGCTTAAAATTCACACTTTAATCCATTTATCAAACAAAAAATATCATGAAAAAAATATTGATGATTTTAGTATCATGTATCCTGATAGGTGCTTCGGGGTGTAAAAAATATATCGACGTAAACCAAAATAAAAATAAGCCTATTAATGTAGCCGAAGCGCAGATTTTAGCGCCGGTTGAACTGGCCATATCATCAAACTTGTATGCCGGTAGCGGCGCGGCTGCAATTGTACAGCAATATATGCAGGTGGCAGCCCAAAATCAGGTTGCACCCAATGCAGGCACCTACCTAATGTATAACACGGATATGGATGGCGATTGGACTAACTTGTATGTTACCTGTTTAAATAACCTGGTAACACTAAATCAAAAAGCCACTGCCGACGGTAACACCAATTATGCTGGTATTGCTAAAATATTGACTGCTTATTGTCTTGGTACCGCTACCGACCTTTGGGGAGATATTCCTTATTCGCAGGCTTTTAAAGGGAGTTCAAATTTTACTCCTCTATATGATGCACAAAAAGATATTTACAACCAGGTACAAAGTTTACTGGATGCCGGTATCGCCGATATTGCTAAAAGTGGTACAATAAGCCCATCAGGCGATGACTTATTTTATTCAGGTGACATGAGTAAATGGACAAAACTGGCGTATACCTTAAAAGCCCGTTACTACATGCATCTTGCCAAAGCGCCTGGCTACACCGCAACAGCGCAGGCGCAACTGGCGCTTACCGCACTTGAAAAAGGTATGCAATCAAACAATGATGATTTTAAAATGGGTTATGACGGTGGAGCCGGCACCGAAAATCCATGGCAGCAAAATTTTATATCAACAAGTACCGTAGTTTTGGCCAATACCTTTGTAAATGGTTTTACAACCCGTAACGATCCCCGTTTAAGCGCCATGGTTGCCCCGGCAACAGCTACAGGTTTGTACACAGGCCTTGGCGAGGGCTTATCTACTATAGGTCAGTTGGAAGAATACTCGCGCCCCGGCAATTTTTATGGTGCAACAGGAGCAACCAATTACATTGTAAATTACTCCGAAGCTTTGTTTATAAAAGCTGAAGCCACATTGATAACATCGGGTTATTCAAGCGCGGTGCCTGTTTACCAAAGCGCCGTGTTATCGCATATGACAAAGCTTGGCATAAGTAACGACAATGCAAATAGCTACCTGGCTTCAAGAGCGTTAACCAGCAGCAATGCCGAACAATTGATTATCGAGGAAAAAAGTATAGCCAACTTTCTTTCACTGGAGAATTTTACCGATTACAGGCGTACAGGCTATCCTGTTTTACCGGCTGTGCCAAACGCTCTATCCGCCGTACCGCGACGTGTGTTATATCCGCAACTCGAAATTACTTCGAACCCGCAGCCACAGCAAACGGCCAAATTAACCGATAGACTTTGGTGGGACACTAAATAATCATTATTTGTGCAGGCGATATTAGAATATCTTTTAGCGGCTGTTTAAAAATAGTTCAATAATGTTTTTATAGGTCCGAGAAACACATATCCAACCGTCATTGCGAGAGCTAAAATCCGGGGACTCTGAAGAACGGAATGACAAATTGGCGAAAGACTTACGAAGTTTTAAAAACTTCGTAAGTCTGGGATTCTACAACTTGTCATGGGTAGGTACGAAGCAATCGCAAACTGCACAGATCGGATTTGCAAAGCTACTCTGTAAGTTGGGAATTGCTTCGTACCTCGCAATGACGATCTATTTATCTATTTTTAAACAGCCTCTTAATACTGCCTAAAAATAAAATTTAACGTCTTGTGGTTAATTTGCCCGTCTTCCTTAATAGGAGGCGGGCATTTTTTATTTTTAAAACCTGCAATAGCGCAATAAAAAAACGGATCTTTTTTTCTGAAAATAACGTGTTGGTTTTTTTAGCACTAATTGCATAATGAATAATCATAATGCTTTTGCAGTGTGAACAGAAAATAAGCACAGGTTTAATTTTGATTATTGTTGTTTACTTAGCATTCAGCACGTGGTCGGTGTTTTCACCGCACCACTTTCTACTTAGTCCATCGTAACCTAAATAAAATTTGAGTGATCGATGAGATAAGGGCCTTGCTGGTGCGGTGATAACACCGACCAGAAGCTAAAATATACTCATTGGGAGTTTTATTTATATCTTTAAATTAAAGAAAAGCCTAAAACTAATAACTATAAAGCATGGCAGATATCACTCTTAAAAAAATACTCAATGATTATTCCCAAAATTTCTCCTCTAATACGAGTATTCAGGTAGTTCAATTGATGAAAGAAAGAGAAAGTAGAAATATAAATAAGACAATTCAGATTTGTGGGAGTGTTAAAAATGTTACATCTGATTTTATATACATGGAATGTGAAGCCGAAATCAGCCGGAAATATGAAAAGTACGGAAAGTTCTCAATCGAATGTTATGTTTTTAGGTTCAAGATTCAAACTAAAACGCTCCAAAAAGATAGTTTATACAAAATAAATATTGGTGATATATTTAATGTTTATGGGGAAATTACTCAAATCAAGCCAGAAGTTAGCCTTCACTACCAACCCAAAAAATTCGATATAGATATTTCTGCAAAAAACCTAAATAAAACAACACATAACCCATTTAATGCTGAGGATTTAGGATTATCAACTGTAATTGATCCTTATAAACATGAGAGGGAACAGGAAGCCGAAACATATTACAAAAAAGTATTAGCAGAAAATATAAAAACAGGGATAATCTGCACTATAATCGGCTGTATCATAATCGGTTTTGGGTACTATCAATTGGATCATTGGTATAAGTTTTTCTGTTATCTAATTTTCGCTGGTGGGGCCCTAATAATATTTGTTGGTATTGCAGCTGCCGGTCCTCACCTTTTTGATAAAAGATAGTTTTCTTGTTACACAGAATGCAAATTGTTTCCACAACTTTGAGTTGTATTCAGCATGTGGTCGGTGTTTTCACCACACCACTTTCTACTTAGTCCATCGTAACCTAAATAAAATTTGAGTAATCGATGAGATAAGGGCCCTGCTGGTGCGGTGATAACACCGACCAGAAGCTAAAATCACACAATAAAAAAACGGATCTTTTTTTCTGAAAATAACGTGTTGGTTTTTTTAGCACTAATTGCATAATGAATAATCATAATGCTTTTGCAGTGTGAACAGAAAATAAGCACAGGTTTAATTTTGATTATTGTTGTTTACTTAGCATTTAATTTTTTTAAGAAAAAAGTTAAAATTTGTGGTTTTCTTTAATTTCTCAGCCGTTCAACTGCATGAAATTAACAGATGATAGCAGTATTTTATCCGGTTAATGCCAAATGTTGGTTATTAGAGTTAAGTAATTGTAAATTCAAAGTGGATTAATAAAAATCAAGATGAAAGTTTTACAGTTTACTATCCCTGTACCGCACGATAAAAGCGTGATTGCAGAAAAAGTTTCTTTACCGTATCACTATCCTTACCTGCACCGTCATAAAGAAATACAGATCACCTGGATCCAAAGGGGAGAGGGTACCCTGATAGCCGGTAATAACATGCATGATTACTCATCTGGCGATATATTTTTGCTGGGTGCCAACTTGCCGCATGTATTTAAAAGCAACCCCGAATATTTTGTAAACGATGGCAACAAACAAATAGAAGCTATATCCATATTTTTCAATCCCGAAGGAGCATTATCCTCCTTATTTGATTTGCCCGAACTGAAATTAAGCAAGATGTTTATGCAGCAACATCAGCAGGGATTTAAAGTGCCGCATAGTGCAGTTGATAAGGTATCGCAAATTATGATGGGGCTAAAAAATGCCTCGGGTACAGATCAGCTTGTGCAGTTTTTTAGTTTGCTTAAAGGACTCACCAATATCAGGGGGAAACTTGACCCATTATCAACCTATGGCAACTTACCGGGCATAACCGAAAACGAGGGTATAAGAATAGGCAACATCTATAACTTTATTATGCAACACTACAGCGAGCAGATCACCCTGGAGGATGTAGCCAAAGTAGCCTTCATGACCCCCGAATCTTTTTGCCGCTATTTTAAGAAACATACCGGGCATACCTTTATTTCATTCCTGAACGAGATCAGGAT
>NZ_JBFUKZ010000036.1:0-39171 GCF_056400585.1 Mucilaginibacter sp. P5_A6 | reverse complement strand
GCTTTATTCCTGTTTAGTTTTGGCAAACATCACCAGCAACAGCACTACATAAGTCGTAGCCTTAAACTTTTAGAAAATTTACCGGCCGAAAAGAACAATATTACCGAAGATTTTGTTAACTTAGGGCTGAAAATTACAAACGCGTTTGAATCGCAGGCACTGCTTGAACTAAAAAATAACTACTGTAATTATAAGAAATGCCTGCATTGCGGCGTTGGTAATAAAATATTAAAGCTGACCTGACATGCTACAGAGAATACTTACTTTTTTTGAACGGTACTCCTTTGGTGTATGCACTTACCTGGGCGAAAGATTTAACGTTTCCATTGCCAAAATCCGCCTGTTTTTTATATACTCTTCATTTTTAGCTGTAGGCTTCCCGCTCATATTTTACTTTTTTGCTGGGATAGTATTGGATATTCGTAATTACATAAAAAGAAATCATACGAGAGTTACAGATTTATAGGAATTTTATCTGGAGTCGGATTAAACGTATTATCACGATTGCCGGCTAAATTATATGGTAATTTTACTTACCACTCACACTAACATTCCTGTGATAACGGCATTTTGCAGGTTACGTACTTTAAACTTAGGTTTGTAGCAGTAATGCGCAAGCTGTTTTACCCAGGAGCTGTTATAGCCAAATACCATTTTTATCATTCTTACCCGGGTTGATCCCTTTGGATAGCCGTATTTATACCAGGTAAATTTTGATTGATCAATATTAAACTGGTCGGCAAAATCAGCCAGGAAAAGATCTATCTCGATATCAAAAATATCCAGGTCAAGGTCAAGGCTGGTATCGAGGCATAAACTGCCAGGATCCACACGTATGATCTTGTAGCGGCTGCAATAATCAACAATAAATTCTTTTAAAGGCGGCAGTATCTCTTCCATTAATTGAATAGTTTTGATCATATTGTTTATAGGACGTTGTTTTAAAAATAAAGGTTGCACCATAGAGACTACTTTTTTAAAAAAAGGTTACCGAAAAGGTGAATTTGATTTATAAGCTGTGCCGGGTAAGCTTTTTAATGGATAATTAAAGGCGTATTACTATTATTGCAGTACGTTTTTTCTTAATTGCCATGAAATTAAAAGTTATTGCTTTTGATGCCGATGATACCCTTTGGGTGAATGAACCTTTTTTTCAAAACACCGAAAAAAAGTTTTGCAGCCTGCTGGAAGATTTTTTACCGAAACATAGTATATCGAGCGAGCTTTTTAAAGTTGAAATTGACAACCTGGCCCTTTATGGATATGGCATAAAGGGATACATCCTCAGCATGATTGAGGCTGCGCTCAGTATATCCGAAAAGAAGATCAGCATTGAAGTCGTCGAAATTATACTGGAGTATGGCAAACAAATGCTTAACGAACCGATAGAGTTGCTGGATGGTGTTGAAGAAGTATTATCAGCCTTAAAAACCAATTACAGGTTAGTTGTTGCCACCAAGGGCGATTTGCTTGACCAGGAACGAAAACTAAAAAAATCGGGCCTGGCGCATTATTTTCATCATATCGAGATTATGAGTGATAAGCAGGAAGATGACTATATCAAGCTGATCAAACACCTTGACATCAACCCAGGCGAGTTTATGATGGTGGGCAATTCTTTAAAATCTGATGTAATGCCGGTGCTTAATATTGGCGGGCATGCAATTCATGTTCCTTTCCATACCACCTGGGCGCATGAGCATGTTGAAACCATCCTTACGCATGAAAAATTCAGGCATGCAGATACACTTAAGGATATATTGACGGCGATACAGGTATGAAACAAAAGTTACACCTTGACACATGGGTGCGTAAGGAGCATTTTCTTTTCTTTAAACAGTTTGACGAGCCTTTTTATGGTGTTACAGTAAAGCTTGATTGTACCAATGCTTATAGCTTTGCCAAAGAAAAGGGAGTATCGTTTTTCCTGTATACCATGCACCGCGCACTGGCCGCTGCAAATGCTATTGAGTCATTTAAATTAAGACTGGAGGACGACGAGGTTTATGTGTATGATCAAATAGACGCCGGCTCAACCATCGGGCGCAGCAATGGCACTTTTGGCTTTGGATATATTCCGTATGCTCCCCTATTTGATCAATTTATTATAACTGCAAATAAGGAGGTTGAAAGCGTTCAAAACTCCAATGAGCTAATCCGGTCGAACGCCAATAACATCATTCGCTTTTCATCTTTACCCTGGATAGACTTTACCAGCATATCACACGCCCGTATTTTTGGCCTGCCCGATAGCTGCCCAAGGATCTCGTTTGGTAAAATGACACAGCAGGACGGTAAACGGTCAATGCCGGTATCAATTCATGTACACCATGCATTAATTGATGGCTTACATGTTGGTCAGTTTATTGACCTTTTTCAGAAATCAATGGACAACGGAGTTTAAATCTGCTTCTCCATCACTATTAGCTCGATCAACTCTTTAGGTGAACCAAAGCGACCGTGATCATGAAAGGGCTGAATCTCGCCGGTAAACGTATAGCCACGGCGCTCATACCAGCTGATGAGCTCTTTACGGCTGCGGATAACAGTCATGCTGATGGTATGTAAACCCAATTGTTTTGCAATAACTTCGGCTTCCTCAATTAAAGCACGGCCTACTCCCCCGTTTTGTAACGTTGGCGATACACTAAACATGCCCAGGTACAATTTGTCAATCTTAACTTCAAGGTAAACCGATCCTATGATTATGCCATCTTCATTAACATATTTTAACAGCGTAATGGCGTCATTGTTAAGGTAATCAATCAGCATCGGTTCATCTATCCTGATCCCACCTATCAGGTCACTTTCTGTTGTCCAGCCTTTTTTTGATTCCTCGCCCCGGTAAGCACTGTTAATTAAAGCATTCAATTCGGGTACGTCGGCAAGGGTAGCTTTTGTTATAGGCATATTGTTTTGTTTTTTGGGAGGGCAAACTTAATATTTAGCTACATTAAATGAAAGGTGTTATAGCATTTAATGTTACATGTAACCCAGGTAAATGGCGCTCAGCATAAAAACATCGTAAAAAATGTGGAAGAATATAAGGTACCACAAATTACCATCAAACACCCTATAAAGCCAGGTGATGAATAAAGCAAATAAAAATATACTTAGCATGGCACCCGTACCTTCCTGGTAATGATATAAAGCAAATAATATGGAAGTGATTAGTCCGCTTAAAGTAAAAGCCCATTTACCGTATCCAAATAAAGCTTTTATCCGGGTAAATATAAAACCCCTGAAAACAATCTCCTCAAACGGGATAACCAGGAAACCAGCAATACTTAGCAGGTACAGGTAATTGATGGTATTATGTCTGATGTATTTAAAATCGGATAAGTTAGCCGGGGTAAAGCCTAAACGATCAAAAAAGGGCCCAATACCCCAATAAGCAAGCATAGCATACCCTACACCTATAACACCACCAAGCCAAACAGATTTCAAATTTATGGCTGAAAACTTAAAACCTATGTCGCCGAATCCCTCCTTAAAGAATTTAAGATATAGGCCAATGAGCAGCAATAATAAAATGGAAAAAGCAAACATGGGAAGCAAACCCATATGCGGAAAGACCACCAAAAAAGCGATCATAAGCAAATCAGTTGCTATTCTTTTCCAATTTGTAGTCATCATAATTTCGACTAATGGAAAAGCCGAATGTTACAACAACTTGTAGTCTTCGCGGGCCGGGCTAAATATATCTATCAGTCTGCAATCAGTAACCGCTGTGCCGCCATGAATGATATTTGATGGTATAGTTGCAAACATTCCCGGATCCAAAATCTGCGGAACGCCATCAACGGTAAGCTCAAATTTACCTTCAATAACAAAGGAATATTGCTCGTGTACGTGCTTATGCATGGGCAGCGAAATCCCGGCTTTTACCTCAATAAAGTTAATGGTGTTGCCACTGGTATGAATTAGTTTGGAAAAATAGCCAGGCGCTATTTCTTTGGTTACAATATCACTAAAATGATGGAAAAATTGGTTTTGCATAAAGCAAATTTAATGGACTATTTTAAACTTTATACTTTTTACTTCAGCTTATAAAAAGGATTAAAACATTATTTCACTAAAAGCAATCCTTTAGCTTTTACCCCCCCGATAATTCAGTAATTGTTGTTGTACGAAACGAAGGTGATACAAATAAAGCCATAAAAATAAAAGTCGGTGAGCGGATAATTGAGCCTTTGTTAAAGGCTGATTCATTTAATACTTTGGTAATAGCCACCAAATAATGTTTAATTTTCTGCGGATAAAAACTTAGCCTTCATTTTAAGGTTATACTTACATAATAGTTTACCATGGCTTTTATTGATTATTACAAAACATTAGGCATCGACAAAACTGCTACGGAGAAAGAAATTAAAAACGCTTACCGCAAGCAGGCCCGCAAATATCATCCCGATCTTAATCCCAACGATGTTCAGGCAAATAAGAAATTCCAGGAGATTAATGAAGCCAACGAGGTATTAGGTGATCCTGAGAAACGTAAAAAGTATGACAAGTACGGCGAAAACTGGCAGCATGGAGAGGCCTATGAGCAACAAACCAGTCAACAACAAAGCCGGCAGCGCAATTCTGGTGATCCCGGAAGTTTTGGAGGCTTTGGCGGAGGTTTTGGCAGCGGTGAGGATTTCTCGGACTTTTTTCAATCAATGTTTGGAGGTGCAGGTGGCAGCGGCAGACGCACCGGGTATCGCGGCCAGGATTTGAATGCTGAATTGCAATTGAGCCTGCAGGATACGCTGCATACACATAAACAAACCTTAACTGTAAATGGCAAAAACATCCGTATTACAATACCTGCAGGTATAGAAAACGGACAAACAATAAAAATAGCCGGCCATGGCGGCCAGGGTGTAAATGGCGGCCCGGCAGGCGATCTTTATATTAAATTTAATATCCCTGCCGACGGGCGTTTTAAACGCGATGGCGCCAATTTATATAAAACCGTAAAGCTTGATCTTTATACGGCCGTTTTAGGTGGTGAGATTATGGCCGAAACGCCAACAGGGAAAGTAAAGGTTAGGGTAAAACCCGAAACTCCAAACGGAACCAGGGTAAAACTTAAAGGCAAAGGTATGCCTGTTTATAAAAAGGAAAATGAGTTTGGCGACCTGTACCTTACATACGATATCCAAATACCTACCAACCTTACTGATAAGCAAAAGCGGCTGTTTGAAGAACTATCAAAATCCTGATCTACTTATGAAAACAGAGAATTTAATAACTGCGAATGATTTTTGTGTATACCATAATGTTGAGTACACATTTTTCAATTCGTTAGAAAAGGCTGGATTGATTGAGGTTACAGTGATTAACGAGACAACGTTTATACCAGAAACAGAATTGCGTAAGCTCGAAAAAATGATTAGCCTGTACCAGTTAGATATCAATGTGGCCGGCATTGAAGCAATAACACACCTGCTTAACCGGATTGAACAAATGCAGGAAAATATGCGAGCCTTGCACAACAGGTTAGAAATGTATGAGGGGGAGTAAGTATTTTATTCTAACGATTTGAATATATATTGCTCATCATATTCAACCTCGAAGTGTTCAAGAATTTGCTGATATTCTTCTAAAAATGTTTTCTTATGATGATGCCTCTCTTGATCTTCAATATATTGAGCTACTTTTTTAATATGAGAGCGTGAATAGGAAAAGGCACCATATCCTTCTTGCCACTTGAATGTTGAATTATTAAATTTTTCTCTATTTATCCATTCGGATGAGGAACCCTTTACCATCTTCATTAATTCGGAAAGAGATTGAGTGGGTCTGAATCCAAAGAACAGATGCAAATGATCAGGCATACTATTAATGGTTATCATTTTATGTCCGTTATTTTTAAGGATTCCGGTTATATATTTATGTAATTCTTCTTTCCACAACGCTTGAATTAAAGATTGCCTGAATTTCACAGCTATAACGCATTGAATATGTATTTGGGTATACGTATTTGCCATTTGCCTAAAAGTGTATTATATAAAATGTTCATTAGTAGCGTACCTACGGCACGCAATTGCTTTTGTTTCGGGTGTTCGCTACCGACATTTAGCTCCTACGGAGCTGCTTTTAGGTATGAAACGAAACTTCCTAAAAATTAGGTTATCGATTGTAAAACAAGAAACCTCGTATAAAAATGACTCCAGAGAAATTAAATATCAGTAGAAAAAACTATAAAGATAATTTGCGAACCGGAAGTATATAACTCATTAAATTAAGTGTATTATCTTAAAAGTTTACAGATGAATTGCCATCATACCAAAACGACTCCGTAGGAGTCCGATGTCGGTAGAAAAACAAAGCAGKAATCTTGCGTGCCGTAGGTACGCTATCCAACCCCCTATTCCATATACTTCAGCATCATACGCTCACTTACTATGTGGGCATCTTCAATCACAGATTCGGGGTATCCCATGGAGGCTAATATGGCTATACCATTTTTACTTTTCAGCAAGCCTTCTTTCAATTTGTAATCAAAAACCAATGTTTTGCCTGATTTGGAATCCACAAACGAATAGATGGCAAAATCCTCGTCTAAAAGTTCGGCAAGCTCGAGATCATGTGTTGATACGAATACAAAATTATCATTGGCGGTAATATATGACAATACCGATTTTGCAGCGGCAATACGCTCAATTGTATTAGTTCCCCTAAATATTTCATCAATAATAACCAGGCTTTTTACGGTTTCTGTATTGCTGCTATGATCAACAATATTTAATATAGCTGAGGCCTGAGCCTGGAAAAAGCTTTGCTGTTCTTCTATACTATCGGTGATCTTGATACTGGTTTGGATTTTTAAAAAGGGAGCTTTGTAGGCCCTGGCGCAGCTGGTGAATAATGTTTGAGCCAGCAATGTGTTTACGGCTATTGCTTTAATAAATGTTGTTTTGCCCGACATGTTTGAGCCTGTTATTAATGCTCCTTTATCGGCACGGGTATATAAAGAATTAGGTACACATTTATCTATTAATGGATGATAAAGATCAGTAATATCCATTTTGGCATTTTGGTCAATAAATTCTGGTTTATTGTAAAACGGCAACCCTTCCCTTACCGATTGTATGGCTATAAGCATATCAATTTCGGCCACAAATGTATATACCTTCTCAATATCATCGCGGTACCTGCCAATGTGTTTTACAGAATTGGTATAAATGTGGGGTTCAAGCAAAAACAATGTTTTAAATAGTTGGAAAACCACATAACCCGGCGAACCGGAATCTATAATCAGCTCACTTTCAAAGTTCACAATACTTAATGAACGTTTAAGACCTGCAAGGTTTATCAGGCTTTTTTTAATTTCTTCAGTATCGCCGGTTTTGGCATTTCTAACTAGCCAAACGGCAACCTTATGCATTATCAGCAACTGGGGTAATGAATTTGAGTAGGCTGCAATTTTTCTTTTGCTTGCAAAATGGAAAATGATATTATACCCAAACAATACACCTAAAATTATTAAACTTACCGTATTAGGAATAATAAGAAGAGAAATAATTGCTGTTAAAATTAAATATGGCACCGCTTTGATATAAATATTCATCACCGGTGCAAATAACGGAGCATGTGATTTTAAAAACAGGTTAACAACCTGGTAAGCATTGGTATGGTTAAGCTTTGAAAGCTCCAACTCAATAATTTCCCTGTTTGGAGCATCGGCGTTAAGCGTTTCTATCTTTTTATCAAGTATTAATAAATTATCAATTGACGTTTCGGGAAAATGCAGCTTTTTGTAGAGGTATTGTTTACCTGGTTTTGAATTAGCCCTGTCAATGTAGTTGAAAACACTTTTAAGGTCAAGGTCGTCGGCTGTTACATTTGATAGTTTTCCGATGCTGTTGTCGGCATCCTTGTAAAGCTTTATCAAATCAAAATTACGCCTCGCATTTACAGGTTTGGCCCATTTGTTTTTTATTTTCTCCAGTTTTTTTTCTTTAGTACGTAGCTTGCCAAAGTAAGAAACAATGTAGGAAACAGTAAGTACAATGGCCAAAACTAACAGCGTAAATAAGAAATAATACATGCTTAAAAGTATAAAAAAAATATTAACCTCCGGGTATACTACAATAAAGATGGGCTTTTTTATGCAAATCCGTTGCTACTGTCCCACTTTTAATTTTCATAGATAGCTGCATTATTTTCCATTTCAATTATTATGGTATTTTGAAGGAAATAATCATTTACCTGCTAACCTTTGTGGAGTATGAATATGCTACGAAATATTATTTTTTATCTAAAAAGTTCTGTAAAGCTTGCTGCGTAAACTCAGAGAGTACCAATTCTCCGCTTATGGCTGCCCGCTTACCCAGTAGGTCATCCCAATTATCCGTGCCCTCCCAAAGTATTTGCTTTAAGTTGGTTAAAGCGTCAGGATTGTAGGAAGTCAGCTTTTTTGCAAGCTCATCAACTGATGCATCAAGCCGGGCAATATCATCATAAACTTCGTTATACAAACCTTTATCTTTTGCCCATTGTGCGGTTTGAAAATCAGTAGCGCATATGGTAAGTTGTGAAAATGCAGGTAGCCCTACTTTACGAATAACAGCAGGCGATATCACAAATGGGCCAATGCCTATTGCCAGTTCACTTAATTTAATGGATGCAAATTGTGTAGCCACGCAATAATCGGCAGCGGCAGCAAGGCCGACTCCACCCCCAACAGCTTTACCTTGTACCCGGGCTATAATTATCTTGGATGATTTTCGGCAGGCGTTAATAACATTGGCAAAACCCGAGAAGAACTGTGTGCCGGCATCTTTATCTTTTATCTGCAACAGTTCATCAAAGCTGGCTCCGGCACAAAAGGTACGGTCACCTTCACTTTTTATTACAATTACCTTAACCTCTGCATCGCTACCGGCATTGTTAATTTGATCGGTAAGTTGTTGCAACAGATTGGATGGAAGCGAGTTTTGGGCAGGATGAAAAAAACTGATAATGGCTATGCCTTCCGGGCTTTTTATKATAGAAACATTTCCGTTTTCGTTGGATGGCATATTAAAAGTTTATATAAGAAAAGTGGCTATATCTAACACTTGTCCAATATCAGAAGTATTTAACTTAACTACAATTTTCAATTGAAATAATTTGATGATGCTGAAAAGAAACTAATGAAGTTAGAACCAAAAGGCAGGACTTTAATCCATTCTCTATTTCACCAAAAACATTAACTACCATAAAATGTTGTACTTATACAAACATAATTAAATTAGTCATGGGAATTTTACAGCACATACAACATCAGATTTCGGCACTTAATGATCTGATTAAAATAAATAACGACCGTATTACCGGATACCAAATGGCCCTGGAAAATACCGACGAAACAGGTTTGATCCTGCTCTTTAACGAATACATTGACCAAAGCAAAAATAATATTACCGAGTTAAAGGAATATATTCTTGTATTAGGCGGCAGCCCGGCTGATGGAACAACTTTATCAGGAAAATTTTATCATACCTGGATAAATGTAAAGGCCACTTTTGTCAATAAAGATAAACAAGGTATTTTAGCCGATTGCGAATACGGCGAGGATGTGATCATCAAAGCATATCGTAAGGCGCAGGATGATAAGGAGTTGATATGGGAAGACGAAAAAGTTGTAAATTTACTTGCCTATCAGTTGGATGGTTTTAAAACATCACATAATACCATTAAAAGTTTGCGCGATACCGTAACGGCGTAGAATCTGTTATCTGTAAACAAATGAACAGCTCCGATGAATCTTTTTTGGAAGAATATAAACCCTTGCATGTTCCGCATGAATATGACACTGGTGCAGGGGTGCAAAATAATGTTGTATATGCTTTAGCCCAGCTAAAGGAAGCCACTGCGCATGAAGTTGCCACAAAATTAAGCGCTTTTGAACCAGAAACGCCTCCTTTCATCCATGAAAAAAATGCGGAGGATATACTCAGATACCTTTTTAATAAAGGATTAATAAAAGCCATTAATAAAGATGGAGAACTTTGTTACAACCTCAGTAAAATAGAAACCCCCAACTCTGGCAAAGCTGATAAACTTTTTTAAGGGTTTACGGAGTTTACAGGCTTGGCAGATATAATACTATCAACAACAAACACACTTACCCCCCGCCATGGTAAAGTGTGCAGGTACTCCTTATAATGAAGTTCAAGATATGAGCCTGCATTGCTATTTAATTGCTGGGCCACTTTCTCATCAGTAACAGAAAACATAAATTCATTTGATGCTATATTTCCCTGCGTTTGCGTACGAATACCACTTTGTATTAACCTGCCTTCATATGTTTTAAATAAATAGCCCTTTTTTACAAAATAATTCATATTGCCGGCTTTTGCCCCTTCGCCAAAAACAAAATAAAAACGATAGTAAAAAAAGCCCGCTAATAATAGCAGTATAATTAATAGTAAAATAGATTTGGTACGGGTTTTCATGAATGATATTTTAATTATTTAAAGCTACAAAAACTTAAGACGAACCCTATAATGATAACACAAATAAAAAGCTAAGGGTGCAGCATACAGCATATTATTCTTTTGCAGCGAAAAAATATTATTACAAATAATACACTTTTTGAGTTTAAATTCTAACTTTATCTCGCAATACCTAAAATCTATCCAAAAAAATGTCTGCTGAGGTTCTACATACTTTACCGGAAGAAATTTTCAAGATTATTTTCGAAAAATCGCCGGGTTCTTTATTAATAAAGGCTGATGCGCCTCATTTTACCATAATGGCTGCCAGCGATACTTATCTTACTATAACCAATGCCACCAGGGAATTAATTATAGGCAAAAGCTTTTTCCGCGTTTTTCCTGATGATGACAACGACCCCAAAGATGAAACCGGCGCCCGTAAAATATTTAACAAAGTAGCAGAAACGGGTCAAAAAATAGATATCCCAAGCTATAGGTATGATACCAGGGATCCTGAGACCGGCAATTACAACGTTAGATACTGGTCATGTAGTAATGTGCCTTTTTTTTGTGGTGATGGTAAGGAAATGTATATTTTAAATACAATTGTAGATATCACCGGTGAGGTAAATGCCAAGCAAGCGGCACAGGAGAGTGAAAACCGCCTTCGGCTGGCTGCGGAAGCTACTGGTTTTGCAACTTTTGATTGGAACTTTAGAGATGAAGAACACATTTGCCCCCCTCAATTAGTTGAATTATTAGGGCACCCGGCCGAAACTTTATTATCAGCACAGGAGGCATTTAAAAAACAAGTGTTACCCGAGGATCAGCAAATTATTTTGGATTCATTTTACACATCAATTAAAACCGGGAGTTATGCCCATGATGTACGGGTTGCCTGGCCCGATGGCGCTGTACACTGGTTGAGCATTAAAGGCAAATTAGTTGTTGACGAACACCAAAAACCATTGCGTATGCTGGGAACTGTAATTGATGTAACCGAAAATAAGCGCGATGAGATCAGGAAGAACGATTTTATAGCGATGGCCAGTCATGAATTAAAAACACCGCTTACTTCTATCAAATCATACATCCAGATACTAATAAAAAAGCTGGCACCCGTTAATGATGCATTGGTAAACAACGCCCTTACCAAAGCCAACAGCCAGGTTAATAAAATGACCGAGTTAATCCACGGTTTTCTTGATCTGTCGAAACTTGAATCGGGTAAGTTACAACTTATGCCGGAAGTGTTTGATATAAACAAACTAATAGCCGATTGTATTACAGAATTGCTGCATTCAAACATCAGCCATACGGTAATTTTTGATGGTTCGAATATTTTGAATGTTAACGCTGATAAGGAAAAAACAGCCCAGGTAATAAATAACTTTTTAAGCAATGCGGTAAAATATTCACCCAAAGAAAGTAATATCACTATAAAAAGTCATGGCATGAATAGTAGTATCCAGGTTGCAGTTACAGATGAGGGTGTGGGTATTAAGCCTAAAGATCATAAAAAAGTATTTCAGCGCTTTTACAGGGTAGATAATGAAAAGATCAGGAATGTATCCGGCTTTGGTATAGGACTTTATCTTTCCAACGAGATCATTCAATGCCATAAGGGCAAAATATGGGTTGAAAGCGCCGAAGGCTTAGGTTCAACATTTTACTTCAGCCTGCCCGTATGAATTACTTTACCGCTGTTAATTTTACCTTTTTATAGGATGATACCATAAACTGAACCAGGTCGATCATATTTAAGGGAGGTTCATTAGTGGTTATACTGAGCTTCTTTTTGTTATTGTCAAACTCAAGTGCGAAATAATAATTGGGAGCATCGGTTACCTGGTCTGTTTGCTGCCAGTTATACATTTTTTTCAGCTCGCTGTGTTTGAGCCAATAATTTAGGGTATCAAGCTGGGCACCGGATAATTTACCGGTATACTCCCCTTTGTAAGGATCAGCGTATTCCCCTCCCCTTAAATGATAATCGCCATTGCCCAAAATTGAAATTTCCAGTTGCGGGCATTCGCCATGGCATGTTGATGATAAAAACCGAACCTTCGAAAATTTAATGTCTTTATCATAACTATTTTTAAAATTGGTAAACTCATAGGTATCATTACCTGCCAGTTTTACAGCATTGGAGTCGATGGCCTTTAAATAAAGCCTGCTTGAGGTGAGGTTCCTGATTAAAAATTTAAAATCTGTTTTGTGTTTAACTTTAAAATTATCGACACTGGACGTATAGATATCTGACAATATTAACGTATCCTTTACAATGGCATAATGGCTTTTTTCCTTATCAGATCCCACAAAATTAAATTTAACATGACCCTTGCTAAAATAAAGATGCCCCAGATCCTTATTAATCCACCGGATAGAGTCAAGCTGCGTCTTTTGAGCTTTCGCAGTACAAAACATCAATCCCAATAAAAATAAAGAAAGGCCGCGTTTTACCATTTGTTTTAATTTCTGATTTACTTACAAACTCATATAATACGTAGTTAACGACTCAAAATCATCAAACTTGTGCTGATAATCATCAGTTTCGCCAAAACCATAGCTTACAAATATAAAAGGTATGCCAGCCTGGCGTGTCTGCTCAGCGTCACCTTGTGTATCGCCAACGTATACCGGTTTTTCAAGCTGGTGTTTATCCATCAATAAACGCATATTATGATGTTTTGGCATATTATTTTCGCCATAAGCGAAAGAATCAGTTATATCCTCCCCAATACCTGCCCAATTAATAAACAATGGAATAATTCCGACCGCGCAGTTGCTCAATATAAACAGTTTATATTTTGAGGATAATTGCTTTATACCTTCCTTAACACCGTTATACATAATTCCGCCGCTTACAGGCAAAATTTGGCGGCGGGTTTCATTTACCTCAAGATAAATACCCAAAGCCTTATCATCATCAAAATCGGGCATTAAAATTTTGGTGAGTTTTTTACCTTCCATTCCCATTAATCCCATTAGTTCATCACGATTAATAGTTCTTTTTATAGAGAGTTTTTCAAAAGTGAGATTCCATGAATTGGTGTAAGTATCAACAGCATCCCAAAGGGTTCCATCCATATCGAAGATCAGGCTATCTGGTTTCTGCATAAAATTATTTGTCTTTTTTGTTAAAGATGTGAAATTAACGTTTTGCTGTAAAAACTAAGTTCATGTTTTCTTCATGATTAATTTTCACCTTAGCAGTGTGATAAGGTTAATATGAGCCAGCTTAGCAGGAGGTTGGTTTCATAGGAGTCTCCGCTGTAAAAAGCGGGGACTTTTTTTATATCGATTTTTTTCAAATCGCCTTCCGATAATAATAGCCGGCAGCTTTGTTGGCTTCCTGCTTTACAAAACCAACAGCTTCATATAAACTTTGAGCTGTATAATTATCAACCGCAGTTTCCAACTGGATAAAAGTGGCTCCATGGCTTTTCGCAAAATCATAGGCCGTTTGTAATAAAGCCTTTCCTATTCCCTTTTTACGGTGGTCATTATCAACATAAAGATCATTTAGTAACCAATTCTTTGTTGCCTTTACAGATGACAACAACGGATAAAGCTGTGTAAAGCCTGCAGGCTGGTCGCCATCCATAGCCACAAAAATTACCGATTCATTGTTTTCAAGGCGGTTTTTAATAAAGCTCTTCGCCAAAGCAATATCAGACGCCTGCTTGTAAAACACACGGTATTGATCGAATAAATGTGTTACTAACTGATAGTCATTGGGGTTGATCTGCCTGATCTGCATTATGATATAGGTTTTGTAAGTTTATTAATATTTTAATTATCAAAGGGTTATTGTATCCCCGATTTTATATACTTCATGAAATTTGATACCCTGTTTTTCAAAATGCCTTACATAAGCCGCATAACGTTGTTTAATAAAAAACTCTTTTGCATAGCCATCATGAACAGGCAATATTTGTTTGGGTTGAAGCTTGTCTGCGAAACCCGAGATTCGTACCTCGTTTGCAAATGGCGCCATGGTTACCATGAGCAGCAATTCAATGTCTTTATATTCCAAAAGCTTGTCGTCCATAGAATCAACAGGATGCAAAACTTTATCGTTAATAATAAAGCCCGTCATTTGTGGCAGCGGATTATCCATAATCAGCTCATGTATAACCGGGAAAGCTTTCAATATAAAGGGGCCAAAGTTTACCGTACCTTCTTCTAAAACGGTATAAATAATGCCTGCTTTATCAAGATCTTTACCTACCTGGCTGTTGGTGACCACTACGGCACCACTTAGTTCAAGAATGTTTTTTAGTATATCAACATCATAATGATCCGGATGAATGTGGGTGATCACCACGGCATTTACATCTGAAAACATCTCCGCAGTAACCAATCCCTCAGCAAAAGAGAATTTACCAGGATCAAATAATAATTTGTAATCATCCAGCTCAAAAACAAGGCAGGAATGGAGGTATTTACTTATTTTCATAGATGATTATTTGCACGATTTACAGGGTTGGCTTCATATATTTAAAATACAATTAAAGGATTTGAACAGTTTTTATTTTCATAGAATAAAAACTGTTAAATTAAACCAAACCCATGAATCGTGCTGAAATCCTGTAAATCCTGCCAAAACTTTTAATCGTGTTTATAGTAACTCTGTAGCCAAATTTGCCAGTTCACTACGTTCCCCTTTCTGGAGGGTAATATGTGCATAGAGTGGATGTCCCTTCGCTTTATCAATCAGATATGACAGGCCATTACTTTCGGCATCAAGGTATGGCGTATCAATCTGGTAAATATCACCTGTAAACACAAATTTACTGTTCTCGCCTGCACGGGAAATAATGGTTTTTACTTCGTGCGGAGTAAGATTTTGCGCCTCGTCTACTATAAAGAATATCTTGCTTAGGGTGCGGCCACGAATAAATGCCAGGGGAGCTATAGATATTTTATCGTTAGCTACCAGTTCATCAATTTTAGCCTGCATTTTATCATCATCGGCAAACTGGTCTTTAATAAATTTAAGGTTATCCCATATTGGGGCCATGTAGGGATCTATTTTTGATTTGATATCGCCGGGTAAAAAACCAATATCCTTATTACTTAATGGAACAATGGGGCGGGTAACAAATATTTGCCGGTAATATTTACGCTGCTCCAACGCGCTGGCCAGGGCCAGCAGGGTTTTACCTGTACCGGCGTTACCCTGTATGGTAACCAGTTTGATATCGGGGTCTAAAAGCGCATGAATAGCAAAAGCTTGCTCAATATTGCGTGGATAAATATTGAATACCGGCTGCTCAGTCACTTTTTCCAATTGTTGCGTTTGCGCGCTATAAAAGCCGGATACATCACTTTTTTTACCCTTTAAAATATAGAAATGATTGTTGGTATAAGCTGGTATATTCAGGCTTTCGGAGGGTAGGTTTTCTTGCTTATTAAGCTGGGTTACCAGCTTTTCGGTTACCTTATCTATATCGGTTTTACCGGTATACAATTCTGCCAGGTTTTTAATTTTACCGGTTTCGTAATCCTCGGCATGCAGGTTAAGGGCTTTGGCCTTAAGGCGAAGGCAGATGTCTTTGGATACAAGTACCACCTTTTTATGAGGATATTCTTCCTGCAAACCTAAGGCAGCATTTAAAATATGATGGTCGGTTTTATCAGATCCAAAAACCTCCACGGCATCTGTCGCGATGTTTTTTATATCCATGGCTACTTTAAAGCTCCCCTTGCTTTTACCGTTAAGCGGAATCCACTCATTCACCAGGTTGTTTTTTGACAGGTCATCCATCAGGCGGATAAAGCTGCGTGCCTCAAAATTACGGGTATCGTTGCCGTTCTTTTTATTATCAAGCTCTTCCAATACCTGTATAGGTATGGCTACATCATGCTCCTGAAAATTTTGAAAGGCATTATGATCGTAAAGGATCACTGAAGTATCTAAAACGAATATCTTCTTCTGGTTACGCGGGCCGTCCTTATTCATATCCTACTAAATTAGGTTTTTTAAGGTTTGTTCAAAATGAAAATGCTATTATGAACAAAAAAAACCTTGTAAAAGCGAAAACGGGAGTCTCCTCTTGCGATTTGAACTCCCGTTTCCAAACCACTGTTCCACCGTAGTTTCCCAGTAGCACCAAGTTTTGTGTAAGATGACCGATAAGCCTTCGTCTGTTGTCCTTGCGAACTACTGACTACCGCAATATCACTGATTCTGTTTTGGGTCTCCGTGAAGCCCCGCATCGTTCTCAGTACCTCCTTTAATCACAATCTTTTTTCAAAGACTTTCGTAATTTTCATTTTTCATGTGACTCAGGGACTTCTTTTGATCTTTAGCGTCTCCCGAAGGATTCACCCGATTCAATTTCTGTATTCCTGAAAGGTTGTCAAAGTACGTCGTTCTTGATGATTACAATATAGGGACTAAAAGGCATATTTGTCAAGAAAAAAATAAATTTGTTATTAACATGTTATTAACATTTATTAAAGGATCTATAAACATGCATTAATCATTGATTTACTGCGTATTATATGTAAAAATCAACCAATAAATCAATGTTATCAACATTAAAGTTATTCACATAAATTCATAAAATTAGCCCTGTAGCAAATGAAGAAAATGCGTAAAATTTAAAAAAGCTTAAATTTTGTCGAATAAATCTTTCCAATATCGTTTAGAAAATGAGCCTTCAATAAAGCTTGTTTTTTGCGGCCAGCAATTATTTACACCGATAAAATAATTATCTCAGAACTGCTGATAGCTGCTTATTGTTTATTTACAACAACACTCCATTCGCTGCCGCTACCTATTTTATAAGTATCTGCAAAGCTTCCCTGGTTTAAAGCGAACGATAATTGCATCAAACTGTTCATATAAGCCAGGGGTTTACCTACAGCAACCTCACCGAAGGTATCGCTGTATAGAGCATCACCCTCATACTTCTTTTCCCCGTTCTTATAAATTACCAGGTGTAGCTTATCCCCTACCTTAATATGAAGTTGTTTTACAAGGTCATCGCCAATATTTGTCCATAAGTTACCATATTGAATATCGAGTATATCGATGGTTCCTTTTAGTTTTCCATTTTCCATCACTGCCTTTTGATAGGGAATTTTTACAACCTGTTTTGGTAATACCGGCCCTACCTGCTCAAAAGTGATCACACCGGCGGCCAGGCGGGCTGCTGTATACGCGTAAACATCTCTGCCATGAAAGGTATATGATTTTTCGGACCCTTTACGACGATTAAGTACTTCGTCTATCTGTCTGATCTCGGCTATACCTAAAGATTCGGCCGCAAGCGTTAAGGTACCGTTATCGGGTGTTACAATAAACTGACCGCTGTTGGTTTTCAGCACTACAGATTTACGGCTGGTTCCTACGCCGGGATCGACTACCGAAACAAATACCGTTCCGGCAGGCCAGTAAGCTACTGTTTGATATAATCGGTAAGAGGCCTCCCATATGTTATATGCAGGGATCTCGTGGGTGAGGTCATACAGTTTCAAATCGGCAGATACGCCCGAGGCAACACCTTTCATGGCTGAAACGGCTCCATCTTTAACTCCGAAATCTGATTGAAAAACTACGATTTTGTTTTGAGCATGAGTGTAAAAAGCGATGCTTATAAGCAACAGGATGCTGTAAATTTTTTTATTCATGGGATGAATCTAAAAAACTTTACTATATATTCATAATATTACAAGCCCCCGCAATAACTTTTATAAAAAGCAAAAAAGACCGCCCCAAACGGGAGCGGCCTTCAAACCAAACTAACTACTTTATGAAAACAGTCTTTAATTATTTTACAGCTATTTCTCTTGATTGAAATTTAGCTTCTTCCTTTTTAGTGATGGTCAATTTTAATATTCCGTCGGTATAATCAGCCTCAATTTTTGAATGATCGGCACTTTCCGGTAAAGTAAATGATCTGCTGAACGACTTGTAGCTATATTCGCGTTTGCTGAATTTTTTACCTTCTTCAACGTTTTCAGTTTTCTTTTCGGATGAAACGGTCAATATGTTTTTATCCAGGTTAATCTTAAAATCCTCTTTTTTTAAGCCCGGCGCAGCCAATTCAACTTGAAACTCATTTTCTGTTTCTGCAATGTTAACAGCAGGAACGCGAGCTACTAATTTCTCGCCAAGAAATGAATCATTCAAAATCGAGTCGAATACATCATTAAAGAATGGACCCCTTGCGTTATTTTTTAATCCGTTGTTAAATTTTACTAATGTCATTTTAAATATCTCCTTAAGTTTTTGTTTTTGTTAACTTCGTAACGTATTAATCAACTGTTATACCAACAGATAAAACAGATAAATTGCACGACAACTTGTCGTAATTAACGAATTTATACAGACAAATTGACATAAATGGCTGAAAAACTTACTGATTACAAATTCAGAACAGACATACCCATCCGTTTTTCGGATATAGATTCCCTGGGGCATGTTAATAATGCGGTGTATTTAACTTACTTCGAAATTGCCCGCACCAACTATTGGAAAGATGCTATCGGCTGGGATTGGAATAATGTCGGCATCATCATCGGCCGCTCAGAGATCAACTATCTTAAACAAATTACCGTTCAGGATAAAATAGCCTGTTATGTGCGCACTATACGCATAGGCAACAGCAGCTTTGATGTAATGCATGTATTGGTGAAAATCACCCCACAGGGCGAAGAGATTGTTACAACCGGCAAAACGGTTTGCATTAGCTATGATTACGCGGCCAACAAATCGGTATCCATCCCGTCCGATGAACGCCGAAGTATGATTGCATATGATGAGCCAAGGTTGATATTGAATACGAATTAGATGTGCAGATTTCAAATGTGCAGATATGCAGATGAATTAATACATAGCCAAGAACTTAAACTGATCAAATCATCTGAAATCTGCATTTCTGGACATTAAAATAGCCGAGATTGATATTGAATACTAATTAAATGTGCAGATATGCAGATGAATTAATATATAGTCAAGAACTTTAAACTGATCAATCATCTGCACATCTGAAATCTGCATATCTGCACATTAAAATATCTTTCCCGGATTCAATATCCCATTGGGATCAAATACATTCTTAATGCCCCGCCACAAAGCGAAATGGGTTTCTGAATATTTTATCGGCATAAATTCCCTTTGCACCAGGCCAATACCGTGTTCGCCGGAAAGGGTGCCCCCTAAACTTACCGTGAGTTCAAAGATTTCTTTTATACCTGATTTAAGTTTGCTACCCCAGTCTTCATCGCTCATGTTAGCTTTGATTATATTTACATGCAGGTTACCATCGCCCGCATGACCATAACATACCGATTCAAAGCCATATTTAATACCTGTTTCTTTTATTCCTTTTATTAATTGCGGCAATGCAGCCCGCGGTACAACGGTATCTTCTTCTTTATAAACCGAATTAGATTTTACCGACACCCCCATGGTACTGCGCATACGCCATAACTCTTCTTTTTGTGCAGATGAATCGGCAAAAAGTACATCTTTACAGTTGTGAGCCTCTAAAACTGCGTTGATCTTTTCGCAATCGGCAAATATCACATCCTGGTTATTGCCATCAACTTCAATCAGCAAAAAGGCCTGAATATCATCCTGCAGGTTAAAAGCAATATCGTTATACTCCTTAACCCACTCTACCCCCCTGCGTTCCATAAACTCAAGGGCCGATGGCGTGATACCAGCCCTAAAAATAGCTGATACAGCGGTACAGGCATCTTCGTTGGTAGCAAAAGAAGCCAGCATCAACGCATCCAGTGTTGGCAGTGGAATTAGCTTTACCACAATTTTGGTGATGATGCCCAGCGTACCTTCCGAGCCTATGAACAATTGGGTAAGGTTATAACCGGATGCATATTTTAGCGTATTGGCCCCGGTCCAGATAATCTCGCCCGATGGAAGTACTACCTGCAGGTTTAGGATATATTCGCGTATGGTGCCATACTTTACAACCCTGGGGCCGCCAGATCCGTGGGATACATTGCCGCCAATAAAACAACTACCCTTGCTGGCCGGATCTACAGGATAAAACAGCCCCTTTGCAGCAACCTGGTTCATAAATTCTTCGGTAACAACGCCTGGTTCAACAGTAGCCTGCAGGTTTTGCTCGTCTATCTCCAGTACTTTATTAAAGCGCTCCATCGCAATCATTAAACCGCCTTTTACAGGTAAAGCCCCACCGCTTAAGCCAGTACCGGCGCCACGTGGTGTAATTGGGATATGGTTTTCATTACAAAGTTTCATTAATGCAGAAACCTGCTCCGGCGTTTGAGGTTTTACAGCAACCTCGGGGTAATAAACCAGGTCTTCAGTTTCATCGTGACTGTATTTTTCCAGGTCAGCCTGTTGAGTTATAACAGCATCGGCGCCGACAATAGTTTTAATGGCCGCTAATATTGGCAAAGAAATTTTATTGTATTCCATATTACCGTTTGCTGTAATTTATAGTAACTGCAGAATGGCTAACCCTACCCAATAATGGTGGATTTAATTTTTTTATAGTTACAGAGATAGTTTCTACATAAGGATATTTCTTTTGGATTCTTTCCATTATAGCCTGCCCCACTGTTTCAATCAGTTTGCGTGGATATTTCATTTCTTCGCAGGCTATGTAATATACCTTTTCATAATCAACCGTATGCTTAAGTTCATCTGCTGCAGGATCTGTTTGGGGTACAAAACCCACCTCAATATCTACCAAAAACCGGCAGCCTATTTTCTGTTCTTCCGGATAAAATCCATGGTATGCAAAAAACTCTGCACCCTGTAAGGCAATAGTTATCATGTTTCAAAAGTAGCGGTTTTGATTGGGTTATCAAGTTTCATCCAACCATTCCTGGTGCTATTTAGCTAAAGAAAAGAGAATAGCAACAATACTTTTAAACCCCTTCCGCCACAGTTATTTGGAATACCAGGTATTTTTCAAAAAAAATAATAAACACAAAAACTATGTTTAAACAATTTAAACATAGTTTTTGATATAAAGTGGCTTCTGGTAT
The DNA here is from genome assembly GCF_056400585.1 of Mucilaginibacter sp. P5_A6. NCBI lineage: Bacteria > Pseudomonadati > Bacteroidota > Sphingobacteriia > Sphingobacteriales > Sphingobacteriaceae > Mucilaginibacter > Mucilaginibacter sp. P5_A6. The sequence goes on along the minus strand of NZ_JBFUKZ010000036.1, from coordinate 17,761 downwards.
CCAAAAACAGCTATTTTGATTGGTTTAAGTCAACATTAAATGATATATATTTGCCCACCAAGTATAAAGTTATGGCTAAAACAGACCTGTACGAATCGCCCGATTATTATCAATTAGATGAATTACTTACCGATGAACATAAGTTGATCCGCTCATCGGTACGCGACTGGGTGAAGAAAGAATTGAGCCCTATAATTGAGGATTACGCCCAAAAGGCAGAGTTCCCGATGCAGCTGGTAAAAGGACTGGCCGGCATTGGTGCATTTGGGCCGACTATACCAGTTGAGTATGGCGGCGCAGGATTGGATTATATGGCCTATGGAATAATTATGCAGGAAATTGAGCGGGGAGATTCGGGAATCCGCTCGGCATCATCTGTACAAGGTTCACTGGTGATGTACCCTATTTATGCTTACGGCTCTGAAGAGCAACGTAAAAAATATCTACCCAAACTGGCATCCGGGGAAATAATGGGCTGCTTTGGCCTTACCGAGCCTGATCATGGTTCAAACCCGGGTGGCATGACCACTAATATTAAAGACGCGGGTGATCATTATATATTGAACGGTGCCAAGATGTGGATCTCCAACGCACCATTTGCCGATATTGCTATTGTTTGGGCAAGGGATGAAAATAAAAAAGTACGCGGATTAATTGTTGAACGCGGCATGGAAGGGTTTGCCACCCCTACTACACATAATAAATGGTCGTTAAGGGCATCTGCCACCGGCGAATTGGTTTTTGATAATGTTAAAGTTCCAAAAGCAAATGTTTTACCCAATGTTACAGGCTTAAAAGGTCCACTTGGCTGCCTTAACCAGGCGCGTTACGGAATAGCATGGGGTGCCCTTGGCGCAGCTATGGATTGCTATGATACAGCCCTGCGTTATGCTAAACAGCGGGTTCAATTTGGTAAGCCAATAGCCGCTTTTCAATTACAACAAAAAAAACTGGCCGAAATGATTACCGAGATTACCAAGGCTCAGTTATTGGTTTGGCGTTTAGGGGTGCTTAAAAACGAAAACCGGGCAACTGCCGCACAAATATCAATGGCCAAGCGCAACAGCGTTGAAACCGCCATTAACATAGCACGGGAAGCCAGGCAAATACTGGGAGGTATGGGTATTACCGGTGAATACCCGATTATGAGGCATATGATGAATTTAGAATCGGTAATTACCTATGAGGGTACACATGATATTCACTTATTGATTACCGGGATGGACATTACAGGAGAGGATGCCTTTAAGTAAAAAGGCTACTACACTTTAGTTTTTGCTTCCAAAGTAAGTTCTTTTTCTTTCCTGGTCTCTCTTAAAAACCTGGCAAACCACTTTCCGGATAATTTTATAGTACGTTTTTGCGTTTCATGGTCAACATGAATTAAGCCAAAACGGGGGTGGTATCCTTCTGCCCACTCAAAGTTATCAGTTAACGTCCAAACAAAATAGCCATTAACATTACTGCCCTCATTCTTTGCCTTTAAAACCTGATCCAGGTAATCCTTTAAATATTGCAAACGCTTGGGGTCATATACCTCATCATCAGTTACTTCATCGGGGAATGCCGAACCATTCTCGGTTATAATAATGTTTTTTACCTTTGGATAGGCATCAAACTTTTTTATCATGTGGTAAATAGATGGTGGATGTACCTCCCAGCGCATAGCAGTTAATTCAACCTTACGATCTTCGGCCTTAACAATACGGGCGCTTATATATGGAGTAAAAAATGAATATTTAACAATTTCACGCGTATAATTCTGTACGCCTATAAAATCGAAATCAAAATGCATGTTATCCTCATCGCCTGGCAAAATGTATTTTTGCAGGTTTTTTAACACCGGCAGATCTTTAACCGGGTAGCCCATACCTAAAAGCGGTTCAATAAATAAACGGTTTATTAAAGCATCGGTCCTAACGGCCGCAGCAACATCCCGTGGCTTATCAGTTAATGCTTCAATTTGCGAACAGGAAAACGTGTTTCCAATTTGTACTTCGGGTAATAACCTGCGTAAAATTCTGGCACCGGCTGCAATACTTAAAACAACGTGATGTATGGTCGGCAAAAAATTCTTCATACCGGTACGCCCCGGTGCATGAATGCCAAAAAAGTAGCCGGCACCTGTAAAAACCATAGGTTCGTTCATAACCATCCAGTTTTTCACACGGTCGCCAAAGCTGTTTGCGCAAAGGGTAACAAACTCACTAAACCATTTGATAACTTCGCGGTTAGTCCAGCCGCCTTTTTGCTCAAGCGCATGCGGCAAATCCCAATGGTAAATAGTTACCCATGGTTCTATTCCTTGTTCAAGGCAATAATTTATAACGCGGTTATAATAATCAATTCCAGCCTGGTTTATTTGACCGGTACCATTGGGCAGCACACGGGCCCAGGATATAGAGAAACGAAAATTTGGTATGTTAAGTTGTTTAACAAGGTCGATATCCTCTTCATAACGATTATAAAAATCGCAGGCAGTACGGGCATGGTCTGCATTTAAAATTTTACCTTTTTTGGTAGTAAAGTCATCCCACACAGATTCGCCCTTACCATCGGCATCATGAGCCCCCTCAATCTGAAAGGCGGCAGTTGAAACACCCCAGGCGAAATCGGAGCCGAAAGATTCTCTGTTCAAAGATACGTACTGATGTGTAGATTTCATTAAATGGACAACAAGGGTCCAAAATTGCAATAATATTTACGAAAGCAGGGTATAAAATTCAAAATATTAATGTATGAAAGACGATTTCACACTCCTTAACATTATCCACTCGCGTAAACCGCTAATAAGATTTGAAAAAATGCTGAAGATTTTCATGTCGTTGTTTTTTAATTAATTAAAGGTACCGTACCGATGTGATTTAATTGTAACAACTATATTATCAAATCATTAAATGAAGTAAACGTGAATTTTACGAATGGGATCCGAATTTTCACAAATCTGGTTTCTCAAATAATTCGTGGAATTCGTTTTAATTCGTGAAATTAGTGTCCATACATTATTGTTTATGAAAAGCTATTTTATAAAAATGTTCAATTACGCCCAGTTTGCTAATCGTGCTTTATTAAAAGCAATTACAGAAGCCGACAATACCAGGGGGGCTATAAAATTGATGGCGCATTTGCTTGCCGCCGAACACCGCTGGCTGGACAGGATAAATGAAGTAGAACCTTATCCCAATGCCGAATTATGGCCGAAGGATTTTACCATTGAGCATTGCATTCACCTGGTAAATGAATATCATGAAGAGTGGCTGGGTTTTTTGGAGCGAATTACCGAAGCAGATTTGAACAAAGTTATCATTTACCAAAACGCCCTGGGCGGTAACCAAACTTCGGTAAGCGACATTCTAACACATGTAATAAATCATGGCACACATACGCGGGCGCAGGCCGGCCAGCAATTGAAGCTTACCGGCACCGAAACCTTGCCCATTACCGATTATGTTTATTATTTAAGGCAACTAAATAGCTAACATTAATAGGTTTATTTACAATATTTGCCAATACAAAACGCGACCATGAAAAAATATATTGGGATTGTATTAAGCCTTACCATTTTACTGGGATGTGCCGATAATAAAAAGCAGGAAAAATTATTATTAGATAGTGTGATTGCCGTGCATGACAAGGTGATGGCTAATGACGAACACTTGATGAAAAATAAAATGCTGCTTGATAGCATGGTTAAAAATATACCCGACATTAAAGAATCGGCAAAAGGCTGCCTTAAATTGGTTGATGATGCCGATAGCGCCATGAGCAATTGGATGCATAAATTTGATGTAGAGAACAAAGGTAAATCGCACCAGGAAATCATTGATTACCTCGGCGATCAAAAAAAGAAAATCTCAGCTATCGATACCCAGATCAACAATGCTATCATCGAATCGGACAAATATTTAAATCAAAATAAAAAATAAATGCGCAAGTTATTTTTGGGCATTATCGTATTATCGGTTTTGAATGCCTGTAACAACAAACAAAGCAAACTTCCTATTTTAGGCAACCGCGAGCCTGTTACCAAAACGGTAAATGGCAAATCGGTTGTTGATACTGCATACGCAACTATACCCGATTTTAAGTTTGTTAACCAATACGCAGATACGATAACTGCTAAAAACCTTGATGGCAAAATTTATGTTGCCGACTTTTTCTTTACCACCTGCCCTTCTATTTGCCCGGTAATGCACCGTAATATGCTTAACGTGTATAAGGAGTTTAAGGATGATGGAGACTTTCGCATTATATCGCATACTATCGACCCTAAATATGACACCATACCGGTATTAAAGCGTTATGCCGATAAAATGGGCATAACCGGAAATTGCTGGTGGCTTTTGCACGGCAACAAAGGTGACACCTATAATATTGCCAAAAGCTACCTGCAAACCGTACAGGAAAAAAATCCGGCAGGGCAATTCATCCACGATGGCTTTTTTATACTGATAGATAAACAAAAACGCATCCGGGGAACCTATGAAGGTACCGACCCCAAAGAAGTGGATAAATTAATTGCCGACATAAAAATCCTAAAGGCCGAACCTGAGCAGGCAGCTACCAAATGAAATTAAAGCTGATAAGTGGTATTTTTTTACTTTTAACCGTGTTGGTTGTTTCCTGCCAAAGCGATGAGCAGGTTGAATTTTATCGTTATTATTCCGGCGGAAGTGCTATTTATCAAACTCATTGTCAAAACTGTCATGGTTCAAAAGGGGAAGGCTTGCAGGCACTGATTCCGCCACTTACCGATGTTGCTTATCTTAAAAATAATAAAGCTTTATTAGCCTGTTTCGTTAAAAATGGGCTTAAAGGTAAGATTGTTATAAACGGTCGTGAGTTTGAAGGTGAGATGCCGGCTGATGACCTCGCCCCTATTGAAATTGCAAAAGTACTAACTTACGTTACCAACTCATTTGGTAACAAAATGACAACAATTACCTTGCAAACGGTTGAAAGTGATCTGAAAAAATGCCGGTGATCGGGCTGGGGTTGAGTCTAAGCCTTGATTTTCATAACAAAACATCCACACTACGCTCCACATAACCGTAACCCCAACTCAAACAAATTTTCTTACCTTTACTTTCGCAAAACGTTCTATCGCTGCTAACTTGTTTAGCGGAGGAAAGTCCGGGCAACACAGAGCATCCTGCTTCCTAACGGGAAGGCGTCGGCAGCCGACGACAGCAAAGTGCCACAGAAATAATACCGCCCCGGTTTTTGACCGGGGTAAGGGTGAAAACGTGAGGTAAGAGCTCACGGCATAACCGGGCGACCGGGGATGACGGTAAACCTCAGGAGTTGAAAAACCAAATAGGTCTTGAAAGCGGAGCTGCTCGCTCCCGTGTCCCGACTTGTCGGGACCGTTAAGATGGGTAGGTTGTTTAAACCTGTCAGCAATGGCAGGGCCAGATTAATGATAGAAGTTGCCCCTCCGGGCAATACAGAACCCGGCTTACTGATTTGCTGCTGATAAAATGCCCCTTTCCTGGAAACAGGAAGGGGTTATTTTTGTTAAAAGCAAAAGTGTTTATTTTTCTATACAAATCTTATATATTAGCACCAAGTACATTACTACCTATTACATATATAAAACATGGCAAAAATTTTAATTATAGATGATGAACGGGCAATTCGCAGCACTTTGCGCGAAATCCTGGAATATGAGGATTACGAAGTTGAGGATGTAGATAACGGTGTAGATGGTTTACAACTGATAGAGAAAAAGGATTTTGACCTGATACTTTGCGATATAAAAATGAATCGCATGGATGGTATGGAAGTGTTAACCGAGGGTTTGGCACTGAAACCTGACTTGCCTTTTATCATGATAAGCGGCCATGGCACTGTTGAAACAGCTGTTGAAGCCAGCAGAAAAGGTGCTTTTGATTTTATATCGAAACCACCGGATTTAAACCGCCTGCTCATTACGGTTCGTAACGCTCTTGACAGGGGAAGCCTGGTAGTTGAAGCTAAGGTATTAAAACGTAAAGTATCTAAGGTTCGCCCTATTTTAGGTAACTCACAGGCTATTCAAAAAATAAAAGAAACTATCGAGCGTGTAGCCCCAACAGATGCGCGTGTTCTTGTTACCGGAGCAAATGGTAGCGGCAAAGAGTTGGTTGCACGTTGGCTGCACGAAAAGTCGCACCGGGCAAATGCACCTATAATTGAGGTTAATTGTGCTGCTATCCCATCAGAATTAATTGAGAGCGAATTGTTCGGACACGAGAAAGGCTCGTTTACATCTGCTATCAAACAACGCATAGGTAAATTTGAATCGGCAAACGGCGGTACACTTTTCCTTGATGAAATTGGCGATATGAGCCAATCGGCCCAGGCCAAAGTATTACGGGCTTTGCAGGAAAGTAAAATTACCCGCGTTGGCGGCGAAAAAGAAATTGATGTTGATGTACGCGTTATAGCGGCTACAAACAAAGACCTGTTAAAGGAGATTGAAGCAGGTAATTTCCGTATGGACCTCTACCACCGCTTAAGTGTTATATTAATTCATGTACCACCATTGGTTGATCGTAAAGATGATATAGGTTTGCTTACACAAAGCTTCCTGGATGAGATTTGTAATGAATACGGGATGCCGGTAAAAAAAATCTCAGATTCGGCACTTGAAGCCCTTAAAGCTTTACCGTGGACGGGCAACATTCGTGAGTTAAGAAACATGGTAGAACGTTTAATTATTTTAAGCGATAAAACCATAACCGATAATGATGTGCGGGCATTTGCCAATCCGTCTACCCCGGCCACAACCGTCGCAGGCAATAATACGGCCCCTCAAACAGATTTTGATCAGTTCAATAATTTTCAGGAGTATAAGGATTTTGCTGAACGTGAGTACATCAAATTCAAGCTGGAAAAAAACAACTGGAACGTATCAAAAACTGCAGATGATATAGATATTCAACGCAGTCACCTTTATAGCAAAATCGAAAAATTTGGTTTAAAAAGAGGGGAATAAATTTTGGTATTGTATTTTAAGCGATTTGCAAAAGCAGATCGCTTTTTTGTTTACAACAAAATGGTTATTATTGTGGAAACCGTATCATAAATTATGAAAATTTTTTATTCAGCATTAATTTGTGTTTTCATTTTATCGTCCTGCACCCAAAAGGAAATCAAACACGATCAGCCACTTGTTGGTACCTGGCACTTAGTATCAAGCAAAAGCATTGCTAAAGGCGATACTGTTGTAACAACGCCATCTAAAGATGAAGAAATGGTTAAAATTTTCAACGGCACCAATTTTGCATTCTTTACACATGATTTGGTACATGGCAAAACCACCAAACCAGTTTACAGCTCAGGTAGTGGTACTTATACTTTATCGGGAAGCAACTACCAGGAACATTTAGCATATTGTGATGCCCGCGAATGGGAAAACAGGGATTTTAAATTCACCGTGCAATTTAAAAATGACACACTTGTGCAAAGTGGTATAGAAAAGATTGACAGCCTGAAAATTGACCATGAAATTATTGAAACCTATGTTAAGGTAAAGTAATATCATATAGTATTTATCAGTTTGCTTAAATATTGGAGATTACTTCCTGATATTATATTCATTCTGACTTGAATTGACTTTGTATTATATTTGTTTATAACATCGCGAAGCTTAAGCTCAAAATTGACAAGAAAGAAAAATATGTTTTATCATTTTAAATTCTTTACTGTTATAATTATAGCAATTACAGGCATGTTTTTTAATGACTGCCGGCAAGATAAAGCAAAATCCAATACAAACGGTATAATGGATACTACAACTGTAGACAGCGCTGCGCTTAATAGTGTTATCCTTGCAAACCCTACCCCATTAAAAAACATGTTTGGTGTAAATTCTTATGAATGGAATTTCCTTCAGGATCCGGCTAATGTGAACCTTAAAAGCACCATTTATGAAGCGAATATGTCTGTTATTAAGTCGTTTAGTGCCGTTAGGCATTACATGAACTGGAACAAGCTGGAAAACAGTAAAGGAGATTATACATTTAACCCTACCAATAACGGCGGCTGGGATTATGATCTTATCTATACACGCTGCAAAAAGGAAGGTATTTTGGTTTTAGCGGATATGAAAAACTGCCCCACCTGGCTGGTAAGCACCTATCCGCCAAATATGCTGGATAATGAAAATGTGCCGATACCTTACGGGCAGGACAAAAGTGATCCTGCATCGTATATTGACCAGGGGCGGGCCGCTTTTCAGTTTGCCGCAAGGTATGGGTACAATACGGCCGTTGCCCCGGAATTGGTTAAAGTAAACCCTATCCCCCGCTGGATAAACGACCCACCCAACGTTATTAAAATAGGATTGGGCTTAATAAAATACATTGAATGTGGCAATGAGTGGGATAAATGGTGGAAAGGCCCTGCAACTAAGCAAACTCCCGAAGAGTATGCAGCCAATCTATCGGCTTTTTACGATGGTGATAAAGGCAGGTTAGGCAATAACGTAGGTGTAAAAACCGCAGACCCTGGCATACAGGTGGTAATAGGCGGCCTTGCAACCTGCAACGTTGATTTTGTAAAAAGGATAATAGAATGGTGTAAAACAAATAGGGGATATAATGCCGATGGAAGTATTAATTTATGTTTTGACGTGATCAACTATCACTTTTATAATAATGATGGTAATATTTTAACGCATAAAGGCGCTAAAACGGGTATAGCACCCGAGTTATCCATGGCGGGTTCTGTAGCAGGCTCCTTTGTTAAACTTGCTTATTCGCTACAAAAGCCTCCCGAAGTTTGGGTAACCGAAACTGGCTATGATATTAACCAGCATAGTTACCAAAAAGCAACACCAATTGGTAATAAAACGGTTTTAGAAACGCAGGCCGACTGGATACTAAGAACATCATTACTATACATCAGGCTTGGAATTAAAAGAGTATTTTACTATCAGCTATTAGATGATACCCCAAATGCAAATGTACAGTATGCAACATCGGGTCTTGCAGAGGATGGAAAACGCAGACCTGCGGCTGATTATATTTTACAAACCAATAAACTAATGGGCAGTTACACTTATCGGTCAACCATTAATACCGATCCCCTGGTGGATAAATATATTTCAGGTTCAAAAAAAATGTATGTGTTAACCATACCCGACCAAAAAAACCGCACGGCAACTTATGTTCTTGACCTCGGTACCGCCAAAGCCAATATTTATACTTTAAAAGCAGGATCTGATAAGGCTGCAATAACTACCGTTAATACTGTTGCCGGTAAATTGTCTGTAAATGTTACAGAAACCCCCGTTTTTGTTGAAGGTGTAGCACAATAAAATTATTAAACAAACGCCGACAAAGTAGTACGCACCTGATTCGTATAACTATCTCCAAAAAGGTTTACATGCAATAATAATGGGTACAGGTTCCAGATCTTAAGCCGTTGCTTCCAGCCTTTTTGCAATGGAAAAGTGCTATCATAGGCTTCATAAAAAACTGCATCAAAACCTCCAAACAAGGTGGTCATGGCAATATCAAACTCCCTGTTACAATAGCAAACTGCGGGATCGATAAGGTAAGGACGTTCATTTGTATCAATTAAATAATTGCCGCTCCAGAGATCGCCATGTACTAAAGCAGGTGATTCTTCATTAAAAAGACCGGGAAGTTTTTGATATAGTTTTTCAAATGATTGTATGTCATTCCCGTTTAATTGCTGTTTTTCAAAGGCAATTTTTATCATGGGCTTAAGTCGTTCCTCAACAAAAAAAGTGGCCCAGGAGCTATGCTTCGTATTGCTTTGCGTTAACGATCCCATGTAATTATTGGTAGTAAAACCAAAATATTCCCAGGTATGCCTATGCATTTGGGCCAACTGTTCTCCTGATTTTTGAGATGATTTGCGGGTGCCGAGGCCCGGTTCTATCCATTGCATTACTAAATAGCTCTCCGCCTCTGTTTCGCCCTGTAGTATTACATCGGGTACAGCAATGCTTTGGGTTGATCTGATAGCAGCCAATCCCTCCTGCTCAAGTTTAAACATACCAGGATAATCACGTAAGCTATTAACCTTTAAAAGGAACCTTTCTGTTGCTGTTTGCATGCGATAAACTTTGTTAATACTCCCACCACTCACCGGTATCACTTTTAATATACTGGTACCCAGTTTAGTTTCAATATCATGAATCATTTTATTCGCGATGGGCATTTTATTCAAATGATTAATTTACAAACCCAATAGTTAATTTATTAGCCTTATACAATTATCGGTTTAAAAAGTTATTTTTGCGGTTCAATGGAGCATATTCGTAATTTTTGTATCATCGCACATATCGACCACGGCAAGAGCACACTTGCCGATAGGTTATTAGAATACACTAACACTATAACCCAACGCGAATCGCAGGCGCAATTGCTTGACGATATGGACCTGGAACGCGAGCGGGGCATCACCATAAAAAGCCACGCCATACAAATGGATTATGAGCTTGATGGTCAAAAATATATCCTCAACCTAATAGATACACCAGGACACGTAGATTTTTCGTACGAAGTTTCGCGCTCAATAGCGGCCTGTGAAGGGGCGTTACTTATTGTTGATGCTGCGCAGGGAATACAGGCGCAAACCATATCCAACCTGTACCTGGCTTTGGAGAATGACCTGGAAATTATCCCGGTACTTAATAAAATGGACTTACCCGGCGCTATGCCCGAGGAAGTTAAAGACCAGATAGTTGAACTGATTGGTTGCAAACGTGAAGAAATTCTTGCCGCATCCGGTAAAACAGGAATGGGTGTTCACGATATTTTGCGAGCAATTGTTGAAAGGGTACCTGCTCCTGTTGGTGACCCTGAAGCACCTTTACAGGCTCTGATTTTTGATTCGGTTTATAACTCCTTCCGAGGCATTGTGGCTTACTTTAAAGTGGTAAACGGCGAGATCCGTAAAAATGATAAAGTAAAATTCTTTGCTACCGAAAAGCAATATATAGCCGATGAGGTTGGCACATTAAAGTTAAAGCAATCGCCCCGCGATGTAATCAAAACGGGAGATGTGGGGTATATAATATCGGGTATCAAAGAAGCGCGTGAGGTGAAAGTGGGTGATACAATTACCCGTGTTGACCGTCCGTGCGAAAGCGGCATCCAGGGTTTTGAAGAAGTAAAGCCGATGGTATTTGCCGGTATTTACCCTGTTGATACCGATGAATACGAAGAACTACGCGAATCGATGGCCAAACTGCAACTGAATGATGCCTCGCTGGTTTTTGAGCCGGAGTCATCAGCAGCATTGGGGTTTGGTTTCCGTTGCGGATTTTTGGGCATGCTGCACATGGAGATCATCCAGGAGCGATTGGAGCGTGAGTTTGATATGACAGTGATCACCACTGTTCCCAACGTATCCTACATCGCTTATACAACCAAAGGCGAACCAATCATCGTAAATAATCCATCAGATCTGCCTGATCCAAGTAAAATAGATTTTGTTGAGGAGCCCTATATTAAGGCAACTATCATTACCAAATCTGATTATGTTGGGCCGGTAATGTCGCTTTGTATCCAAAAACGTGGTTCTATAGTCAACCAGTCGTACCTGACTTCCGATCGTGTGGAACTGGTATTTGAACTGCCAATGGGCGAGATCGTATTTGATTTTTATGATAAGCTAAAAACTATTTCAAAGGGGTATGCATCATTTGACTATCACCAGATAGGTTACCGCCAGTCGGACCTGGTACGTTTGGATATCCGTTTAAATGCCGAGCCTGTTGATGCATTATCATCATTGATATTCAGGGGAAACTCCTATGATTTTGGTAAAAAGATCTGTGAAAAACTGAAGGAGCTCATTCCCCGCCAGCAATTTGAGATCATCATACAGGCTTCCATAGGCGCCAAGATCATCGCCCGCGAAACAGTTAAAGCCTTGCGTAAAGATGTTACCGCCAAATGTTATGGCGGTGATATTTCCCGTAAACGTAAACTATTGGAAAAACAGAAAAAAGGTAAAAAACGCATGCGCCAGGTTGGTAACGTAGAGATACCACAATCGGCGTTTATGGCGGTTTTGAAATTAGATTAAGCCCCCCAGCCCCCTGAAGGGGGAGCTTTTTGATAAGCAAGGTTGGCTGATAATATAAATTATACACTATCGTTCCCCCTTTAGGGGGTTAGGGGGCTATATGCAATTACTCGACGGAAAATACGTATCAGAAAAACTTAAGATTGAAATAGCCGAAGCGGCGGCTAAAATATTGGCAGAAACCGGCAGACAGCCGCATTTGGTGGCAGTTTTGGTGGGCCATGACGGCGGAAGCGAAACTTATGTGGCCAGCAAGATTAAAAATTGCGAAAAGGTAGGTTTTAAATCGACCCTGGTTCGCTTTGAAGATACGGTTACCGAAGATGAACTACTAAAAAAAGTAGAAGAATTGAATGCCGACAGCGATATCGACGGTATTATTGTACAACTCCCCTTACCCAAACACATCGACCCTGAAAAGGTAACTGAGCGTATCGACCACCGCAAAGATGTGGATGGCTTTCACCCGGTAAATTTAGGGCGCATGCAACGCAATCTGCCCTCATTTATACCAGCTACGCCCTATGGTATCACCTTGATGCTTAAGGAATATGGCATTGATACCGTTGGCAAGCATTGTGTAGTAGTTGGCAGGAGCAATATTGTAGGCTCACCCATGAGTATCTTAATGGCCCGTAATACAACACCGGGTAACTGTACAGTTACCATTTGCCACAGCCGTACACCCGATATTAAAAAATTCACGTTAGATGCAGATATCCTGATTGTAGCTATAGGTAAAAAGAATTTCATTACTGCCGATATGGTTAAAGATGGTGTGGTAGTTATAGATGTAGGTATGAACCGTGAAACATCCGCCCTAACAAAATCTGGCTTTAAGCTGTACGGAGATGTTGATTTTGAAAATGTGGCGCCCAAAGCCTCATGGATAACCCCGGTACCGGGTGGTGTAGGCCTGATGACCATTATTGGCTTATTGAAGAATACTTTGGCTTCGGCAAATAAAGAGGTGTATAGTTAAGCTGAGGATTGATTGGGTTGCCTGATTGAATATCCTAACCCAATCAACAACAATTATTTAAATGCCTGCTTTATTTTGTCCCAAACGGAACTGATGCAAACATAAATATCATTATCCCTGATATCAACCTCATAAGTTTCTACAAAATCATTCTGCCCTTCCCCTCCTTTTCCGGTGGTCAAATTGTAAGTGTAACGATGATAAGGACAAACAATTTTCCCTTTAACGCATAACCCTTCACTCAGGTCAAAACCAGCATGCGGACAAGTAGCCGCTATTGCATATATTTCGCCCTCAAAACCAACAAGGCATATGTTTTTTCTGCCTGCCTGTACTTTTTTAATGAAGGGTTTGTTTATGTCTTTTATGTCTGGGATTTTATACCACTTCATCTATTAAAAATCAATCTTCAGGTTCATAACAGATGGGTTTTTAATCACCTCATCCATATTGGTAACCAGCGTAACACTTCGCCTGTCGGCAGAGAGTATTGCTTTTGAGTTATTGAGTTTTTTTATCGGCTTCGCAAAATTCAGTATAACTTTATAGGGCATATCTATCAGCATAGCTTTGGCCATCATAAAGGTTGATTGTGTTTTCTTTAAAAACGCGTTGAACTTAGCTTTATCAATTATCCGGTAAAATTTATGTGGGGTTATTTCGTACGAATAATAATCCTGCCCTACTACCATCTGTTTAGCATCAAGGGCCTTATTTGTTTTAGGATTGTTTGAAAAAGCACTGATCTGACTGTTAAGTGCAATCTTCGACACATTTTGAAGATAATATTTAAGATCGGCTGCATTTTTTGCAGTGTGATTAATTGCTACTTTCATGATACTCTTTTTCAGGTTCATATGCACCGTCAAATCACTGCTTTTTGCCAGCTCTATTTCGGCAGCGTTCATTTTGTGCTGTGTGCTATCGGGCATGGCACTATAAAAATTGAGCGTAGTATCCTTAACCAAACTAAACTGGGGTGTTTCCTTTACCGAATCGGACACAAGATTTACCAAAACAGAAACCGCTTTGCTCATATCAAACCCATATGCCACAACACAACTGCCATCGCTTTTAAAGTTATAACGCTCCTCAATGTCAACACAGGAACTTAAACATAGCACGGCAAAAAAAATAATCGGAAGGTAAAGTTTTTTCATTGCGCTAAATGATTTTAAAAGTTAGTTAAGGTTTCATGACGCTAATTTACAATTCAAAACCTATTATTCACACAGTTACAGACACTTAAATATAAATTATTGCTAATAATTAAACAATGATAGCCAAAAGACCAAAATGTTTAAACGTTTTACGCTGTGTTTACCATTCAACTTTATGCTTTCGGCTTATTTAGGTACTTTTGCAAAATATTATGGCACACCAAATTCCAGACGATGGCACGCTGCTTCCTTTAATGGAAGAATTTTACACGATACAGGGCGAAGGATATAATACAGGTAAAGCTGCATATTTTATACGCCTGGGCGGATGCGATGTAGGCTGCCACTGGTGCGACGTAAAAGAAAGCTGGGATGCAGAACTGCATCCGCTTACCGCATCCGATACGATAGTGACCAACGCTGCTAAACATCCGTCAAAAGCTGTTGTAGTTACCGGCGGCGAACCACTGATATATAATCTTGATTATTTAACCACTCAACTGCATGAACGCGGTATAAAAACCTTTATTGAAACTTCAGGTGCCTATCCCTTGTCTGGTGATTGGGACTGGATCTGCCTTTCTCCAAAAAAATTCAAAGCACCCATACCTCACGTAGCCGAAAATGCGCATGAACTAAAGGTGATCGTATTCAATAAATCGGATTTTGTTTGGGCAGAATATCATGCCAAAATGGTCTCTCCTGATTGTAAGTTGTATTTACAGCCCGAATGGTCGAAGTCGAAAGAAATGACCCCGCTTATAGTTGATTATGTAATGAATAACCCGCAGTGGGAAATATCATTGCAAACGCATAAATATTTGAATATTCCGTAATATTTGTAACTTACGTTATAAATTATTGTACCAAAACGGATGAGAATTTTAATTGTCTCGGCCTTGTTATTTTTCCTTTCTGTTACTGCATGGTCTCAGCAGAGGCAGTACTCTACTAAAAATAGTGATGCCATAAAGTATTTTTCCATTGCCAACCAAAATCTTGATGAGCATGTTTACGATGAGGCGATTGAAAATCTTCAAAAAGCTATAAGTGAAGATTCAAAATTCATTGAAGCACATGCACTATTAGGCGATGTTTTGCGAATGCGGCACCTGTATAAACAAGCTATCGTACAATACCTTAAAGTAATTGAGATTAATCCTGGTTTTAACAGATCTGTCTACCTCAAAATAGGCGAGACAGAGATTTATGAAGCTAAATATCCACAGGCTCAGCAACATCTTGAAAAATACCTTACTTACCCGGATATTACACCACAAAATAACGCGTTAGCTCAAAAACTGCTGGCTGATGCAAAGTTTAGTATCGAGGCCATACAACACCCTGTAGCTTTTAAGCCTGTTAATATGGGGGCTAATATTAACACCGCTAATGACGAATACCTGCCGGTTGCAACAGCGGATGAAGGCATGCTGATATTTACCAGGAAGATTAACAATAATGAAGATTTTTACAAAAGCCTGAAAGCTAATGGCAAATGGGATACAGCTACTTACCTTAGCGATCAGATAAATACGGATAGATATAACGAAGGTGCACAATCTATATCGCAGGATGGTAAATTTTTGTTTTTTACCGGATGCAACCGTCCCGATGGTCGTGGCCGTTGCGATATTTATATAGCACAAAAAAAAGGTGATGACTGGGGTAAACCCTTTGATTTAAATAGCCCGGTAAATACTTCGGGGTGGGAATCGCAGCCATCTATAAGTGCCGACGGGCGTACACTTTACTTTGTAAGTAATAAAAAAGGCGGATATGGGGGCTATGACATTTGGAGATCAACCTTAACCGATAAAGGCTGGGGCGAACCCGAAAATCTGGGGCCCAATATTAATACCGCTTACGATGAACAGTCGCCATTTATTCATGCGGATGATAGTACACTTTATTTTGGCTCAAACGGCTGGCCCGGATTGGGCAATAAAGATCTTTTTGTAAGTCGTTTGGGTAAAGATGGGAAATGGCAAAAGCCGGCGAATCTTGGCTATCCCATTAACACTAATGGTGATGAGAATGGGCTAACACTTACTGCCTATGGAAATTACGCCTTTTTTGCCTCAGATAACCTGAATGGTTATGGGGGATATGACATTTATACATTTGAATTGCCTGCAAATTTAAGACCGCACATTGTAACTTACGTAAAAGGGAATGTAAACGACGCTAAAACCAAAGAACCGCTGGAGGCGGCCGTTGAGATCATTGATCTGCAAAGTAACCTTCCTGTTTACCAGGACTATAGTAGTATAGATGAAGGTGACTTTTTGGCAACTCTCACTTCGGGCAAAAACTATGGCTTAAATATCTCAAAGAGCGGGTATCTGTTTTACTCCGAAAATTTTTCATTGATAGGATATAAAGAGCAGAAACCTTTTCATATCAAAGCCTTGCTATCTCCTATTGAGGTTGGCAACAAAGTAATATTAAAGAACATCTTTTTCGATACCAACAAATTCGACCTGCAGGACGAGTCGAAAGCCGAATTAACTAAGCTGATAGAGTTTTTAAATGTAAACCCAACGGTACGTGTCGAGATATCCGGGCACACGGATAACGTAGGCGCCATTCAGTTTAACCAAACACTGTCCGAAAACAGGGCCAGGTCGGTTTATCGGTACCTGGTAGCTAACGGCATAGCAGCAGGCCGTCTTGTTTTTAAAGGATATGGTGAAACGCAGCCTATTGCACCAAATACCACCGATGAAGGAAAGGCATTGAACAGGAGAACAGAGTTTATGATCATAGCGAAATAAATA
Source organism: Mucilaginibacter sp. P5_A6 (assembly GCF_056400585.1). NCBI lineage: Bacteria > Pseudomonadati > Bacteroidota > Sphingobacteriia > Sphingobacteriales > Sphingobacteriaceae > Mucilaginibacter > Mucilaginibacter sp. P5_A6. The sequence continues at coordinate 788 of NZ_JBFUKZ010000036.1, read as the reverse complement.
ATCAATTCGCATGAATTTTGGGAAAGGCCTTATACTAACAATCCCCAACTTACAGAACATTTCTGYGGGTTGGGGACTGCTACATATGTGGGTGGAGAGAAATTAAATATCGATACCTTAATTTCCCATTTCTGATAGGAATTTTATCCTCATCAATTGTACTTCTTCGCGGGTATAGTCATCATTACCTAATTCGGCAAGGGCGTCATCAATAGAATCAGCTTCGGCCGTACGGAAATAATCAAACACCTCTTCCTGCTTATCCTCATCTATCACCTCATCAATATAATAATTAAGGTTAAGTTTGGTTCCTGAGTTAACGATGGTTTCAACCTCCTTCAGGATCTCCTCATAGGTAAGTCCTTTTGAAGCAGCAATATCATCCAGGTTTAAATGGCGATCTATATTCTGGATAATAAAAACCTTTAGCGCCGATTTGTTAGCGGCACTTTTGATCACCATATCAACCGGACGGTCGATATCATTGTCTTCCACATATTTCTGAATCAGATCTGTAAATGGTTTACCAAATTTAAGGGCCTTGCCTGCACCCACTCCCGAGATCTGTTTTAGCTCTTCGGTGTTGATTGGGTAATGCGTGCACATTTCTTCCAATGATGGATCCTGGAAGATAACGAATGGTGGTAATCCTTTTTGCTTTGCCAGCTTTTTACGCAGGTCTTTCAGCATTTGCAGCAACTGGGTATCCAGGGCGCCTCCGCCTTGTTTAGGGCCGTCAGCGTCATCATCGTCATCAGTGCCCTCAATGATGTGGTTCATCACAAAAC
>NZ_JBFUKZ010000035.1:0-43074 GCF_056400585.1 Mucilaginibacter sp. P5_A6 | reverse complement strand
GCGTTCACCAGGGCTTCGCCGTTTTCCATTTCGGATTTATCATTTTACTTCTCCGCCCAGTTCAACCTGTCAGCCTGGCTATATTTCCAGGGGGCGCCGTTGTTTTCTACATTGCCAAACATGTTATTCAGGCTGGCAGGGGCCTGCGATTCTTCCATCACGATATAGCGGCGCATTTCGGTAATAATCTCCAATGGGTTAATATTTACCGGGCAGGCCTCTACGCAGGCATTACAGGTGGTACAGGCCCATAATTCCTCCCGGCTGATATAATTATCGAGCAAGGCTTTGCCATCGTCATAGTCCTTCCCATGCTTATCCAGGTTATTGCCCACTTCGGTGATCCTGTCGCGGGTATCCATCATGATCTTGCGGGGAGATAACAGCTTGCCGGTAATATTGGCCGGGCAAACACTGGTACACCGGCCGCACTCGGTGCAGGTATAGGCATCCATCAGGTTTTTCCAGCTGAGGTCGGTTACCTCTTTAGCCCCGAAACGACCGGGAGTTGTAGCCTCGGGTACAAATGCCGGGTCAAGCATCGCTTTTACCTCGTTGGTTACCGATGCCATATTGGTGAACTTTCCTTTTTTATCCAGGTTAGAATAGTAAGTGTTCGGAAAAGCCAGCAGGATGTGAAAATGCTTGGAATAGGGCAGGTAGTTTAAAAATGCCAGGATCCCGGTGATATGAAACCACCAGCATCCGCGCTCGGTCATTTCCAATGCGGGGGCATGGCCGGGTAACAGCGGGGCTATAAAACTGCTTACCGGGAAACTGCCCGCCTGGAGGTAATGCCCCACGTGAAGCGCCTGCAATTTGTAATCGGCGGCATTCATGGTTAAAAAGGCGGTCATGAGCAATATTTCGATGACCAGGATATAGTTGGCATCTGATTTGGGCCATTGGGTCATTTCCTTACCGCTGAAACGCTTTAAATGCATGATGTTTCTCCTGGCCAGGAAAACAACACAGGCAATAAGTACCAGCACCGCCAAAACCTCAAACCCGCCGATCAGGAATCCATATAAACTTCCCAGTGGTTTTGAAAATATCCTGTGCGAGCCAAACAAGCCGTCCACCATGATCTCCAGCACCTCGATGTTGATGAGCACGAAGCCTGCATAAATAAAAATATGCATTACCGCGGCCAAAGGGCGTTTCACCATTTTGCTTTGCCCTAAGGCTACCTTTGCCATCGTTTTCCAGCGCAGGCCAGGCTGATCGCTGCAATCGGTATCCCTGCCCAACAGGATATTGCGCCGTATTTTACCCGCGTTTTTGGAGAACAGGTAAACAGCGGCAACAAATAGGATGAGAAATATTAGCTGTGCAATCATTATTAATAATTTTATTGGCCGGTTAACTGCTTTTGGGGTGCCTGGTTAATTGTTCAATGCCATCCCACATATCGTTGCTTACCATCTCAAGGCCGTTAAACTGACCGGCCCCCTGCAGCCATTCGCCGCCATCAATGGTAATTACATCGCCGTTGATGTAACCAGCGAAATCTGAGATCAAATAAGCGGCAAGGTTTGCAATTTCCTGGTGCTTGCCCACTCTTTTAAGCGGTACCCTGTTTTTAAAATCAAATTTTTCGGCCATTTCACCGGGTAACAGGCGCTCCCATGCGCCTTTGGTAGGGAAGGGACCCGGCGCAATAGCATTGGTACGTATCTGGTGCCTTCCCCATTCTGCGGCTAATGATCGGGTCATGGCCAGTACACCACCCTTTGCACAGGCCGATGGTACCACATATGCGGAACCCGTGAAGGCATAGGTAGTAATAATGTTCAGGATATTTCCTGCCATTTTTTCTTTAATCCAATACTTACCCAGGGCCAGCGAACAATTGACAGAACCCTTAAGCACAATATCAATGATGGTTGAAAATGCATTAGCAGAGAGCCGTTCTGTTGGGGATATGAAGTTACCTGCAGCATTGTTTACTAAGGCGTTAACACTTCCAAAGCTTTCAATTGTTTTGTTTAGCATGCTTTCTACTTCATCGTAATTGCGCACGTCGCAGGCCAAGGCCAATACCTTGCCGCCAGTTTCGGCCTCCATTTCATTAGCTGTTTGCTGCAATACATCAAGCTTGCGGCTGGTAATTACCAAATTGGCCCCTAACTTTAAAAAGTAGGTACCCATGGCTTTACCAAGCCCTGTACCGCCACCTGTTATGATGATGGTTTTGTTTTTAAATGCATTGGCCTTGAGCATTCCGTTATCCTCATCGGCCTGGTTCAAAGGATTATTCTTATCAGGAGCTTGCATATAATTATTTGCTTTTTACAGGGTTCATTAGTTTGTCGATTATTTTTTGCAATGTCGCACGCGTTTCTGGTGCCCACCATTGCTGTAGCATCCTGTTTAAGGCTGCGCTGTTGTCGCCTTGTAGTTTTTCAGAAAGCTCCTTGCGGAAATTCATTTTACTCTGGCTCCAGGTAGTGGGATTCAATTTCATATATGCTCGCACTTTTTTTTCCGCCGAAGCCAATACATCCTCCGCCGCGCATACTTCATCAATTAAGCCCTCTTTAATTGCTTCTTCAACGGTTAGTAATTTACCCTCCAACAAGTACTGATAAGCCTTGCGATTACCTAACCAGAATGCGTAGAGATGAAATACAGTGTCGGGTACAATGATGCCTACCGGGATTTCATTTAAACCAATAATGTATTGGCCGCCGGCCATAACCCGGTAATCGCTGCATAAGGCTATAATACAACCGCCTGCAGGGCTATGCCCTGTTATTGCAGTTACAAATGGCTTTTTAAAGTTTACCAGAACTCTCTGCATCAGCATAAAATTGGTCCAAAAGTCTTTGCTCTCTTTTTCGTTATAATTGTAAACTTCCATCAGGTCGATCCCGGCAGAAAAAAAGCCCTCTTTGCCTGTAATAATTAGTCCGCCTATGTTATCGTCAGCTTCAAGATCCTTTACTGCAGTAATCAGTTCTGCGATCATTTCTGCATTTATCGGGTTGGAGCGGCCCCTGTTTAAAGTGATGATTGCAAGATTATCCCGGATGATTAACTGAAATGTATTCATTTACATGGATTATAAGAATGGAAGAGCAAAAATTAATGTGAAAGCGTTGGATTACCAATCTCGCTGGTGTACATTTTTTCTATTTCTTCGTTATATTTTTCTAAAATAGTGCGGCGCTTCATTTTGCCTGTAGGGGTTAGTTCTCCTCCATCAATGGTCCATTCGTGCTGAAGCAAGGTGAATTTTTTAACCTGTTCAACATGGTTAAACTCCGTATTTAATGAATCAATAACTGATTTAAATAAAGTGTTTACAGCTGCATTATTTACAATTTCGGTGTTTGAAGAAAGATTGAGCTTCTGTTGGGCGCACCATAATTTAAGATTAGGATAGGAGGGTACTATTAAGGCAGTTGTAAATTTCCTATCAGCACCAATAACCATCATTTGCTCAATAAAAGGACTCTCCTTCATCCTGTTTTCAATGGGGCCCGGTGCAACATATTTTCCGCCTGATGTTTTAAAGATCTCTTTCTTCCTGTCGGTAATTTTCAGGAAACCATCTTTATCCAGTACGCCAATATCCCCGGTATGGAACCAGCCGTCTTCCAGCACCTCGGCTGTGAGTTCGGGGTTTTTGTAATAACCAGCCATTATACCTGGCCCTTTGGCTAATATTTCTCCATCGTCGGCAATTTTAACCTGCACATCTTTTATTAATTGCCCAACTGTGCCGAATTTCCTGAAATGAGGATCATACTTGTTAACAGAAATTACAGGCGAAGTTTCAGTAAGACCATAGCCTTCCAAAATAACCATTTTTGCGGCAGTGAATATCCGCTCCATTCTAACCGGGCATGCCGAGCTGCCTACAACTATTGCTTTTATATTGCCGCCAATAGCTTTACGCCATTTACTGTAAACAAGCTTATCTGCAATGGCTAATTGCAGGTTATACCATGGACTTTTGCCTGCAAGCTCAAACTGTTCGGCAATTTCGATCGACCATAAAAAGATTTTTCTTTTTATACCTGTAAGCTTTTGCCCTTCAATAATGATCTTCTCAAATACTTTTTCCAGCAGGCGGGGTACGGCTGTAAAAATATATGGCTTTACTTCCCTCATATTAATACCTATAGTATCCATACTTTCGGCGTAGTAAATAGAGAAGCCGTAAAAGAAATAGATATAGGTACACATTTTCTCGAAAATATGGTTAAGTGGTAAAAAGCTTAAAGCGCGTTTATTTTCCAAAGGGATTTGATTCAGCACATCGGCCGAGCCGATAACATTACTTACAATGTTTTTGTGGGTAAGCATTACCCCTTTGGGCCGGCCGGTGGTGCCTGATGTAAAAATGATGGTAGCTACGTCATCTTCTTTAATGCCGGCGCTTATTGCATTTACCTTATCTCTGTCAATATCAGCAATGGGTTTAAGGAGTTGTTTCCAGTTGTTGCAGCTTTCTAAATCATTAAAAGAAAAAATAGATTTTAAAGAAGGAACATGGTCAATTATTGCATTTACCTTGCCGCAAAGGTCGGCATCGCTTACAAAAATACATTTAACCTCCGCTTCAATTAAAATCTGCTCCATTTCCTTTAAGCTGCTGTTAGGATAAAGAGGAACCAATATGGCTCCGATTAATTGAACCGCGAGATCAACTATCAGCCATTCGGGCCTGCCATTGCTAATCAGGCCAACTTTATTCCGGCCAATAGTAGTGCCATCACCGGCAGATATGCCCATTTTCAGGAGCGCTGTGGCTAACTGGTAAGTTTTTTCATGCACTTCGGCCGTGCTGTATGATACCCATTCACCGTTTACCTTGGCATTTAACAGGTCGGCTTTAGGGCTTTGCGCCTGGATGCTCATACAATCAAATAATCTTGCTACATTCTTCATATACCCTGCTTTTAAATATTAAATGAGGCTTTGTTAGAAGCAATATTTATTTTGCTCAATTAGTTTTGCAGCAATTCTTCTGCGCGCTGCAGTGGTGTTAATATCTTCTGTTTTGGTAAAGCGTTTTAACCCCGTCATCATCATCCTGCGTTCATCGCCTTCTGCAAAAGCATTCAGTGCTTCTTTACCGGCTTTGAATATTTTATCCGCGGCATCCCTGATATAAACCTGCATTATATCAATCTGATTTTTAACGGCGTCTTCGCCACGCTGACCGGCTAATTTTTCTACTCTTAGCTGGACAGATTCGCTTGCATAGGTCTCAATTACCATATCGGCAAGGTTCATCAAAACTTCCTGCTCTTTAGCCAGGTTGGTCATCAGTTTTTGAACTGCCGCACCCGCTACCAGTAAAATAGCTTTTTTAAAGTTTGATACATACTTTTTCTCTTTGGTGAAAAGGTCTTCTTCAATACTGTTAAAATCAGGAATGCTCATTAATTCAGCTATTACGTTCTGTGCAGGACCCATCAGGTCGATTTCGCCTTTCATGGCACGCTTCAGGATCATATCCACGGTTAATATGCGGTTGATCTCGTTGGTGCCCTCAAAGATCCGGTTGATGCGGCTATCGCGATAAGCCCTGTCCATCGGCCCTTCGGCGCTATAGCCCATGCCACCATAAATCTGTACCCCTTCATCTACAATATAATCCAGCGCTTCTGATGCATGTACCTTTATAATAGCAGCTTCTATGGCAAACAGCTCGATACCTTTAAGCCGGGCTTTTGATGCATCCATGCCATGTTCAAGTAAGTTATGTGTGGCATCTTCAATGTTCTGGCTTGCCCGGTACATAGCAGATTCGGCCGCGTAAGCACGGATAACCTGCTCACCTAATTTATAGCGGATGGCACCATATTTAGCAATGGCACGGCCAAATTGTTCGCGCTCATTGGCATACTTCACCGAATTGGTAATAACCGATTTTGCTGCCCCTAATGCTGCCCCTCCTAATTTTATACGGCCCAGGTTGAGGATATTTACGGCTATTTTGAAACCGTTACCCCGTTCCGACAGCAGGTTTTCAACCGGTACCTTACAATCATTAAAAAATACCTGGCGGGTTGAGCTGCCTTTAATACCCATTTTGTGTTCTTCGGGGTTAAGCGACAAGCCCTCAAAACCTTTTTCAACAATAAATGCGCTCAGGTTTTCGTCGTTATCAATTTTAGCAAAAACGGTGAACACATCGGCAAAGCCTGCATTGGTAATCCACATTTTTTGCCCGTTGATCAGGTAATGCTTACCATCGGCAGATAGTGTGGCGCGCGTTTTGCCCGAATTGGCATCAGAACCTGCACCCGGTTCGGTAAGGCAATAGGCGCCTTTCCATTCACCGGTGGCCAGTTTTGGGATGTATTTGTTTTTTTGCTCCGTGTTACCATAATATAGTATCGGCAGTGTGCCAATGCCCGTATGGGCCATTGCGGCGACAGAGAACGATGCCCCCGGACCTGTTTTTTCGCTGATGAGCATAGCTGTGGTGAAATCTTTACCAAAGCCGCCATATTCCTCAGGGACGGAAACACCCAGGATTCCCAGCTCACCGGCCTCATTAATTAAGCGCACCATTAGCCCTTCTTCCTGTGTATCGATACGATCCAGCAGCGGAACAACTTTTTGCTCTACAAAGTCCTGGCAGGTTTGTGCTATCATCAACTGCTCCTCATCCCAGTTTTCAGGTATAAACACATCCCCGGCAATTGTTTCCTTTACCAGGAATTCACCACCTTTTAAATGCTTGTTTTCTGCTAATGTGCTCATAATCGTATGTTTAAAATGTTTTTATCTTAGTTTAATAGTTCAAATATTCCTGCCGCGCCTTGCCCTGTACCAACGCACATGGTAACCATGCCATATTTTTTATCTCTTTGTTTCAATTCATCAAAAAGCTGTACCGAAAGTTTGGCGCCGCTGCAGCCCAACGGGTGACCTAATGCTATGGCGCCGCCATTCACATTCACGATATCGGGATTTAAGCCCAGGCCCTTTACTACAGCCAGCGATTGCGATGCAAAGGCCTCGTTCAGTTCAAAAAGGTCTATCTCATCTTGTTTTATGCCAGCTTTTTTTAATACTTCGGGAATAGCATACAAGGGGCCAATTCCCATAATGCGCGGCGGAACACCAACAACAGCGTAGTTTACTAAACGCGCAATAGGGTTTAGGTTGTTTGCTTTCATGAAACGCTCACTTACCACCATTACAAAGGCAGCACCATCGCTGGTTTGTGATGAATTACCGGCAGTTACCAAACCCCTGGCATCAAATACGGGTTTAAGTTTGGCCAATGCTTCCAGGGAAGTATCGGCCCGCGGACCTTCATCTGTGTCTATCGTAAATGATCTGGTTTTTCTTTTCCCGTTTTCATCAACATAGTTTTCGGATACATTAACGGGAACAATCTGATTCTTGAATTTTCCTCCTGCAATTGCACTTAGGGCTTTTTGATGGGATTGATAGGCAAACTGGTCCTGCTCATCGCGGTTGATATTATATTCTTTGGCAACAGCTTCAGCGGTTAATCCCATGCCCCAGTAATAATCTGGGTGTGCAATGGCAACATCTGCATTGGGAACAATGCGCCATCCGCCCATAGGTAACAGGCTCATGCTCTCTACCCCGCCGGCTATAATACAATCGGCTATACCGCTGTGTATTTTTGCCGATGCCATAGCAATAGTTTCCAATCCCGAAGCACAGTACCGGTTCACCGTCATGCCGGGAACTTTATCAGTATTAAGCGCCATAAGCGAAATAAGGCGGCCTACGTTTAAACCTTGCTCAGCTTCGGGCGTAGCGTTGCCAACTATCACATCTTCAATCTGGTCTTTATCTACATTGGGTACAGATGCCACCAGTTGCTTAATTACTTCGGCAGCAAGGGTGTCCGGTCGGGTAAACCTAAAACCGCCACGTGTTGCTTTTCCAACGGCACTGCGGTAAGCTGCTACTATATATGCGTTCATCTTGTTGTCTTTTAAATTAGTTTCTTAATGTTTTTCCGCCGGTTAAAATGGACTGTATGCGTTCTAATGTTTTGCGTTCGGCACACAGCGATACAAATGCCTCGCGTTCCAGGTTCAATAAATACTCCTCGCTTACCAAAGTAGGTTGCGACAGATCTGCACCGGCAAGTACATAGGCCAGCTTTTGTGATATTTTAACATCATGCTCGCTAATGTAATTACCGCTAAACATGGTGTTGGCCCCTACGTAGGCCAAACCAAGCGCCTGTTTGCCCAAAACCCTGATATCTTTACGCGGAACCGGTTGTACATAACCTTCGGTAGCCAATAACAGGCATTGTTTTTTTGCCTCGGATAAAAGCCTGTTGCGGGATACGACTACCATGTCCCGACCTTTTTTAAGATAACCAAGCTCAAAAGCTTCCTGTGCCGAGGTAGATACCTTAGCCTGGCCAATAGTAAGGAACCTGTCGCGGAAATTATTTAGTTCGATGTCGCCATCCTGTAATTCATCGCTTAAACGCAGGGCAAACTCTTTGGTACCGCCGCCACCGGGGATAAGCCCAACGCCAAATTCAACCAAGCCCATATAAAGCTCGGCATGTGCTACAACTTTATCGGCGTGTAAACACAGCTCGCAGCTGCCACCAAGGGCCATTTGGTGTGGTGCGGCAACAACCGGGATGGATGAATACCTAATCCGCATCATGGTGTTTTGAAATGCTTTGATCACCATATTAAGCTCGTCAAATTCCTGCTCAACAGCCATCATAAATATCATCCCAACGTTGGCGCCGGCGCTGAAATTTGCTCCTTCGTTGGAGATAACCAATCCTTTATAGCTTTGCTCGGCAAGGGTGATGGCTTTGTTAATGCCTTCAATCACCTCTCCGCCAATGGTATTCATTTTAGTATGAAACTCCAGGTTAATAATGCCATCGCCAAGATCAATAATTGTAGTGCCGCTGTTTTTCCAGATGGTATTTGCTGCGCGGATATTGTCCAGCAGGATAAAATCTTCGGTACCCGGAATCACCTGGTATGATTTGGATTTGATATCATAATATAAGCGCTTGCCATCCTGTATTTTGTAGAAACTTTTTGTACCGCTTTGCAGCATATCATAAACCCATTGTGCGGGTTTGTTGCCTTCTGCCTCCATGGCTTTAACGGTGGTTTCAACTCCCAATGCATCCCATTTTTCAAAAGGCCCCATTTCCCAGCCAAAACCGGCGTTCATTGCAGCGTCTATTTTATATAGCTCATCAGAAATTTCGGGAATGCGGTTGCTGGAATAAGCAAAAAGCTGATGAAATATAGCGCGGTAAAAATCACCGGCTTTGTCTTTAGCTGCAAACAAGATCTTCATCCGGTCTTTTAAATTATCAACCGTTTTGGTTGTTTCAAGCGACGGAAATTTTACTTTTTTAGAAGGTTCATATTCCAGTGTTTTTAAGTTGAGCGTATAAAACTGGTTGGCGCCATCCACTTTTTCTTTTTTATAAAAACCTTGTCCGCTTTTGCTGCCCAGCCAGTTGTTGGCCACCATTTTGGTTACAAACCCGGGGATTTGGAACAAGTCTTTAGCTTCATCATTGGGTACACCCTGGGTTAAACCGTTTGCCACATGTGCCATTGTATCAAGGCCTACCACATCACTGGTACGGAAGGTGGCCGATTTAGGATGGCCTATTACCGGCCCGGTAAGTTTATCAACTTCCTCAATAGTGATCCCGGTTTTATCTGCATAATGCAGTATGCTCATAATACTGAACACCCCAATACGGTTACCAATAAAGGCGGGGGTATCTTTTGCCAATACGGTTGTTTTACCTAAATATTTTTCGCCGTAATGCAGTAAAAAATCAATAACTTCTGGTAGGGTGTCAGTTGTTGGGATAACCTCCAACAGTTTTAAATACCGGGGCGGGTTAAAGAAGTGGCTGCCGCAAAAATGTTTTTTAAAATCTTCACTTCGTCCTTCGGCCATTAAATGAATAGGGATGCCGGATGTGTTAGATGTTATCAGCGTACCAGGTTTACGGTATTTCTCTACATTTTCAAATACCTTTTGCTTAATATCAAGCCGCTCCACAACCACTTCAATTACCCAGTCGCAACCGGCAATTTTGGGCATATCATCTTCAAAATTTCCAGTTGTAATATTTTTAGCCGACGCTTTTGAATAAACAGGAGAGGGGTTTGATTTTAATGCTGCAGTAAGCGCATCATTCACCAGCTTGTTTCTTGATTTAGCGTCGGCATCTTTTGGTACAATATCCAATAGCAGCACTTCCAGGCCTATGTTTGCGAAATGGCAGGCTATGCGGCTACCCATCACACCCGAACCCAGTACGGCTACTTTTTTTATAATTCGTTTAACACTCATTTATGCTTGTATTTAAAATGTAGATAGGTGTTTATGTTACTTTATTCTGCTTTTTCCCAGGTTGTAGTACGCCCGAAGAGTGAAATTCCGATATAGCCCCTTATATCAAGGGTTTGGCCTTTATAGGTTATTTTGCAGCTATACGTTTTTCCATTGTTTGGGTCGTAAATTGTACCGTTGGTATATTTGTTATCGCCATCTTTTTCAAAACCGGCTAATACAGGCAGACCAAGCCGGGGCCTGGTACGTAATTTTTCATCGCTGTTAAGCTCATCAACTTTAGGTTTGCCATTTTTTAAGGGCTCCTTAAGCCAAACAACCTTGCCATAAAATTTGTCATCCTTCTCTTTGGTTATCTGTATTTTGGCAGTTTTAACATCATTATACCATAAGCCTTCTATTTTGTCTTTTTCGCTCTGTGCTTTAGTAACAAAACCCGCGGATACCATGAGTATCATTAATACTAACCTGGTGAGATTTTTTTTACAAACTGACATTGTTTTTAGGGTTATGGACATGCAATTAAATTGATCGAAAAAGCACCGCATCAAATTCTCTGCGTACTAAGGCAGTAATCAAATGCATCTTAAAAGGAAAAACTTAGCCGCCTGAACGGTGAATAATTTATAATTGGTTTATATTAACAAATATCCTATTTAGTAGGGTATTATAAAGGGTTATATGGCGGAAACATTTGTCAAAATTTCGGTTATTTCTATTATAGTTTATTGAGAGCCTTTCAGCAGCTCAATAATATTGATGTAACCGGTCATCGCTGCATCCGGCGACATTCCTGTTAAACTTTTCCATGCTTCATATTTGGCCTTGTTTACAAAATCAAACATGCCGGGCGCCGGGGTATTGGGGTCTATGTCTCCTTCTGTTGCCTGCTTGTACAAACTGTATAATTTAAGCAGCGTATCATTATCAGGGCGCTTGGTTAGTTCTTTACTTCCTTTAACGGCCATTTCAAAGTTTTTGTTCAAACTCATTTTTATATTTTTTTATGGTTAGGGGCGATGATCGGTTATTGTTTAGATTTAGGAAAATCTTCAATATAATCGCTGCTACGTGGCGAATCCAAAAACAAGCTACTTAACTCAATAGGTAATACGGTTAATCTTCGTTTTTCCAGATCAATCCATGCGCCGTCTGTGATAATCGTGGCGGCTTTTACACCATCGCTACGATACAACTCGTGTTTGATGGTCCAGCGCGATCCATCTGCTCTTGAGCGTGTAATTTCACAGCTTACTGTAACGTAATCGCCAAGCGCTATTTCGCGTAAATAAAAAAGCTCTTCCCTGAAAAGCACAGGGCCTACGTTGTAGCCAAAAAGCTTTACGGGATTTAAGCCTACTTTTTCGAGCATGTTTAACCTGGCCTGCGCGGCAAGATCGGCATAGGCCGAATGTCTCATGTGCTGATTAGCATCTATTTGCGACCAAAGTACCTGGCCTTCATAAAAAACGTGCATACAATTATTAATGATGTTGTTCTTTAAACTTTTTTACCGATGCTGCCAGCTTTGGCAAAATCGTGAGGGCATCGCCTACAACACCATAGTTGGCAGCTTTAAAAAATGGTGCTTCGGGATCTGAATTGATTACAACAATAGTTTTTGAGCCATTAACCCCTGCCAGGTGCTGTATTGCACCTGATATGCCTACGGCTATATAAAGATCGGGGCGGATTGAACCGCCTGTTTGACCCACATGCTCATGATGAGGGCGCCAATGCGCATCGGCTACAGGACGTGAACATGCCGTTGCAGCACCAAGTTCTTTTGCCAGATTTTCTATCAGTCCCCAGTTTTCGGGACCCTTCATGCCCCGGCCGCCGGAAACTACAAGGGTAGCGTCAGCAAGAAGGATTTCCCCGGTGACCTTATTTACTGCAGTTATTTTTATTCCAAAATCCTTTTCGCTAAAATGGAGATCCAGCTTTTCAACCGTCGCTTTACCGGCTGTTTTATTTAGCAGGAAGGTATTGGGCATCAGCATAATTACTTTTATATCGCTTGCTACATTAACCCAGGCAAATGCCTTGCCCGAGAAGACGGATTTTTTTATCGCGAAACCTTTGCGATGATCAGGATAGGAGAGTGCCCCTGCCACCATACCGGCTTTTAATTGTACAGCTACCCTGGGTGCAACCGCACGGCCATTAATATCGTAAAGAGTTACAATGATCTTGCTATCCTCAGCCTGCGCAACTTTTACTATAGCGTTGGCATAAGCCCTTGCGTGAAGTTCATCAAGGCGACTATCGGCAATGTGGATTACTTTGCCGGCGCCATAGTTGCCCAAAGCTTCCATTTCCGCATCGGCAATGGTCCCTAAAACAACAGCCGTTACAGTAGTGCCTGTTTGTTGCGCTATTTGGGCGGCATACTGCACGGCTTCAAAACTTTTCTTTTTTATATTTCCTTCGGTATGTTCTACCAATACAATTACAGACATATGTGTTTAATTTAGTTAGATATTATGCCAATAGTTAATATTTAAATGGCTTTGGCTTCGGTGTGGAGCAATGCTACCAGTTCGTCCATATCATCGGCGCTTACTAATTTTACACCTGCTTTGGCGGGCGGTAATTCATAAGACAGTACAGCAGTTAAAGGGGATACAGAAGCGGGTACAACAACCTTTAAAGGGCGTGTGCGCGCGRCCATTATGCCCCGCATATTGGGGATCCGTGCTTCAGCAACTCCTTTCTGGCATGAAATTACAAGTGGGAGGTTGCAGCTATCGGTTTCTTCCCCTCCCTCAATTTCACGGTTTATAGTAGCAACACTACCTTCAATTTTAATACTTGTTGCAAAACCGATATAATCCATGTCGAGCAGTTCGGCAAGCATAACACCTGTAGTGCCATTATTATAATCTATTGATTCCTTGCCGCACAATACCAGGTGGTACCCAACACTTTTGGCATAATCAGCAATATATACAGCGGTTTGGTACGGGTCATTACTTTCGGCGTCAATCCTGACGGCTTCATCGCCTCCTAATGCAAGCGCTTTGCGCATTACCGGTTCCACATCGGCCTTGCCAACGGTTATTAAATGAACTTCGGCAGCAACACCACTTTCTTTTAACTCTATAGCGCGAATGAGTGCATACCATTCGTCATAGGGGTTAAGTATATGGGTGGTACCCTGGCTGTTAATGGCGGTATCATTATCTTTTAATATTATTTTGGTTGTAGTATCCGGCACCTGGCTAATGCATACTAATATTTTCATAGCGTTTGTTATGTTTATACCTGGTAAATAATTACAGGCCGTTTAAGACCCCAGAATGTTTTGATAGCAAGCGCTACCTGGTTTAATAATCGGGGGTAAAATTAAAGGCGATGCCCGCTGCCGAAAAGGGCGGCAATGCGGAGATATTAGTCAAAAAGTCGGAAAGAAAAATAGTGGCTATAGCATAGCCTTAATTAACGTGGAATAGCCATCCGGTAATCTGAAGGCGATAAACCGGTTTGCTTTTTAAAATATTTACCAAAGGATGATTGGTCTGGAAAGTGAATGGCATAAGCTATATTAGCTACGCTGATCTCCTGGTTCCTTAATAAAACTTTTGCTTCAAGAATTACGGCATCATCTATCCATTCGCCTGCGGTTCTGCCGGTTACATCTTTTATGGTTTCTGTAAGATGTTTTGATGATACAAACAGGGCATCGGCGTAATATTGTACGTTGCGATGTTCTTTATAATGATGAAAAACCAGGTCCTGGAAAAGTACATTGAGTTCCTGCTTGCGGTTTAGTTTTCCTTTAACTATTACGTGCTGCTTTTCATAAATAGACCCTACTTCATATAGTAGTGTGATAAGCATGCTCCTGGAGATCTCCATTCGGTAAGGATGGTCCTGCCTGTCGAGCTTTTGTTGTAACAGTACATAAATTTCGAGCAGCATTTTAGCATCCTGATGTTCCGGATATATTACGGGTAATGATGCGCTTTTAAAATAGCTGAAAGATTCAAGGAAATGGCTGTTTACATTGTTTTCTGTAAGGAAGGCTTTTGAAAAAACAATAAACCTGCACAAAAAATCGGGGCTGCTTTGGTAAATTCTCAATACATGAAAAGGTGTAGCCAGCAGCATGGCATCGGGTTTGGCATCGTAAATCTGCAGGTTTACCTCTACCTGGGCGGTTCCCCGTGTACAGATGCCTATAATATAGCCGTCGGAACGGTAGGGGTACTCGCTTAAGCTCAATAATTGCTTTTCGTCTGTTACAAAAAACTCCGGGCCGATAAGTTTGTCTGCATACAGATCCGCAAATTTTGATAAACTGAGTTGTCCTATTTTCTTCATTTACAGCTTAAAAAGGTCTAAAAGTTCTACAACCGACTTTTTGACTAATATCTCCGCATTATAGCCCTTTTTTTCATTGTTTTACGCAGTAATTTTAATTTTTAATTAACAACAGGAGCAATCCCAAAGCTACCTGCAAATTATACCAATTATATTATGAGAAAATTATTACTCTTCGCATTCGCGTTATTACCGGTGTTTGCGTTTGCACAAGGGTTCCAGGTTAACCTGGAAGGCCAGAAACAGATTGCAATGGGGCACACCGGCACCGGTTTGGTGCAGGATGGAGCATCCGTGTTTTTTAATCCCGGCGCTGTTGTTATGCTGCCCGGTAACTACATCCAGGCCGGAATAAGTCCGCTTGTATTTAAGTCCGTTTTCAACCCAAGTGGTACATCGGCACAGTATCACACCACCAACAAGGTTGCCACTCCATTTAGCTTTTATGCCGCAGTAGGCCCTAAATCGTCCTGGTGGAAACTTGGAATGGCTGTTTATACCCCTTTTGGGGGGCTCACCGACTGGGGTCACGACTGGGCCGGGAAATATTCGCTGGAAAGTCTGAATCTTAAGGCAATCTATTTTCAACCTACCCTGAGTGTTAAAGTCGCTAAAAATTTAAGTATAGGCGCAGGCTTTGTTTACAATCGTGGTATTGTTGACTTAACACAGGCTATCCCGATATCAAATCAAAACGGGCAGGACGGGCAGGCCCAATTAAAAGGAACAGGCAATGGATATGGCTGGAATGCCGGTGTTTATTATAAACCATCTGAATGTTTTACTGTTGGTTTAACGTACCGTTCGAAAGTAAAAACCACCATTAATAAAAAGGAAGCCATCTTTACCGTACCAGCTTCCCTGCAAACCAGTTTCCCTCAGCCTAATACTTTTAGTGCTTCCATACCTTTACCGGCAACTACATCTCTTGGTGTCGGCATCTATCCAAACAAAAAACTCATACTTGCTTTTGATGTTAACTACGTTAACTGGAGCGTTTATAAGCAACTGGCGTTTGATTATACAACCAATACCGCTACATTAAAGGATACTTATTCTCCGCGTAACTACAAAAACGCTGTGTCGTTAAGGGCAGGCGGCCAGTATAAGGCTAATAATAAATTTGATATCCGCGCCGGCGGGGGGTATGCCAGCACTGCCGTTCGTGATGGTTATGTTACCCCCGAAGCACCCGATGCCAACCGTATATTTTTAACAACAGGTTTGGGCTACCATGCCACCCGTCATATCGATATAGACTTTAGTTTTGAATATGAACACCTGATGTCGCGGACGCAAACCAATATTCAATCGCAATTATCAGGCACATTTAAAACCGATGTATATATCCCGGGCATTTCTATTGCTTATCACTGGTAAACCCTTAACAACAAACAGATGAAGACTTTTAAACAATATAGCTACCGTTACCTTTTTATCCTCGGCCTATTAGGCCTTGCAGCCTGCAAGCCCGAGATTAATACTTTTAAACCATCCAAAGGAAATGCTGATTTTTCACGATATATATCCATTGGTAATTCATTAACCGCGGGTTATGCCGATGGTGGATTATATCTCGAGGGGCAGTTAAACTCGTATCCGGGCATAATTGCCAAACAAATGTTAACTGTTGGCGGGGGAGCGTTTACCCAGCCACTTTTTACCGCCGACCAGGCAAATGGTTCTGGTTATGTAAAACTCAGCGGCTTTAATGCTGATGGAACGCCCATTACTACCGCTGTTACCACAAACCTGGCTGTAAGGGGCGTTTTGGCAGTACCTGGTTTTGGCGATGTTACTTTATATACCAAATATGCCGGCGAACTCAATAATTACGGGGTACCGGGCATAAAATTACTACATATAGCCTATGCTCCTTATGGTAATCTTAATGGTTTTTTTGAGCGCCTGTTACCCGGGAACGCACCAACCAATACTACAACCTATCTTGATTTTGTTACCGCAAAACCTTTTACCTTTTTCTCCAACTGGCTTGGTTATAATGATGCACTGCTATACGCTACTTCTGGCGGCGCCGGTGATGCACTGACAGATAAAAGCACCTTTGCGCAGTTATATAATGTGCTTATCAATAAGCTTACTGCAAGCGGTGCAAAAGGCGTAGTAGCAACCATACCTGATGTTACATCGGTGCCTTATTTTACTACCAAAACGGTAAATGCAATTTTGGCCGGGGTTAAAAAGGTTAATCCTGCTGTTACTGCGATTTATGTTAATGCCCTCGTTTCGGGCACTACCTATGCACCAAGGGCGGCCACAGCATCCGATCTTATCATACTTACCTTTCCAACAAGTATGATTGGGCAAACCGTATCGACACCATACGGGAACCTGCCGTATGGCCTGACTCCATATACCCCCATTGATAATAAATATGTGCTCGATCAAAATGAAGCCGCGATGACCCTTGATTATGTGAACTCCTATAACGGAACCATTAAATCAGTTGCTGCGGCCAAAGGTCTGGCTGTTTTTGACGCTTTTACCTTTCTGAATAACATAAAACAATCCGGTTTACTTATTAATGGGATAAGTTTAAGTTCAAACTATATTAGTGGCGGTATTTTTTCGCTGGATGGGGTACATTTAACGCCAAGAGGTTATGCTGTTGTGGCTAACCAATTTATCAGCGCTATTAATAGACAATACAACGCCAATATTCCCCAAACCGATGTTTCCTCATATAGCGCAGTGAAGTTTCCCTGATGGTAATCATCAAACCATATGTTAAAGCCATCATTACTAACCAAAGTTTAGTAATGATGGCTTTATAGTTTAAAAGGCGCTCAAAACTAATTAAAACAGAGGCCGGCCGCTGTTTTAATTAGTTTTTTTGCATCGTGATCAGCTGTATCGCTTCTTCCCGTGTTTTGTTCTCTATTGCCATCACGAATTCTACAGGGCCTCCGCCCTTGCCGCAGCCAAAACACTGGAAAATATTTTTATCAGGAGAAACCATCAGTGAGGTTGCCAGGTCCTTATGGAAAGGACAGCGCCCTTTTAGGTTTTTGCGGCTTTCCTGGAGTAGTATATACTTGGAAATAATTTGGACAAGGTCTGCCTGTACTGGTAAAATAGAATGATCTGAAGACATAAATTAATAAGTAGTATCGCTGGTAAACAGGAAGCGAAATTACCTTTTATTGCTGGCAGCAAAGTGGATTTTTTGAAAAAAAATACCAGGCGTTTACATCATGGTTTCTATAATTAAAATAAAAGCCCCCTAAGCGCTCGCCGCCGGGGACTTTAAACCTAAACCTTATCACAATGGTAAGCAGAGAGCTTACCTATAGATTTTGTAAGTATATAGAATCAAATTGTAAAAATCAATAGGCATCAAAACATTGATTGTTTTTGTGTGTGCGGACGCCACCTTAGTGATTGAGTATAATGAGGTGGCGAAAGGTAGCAACATCATTGATTATAGGTGTTTGCGGTGTAAAACAAGCTGATTTGCAGCGGTGCAATAACTACATTTATTAAAATCGTAGCCTAATTAGTGTTTTACTTATCTTTACGCGAACGAAAATGTATTTTTGTAACAATTGCGTGACGGTTATAGCCCGGTTTAGTATCAGCATGAATAGGTAACAAGTGTTTTTTGAGATGGATGATACTGCCAGGGAATTTTTTTTGAAACCTGAACAAGAACAAATAATACAGGGAGTTTTTTTAATGAATTTTCACTAAACATAACGCAGGGGCAAGCGCGGTACTTATGGTTTATTATGTTTAATTATTTCTGGTTGGCAGGAAACTATTCCCAGCTATTTAAGTAGATTTATATAATAAACGCCTAAAATTATAATATGGTAAAGTTATTTGTTGTGGGCATCCCACGAAATATGCAGGAAATTGCACTGCTGGAGTTATTTATGACCGAAGGTCAGGTAGAAATGGTGAAAATTGTTACGGATATAGATACAGGTGAAAGCAAAGGCTATGGTTTTGTTCATATGACCGATCAGGCGAGTGCGGATAGGGCAATAGCTGCTTTTGATGGGATGGAGATAGAAAGCAGGCAGATTAATGTAAGGATAGCCGATGATAAAAGAGCAACCGCGAATAAGCCGGCCCCGTTTGCCCCTAAACCCAGCTTCGAATCGCCCGGTTATCAGAAAGTTGAAAAACCGGACGGTTCAGTAAAGAAAAAACGCCCGAGACGGGCATCATAAATACCTTAACCTTTAGGCAAGCTAAATCTCGGATAAAATGCTTCGTGAAGATCTAACAGCAAAAACAACAACTTTTATTTTAGCCTGTAACTGAATCACTATATGGCATCAGCCAATGATAATGGTAACTGATCATGATATGGTTTAAAATTCTCCCTGAATTTATCAGCCAATCTCCCCGCAATAAAATCATAGTCCTGTTTATTGGCCCAGGTATCCCTTGGATTTAAGATGGCCGTAGGAACGCCGGGGCAGCTTTCAGGAATAAAAACCCCGAAAACCTGGTGAGCGCGGTACGGCACCATCTCTAACTGACCGCTGAGCGCTGCAGAAATCATGGCCCTGGTATATGCTAAGTTAATCCGGCTACCGGTTCCGTATGACCCGCCCGACCAGCCGGTGTTTATCATCCATACCCTGGTTTGGTGTTTTTCGAGTTTTTCTTGTAGAAGTGTGGCGTAAAAGTTGGGATGCAGAGGTAAAAACGGCGCCCCAAAACATGCACTAAAAGTAACTTGTGGTTCTTTTACGCCTTCTTCTGTCCCGGCAACTTTAGCAGTATAACCGCTGATGAAATAGTACATAGCCTGTTCATGGCTTAGCCTGCTCAGGGGCGGAAACACGCCATAGGCATCGCATGTAAGAAAAAACAGGTTTTGGGGAATCCCGGATATGGCCGGGGCCTTAGTATGTGGTATAAAGTGTAAGGGGTAACTCACCCGCGTATTTTCTGTGATTGATTTACTTTCAAAATCAATGCGGTTAGTACCGCTGGTAAAGCAGGTATTCTCTACCAGTGCTCCTGTGTGTATAGCCCGAAAAATCGCCGGTTCGCGCTCTTCAGAAAGGTTGATGACTTTTGCATAACAGCCACCCTCAAAATTAAAAATGCCCTTATCATCCCAGCCGTGTTCGTCATCACCTATCAGCCTGCGCGATGGGTCCGAACTCAGGGTTGTTTTACCCGTTCCACTTAAGCCGAAGAACAGGGCGGTGTCGCCTTGCGGCCCTTCATTGGCGCTGCAGTGCATGCTTAACACCCGGTGCTCAACCGGTAAGATGAAATTAAGCACAGTAAATACCCCCTTTTTTATCTCGCCCGTATAGCCGGTACCTCCTATGAGGATGGTTTTGTGAGTAAAAGAGATAATAGTAAAATTACTTTGCCTGGTGCCATGCTTTGCAGGGTCGGCTTTAAAGCCTGGCGCATGGATAATGGTCCAATCGGGCTCAAAGTTTTCCAGCTCTTCAATAGCAGGAGCGATGAACATATTGGCTGCAAAGTGGTTTGATGAAGGATTTTCGTTGACTATACGTATGTTGATGCGGAATGCCGGGCTGGCACAGGCATAAGCATCCCTTACCCATATTTCAGATTGCTGGTTGAGGTAAGCAATCAGGTCACGCCGGAGCATTAGAAAGGATGACACAGCTATCGGGTTGTTGAATTTATTCCAGTCGACGGTTTTTTTCGTTAGCGCATCTTTTACAATGAACTTATCTGCCGGGCTGCGGCCGGTAAATTCCCCGGTGCAGATTACCAACGCTCCGGTATCGTTTAAAATACCTTCCTTTCTTTGCAGCGCTTGTTCTACCAATTTTACAGTTGGCAGCTGGTAATTTATCCTGGTTTTCAGTGATAGCTTTTGGGCAATATGTTTTACCATGATCATTTAAATTTTTTTTGTGTTGCGAAGTTTATGCAGCGCCTGATTACGAATTTGCCTTACGCGTTCCCCGGTGAGCCCTAAATGCCTGGCAATGTCTGCAGATGTTGCTTCCTCATTCCCGGAAAGTCCAAAAGACAGATCGATCACCGAGCGCTCCCGCTCATTTAGCCGGGACAGGAGCAACTTTATCTCCAATGAAGCGTCCTCTGCCACCAGGGCTCCATCGGTACAGTTATCCTTTTCAAACAGCTGCTCGTGAAGTGAATATTCGTCTTCATCTCCGTAAGGCGCATCCAGGGAACTGATCCATGCTGCTACTGATAAAGCGTCGTTAACCTTTTCCGGCGACGTAGCCAGGTATTCGGCAATCTGTTCTGCCGAAGGTTTGCGCAAGGTTTCCTGTTCTACCGCTGCTATCGCTTTATTGATCTTCGAGATATCGTGGATCTTGTTCATCGGCAACCTTATCATACGCGAATTTTCTGTGAGGGCCGCCAGGATACTCTGCCTTATCCACCATACCGCAAAAGAAATAAATTTGAACCCCCTTGTTTCATCAAACTTTTTGGCCGCTTTAATCAGCCCTAGGTTACCCTCGCTTATCAGGTCGCATAGCGGCATGCCCTGGCGCTGGTATTTCTTGGCTACAGAAACCACGAAACGCAGGTTGGTTTTAACCAGCCGGTCAAGCGCCGCCTGGTCGCCCTCTCTAATCCGCTTGGCCAGCGTTACTTCTTCCTCGGTGCTTAAGGGGTTTAACCTGCTCAGTTCATGCAGGTAGGTTTCTACCGCGCGGCTTTCCCGGTTAGTTATGGTCTGGGTTATCTGTAATTCTCTCATGCTTCATCTATGCGGGTAAAAACATAATTATCATCTTTGATCCAGGTCTCCGCTGTTTCTGTCGACCTTTTTTTCTGTTCCAGGTTTTTCAGCATATCCTTAACCATCATGTCAAGATCATATTGCGGCCGCCAGTTCCAATCTGTGCGGGCGGGCAGGTCATTGATACTTGCAGGCCAGCTATTTGCAATGGCCTGGCGACTGTCGGGCAGGTAGGTTACCCCGAACTCCGGGATATGTTTTTGGATAGCTGCTGCCAGATCACAAGGGGAAAAGCTCAATGCAGAAAGGTTATAAGATGTACGTATTTTAACTTGCCCGGCGGGCGCTTCCATTAGTTCCATTGTGGCGCGTACAGCGTCGGCCATGTACATCATCGGCAGGCAGGTATCTTCCTGCAGGAAACAGGTATAATGCCCTTTTTCAATGGCCTGGTGAAACATATCTACCGCGTAATCTGTGGTGCCGCCACCCGGAGGGGATGTGGAGGAGATGAGGCCGGGATAGCGCAGACTGCGTACATCAAGGCCATATTTATCAAAATAATACCGGCACCAGTATTCGCCTGCCCGTTTGCTAATGCCATAAACTGTTGTTGGCTCTGTAAGGGCTTCCTGCGGGCAAAGATGCCTGGGAGACCCGGGACCGAATACAGCAATGCTGCTTGGCCAGAATACTTTATCCAGCCGCTGGGAAACGGCCACCTTCAGCACATTCAGCAAACCATTCATGTTAAGTTCCCAGGCTGTATGGATGTGCTGTTCGCTGCTTGCCGAAAGCATGGCTGCCAGCAGGTATACCTGAGTGATGTTTTCTTCACGGACCAGTTGTGTTAAAGCATCTATATTCAAAACATTCAGTTGCCGGTAAAGGCCATCATTCGGGCTGCCGAAAAAGCGGTCGGCCGCAATGACATTGTTACTGCCGTACCTCAATCTTAAGGCACTTGTCAGTTCGGTCCCGATCTGTCCGCAGGCACCGATCACCAGGATTTTTACAGGTCTCATTGGTTTAATAATAGTTATAATTGGTTGGTCGGGATGTTGAGCATCCTTAATAATGTAAAGGTTGGGTTATTTGGTTTCTGAAACTATAGGCTGTTTGATATTTAGAAAAAAGAACTAAAAAAACGACTGTTTGTGGCTGATAAGATTAAAAGAGCGCTGAATTTGCACCGCTTTTAAAAAAAACGGCTATAACCCTGTGTTTACTGTCAGAATAACAGGTTTATAATATTGCCTATTTTACACTTAGTATCCGTTGGTGGATATCGGTTATTTAGTGCTAAATGAAATATTTTGTGCTTAAATGTTGTTTTTTAAGGATATAAGTGCTTATATTGGCTGAGCCAATTAGTATCAATAAAAACGTAAACCATACACTAAGTTATATGCCGGTAGTTAAAACTTTAGGACAATTTATCATCGAAAAACAAGCCGATTTTGCATACGCCAAAGGGGAACTTTCCAGGCTTTTGCGCGACATCGGGATCGCTGCCAAGATCGTTAACCGGGAGGTAAATAAAGCCGGCCTGATGGATATACTGGGGCAGGCGGGCAGTATGAATATCCAGGGAGAAAGCCAGCAGAAATTGGATGTTTTTTCTAATGAACAATTCATATCTGCGTTGTCAAGCGGTGGCGAATGCTGTATCGTAGCGTCAGAAGAAAACGAGGATATCATCCGGATAGATACCGAGGTGGCAAACAACGCCAAATATATCGTAGCTATCGACCCATTGGACGGTTCGTCCAATATTGATGTGAATGTGCCCATTGGTACCATCTTTTCAATTTACCGTAGATTATCCCTGGAAGAACCAGCCACCCTGGCCGATGTACTGCAACCAGGTACTGCACAGGTAGCGGCCGGGTATATAATTTACGGCTCATCTACCATGTTGGTTTATACCACAGGGAAAGGCGTAAACGGGTTTACGCTCGATCCATCCATCGGTGAGTTCTGTTTATCGCATCCGGATATGCGGATTCCTGAAGATGGTGTCATCTATTCTATCAATGAAGGGAATTATGTGCATTTTCCTAAAGGAGTGAAGCAATATATCAAGTATTGCCAGGTGGAGGATAAGAGTACCAGCCGGCCTTATACCTCGCGTTACATTGGCTCAATGGTGGCCGATCTGCATCGTAACCTCATCAAGGGCGGTATTTTTATTTACCCGGTTACATCTGCTGCGCCTAATGGCAAACTGCGCCTTGTTTATGAGTGTAATCCAATGGCTTTTATTTTGGAACAGGCCGGGGGCAGGGCAACCAATGGTACAGACAGGATACTGGAGCTTGATGTGCAGGAGCTGCACCAGCGTTCGCCAATTTTTATTGGTTCGGTTAATATGGTAAAAAAGGCCGAGTGCTTTATGCGGGAGGCCGGGGTGCTTTCTTTTAATGACGCGGAACCTTTTTTAACAAAAGCATCATAGCTTATATTCATCATGCAGAACAATCAACTCGACGATACCGATATTGCTATTATACAACTATTGCAGAAAGATGCGCAAATAACACATAAGGAGATTGGCTACCTGCTGCATAAAAGTGTTACCCCCATTCATCTTAGGATAAAGCGGCTGGAGGATGAAGGATACATTAAACGCTACGTGGCCATTATTGATCCTAAAAAGGTTGGCCGGGGCCTTATCGCTTATACGCATGTACAGTTAAAGGAGCACTCCCGGGATGCGTTGCTGGCCTTTCAGCAGGAGGTGGTTAAGTTGCCCGAAATTATGGAATGTTACCATATGACCGGGATTTTTGATTTTTTGCTCCGTATAGCCATAAGTGACATGAACGAATACAACGTACTGCTGATGACGAAGCTGGCCGGATTGCCGGATGTTGGTAACATGCAAAGCTTTTTCGTATTGTCGGAAGCAAAACAGGAAACCGCTTATCCTGTACATATATAAAAATGCCCCATTATAACCGGTTACTAATTCCGTAGTTTATACCCTGATCGTCGATAAGTCTTTTATCTATTTGTCATCCTCTCCTTCAGCGTCGCCGGATTTTACCTCGTGGCATGATCGTAGTTAAGTTCCAAACCCAATACGTTTTCGCCATTTTTACAGGATCATCATAGCGGATATCAGCCAATGGCGGTGAGATATACGTTTCACGAATGCGTAAAAATATTACTGAATGAAATTTAAATAGCTGCTAAGCGTTCTCCCTTTATCTGAGCATATTTAAAAAGTGCATAAGGTTGAAATTTCTATATTTGCGAAATTTTATAAGTTATTTGAACGAAAAGGCGTCGGTAGGTGACCTGTTATTAACAATACCTAAACCAATCAATTTTTCCCTGTTTACAACGAGTCAACGATGCTAAAAAATATAGGAGTTACAAAAGGAAGATCAACACATTATCACCGCAGGATATTTATCATTTTCCTGGTATTTACCTTCCTGATCACCGCTGGTTCCCTGTTCCTGAGAAATTCAATTTCAAAAAAACTGCAAAACCTGGGTCAGCAATATAAAGACCCTCTGCAATCCCAGGAGATCAATAATGTTTTGCTGGATTTAAACAGTGCAGAAAATGATTTTCAGAAAGCGAGTTTATATGGTGGCACCGAAAAGTTGGAGTCCTATAAAACAAAGCTTACAAATGTTTTCAATCAGATCAATACAATACTTAATAAGTATAAAGCTGATATTCCCAAATATTTTCCAGCGGGTAAGGGTGAGCTTGAAAAAACTTTTGACCGTAAATTATCAATGTCAAAGGAAGTATTTGAACTTAAGCACAAGTTTGATTCGCTTTTAAACGCAACAACCATACAGGGGATTAAGGGCCAGGGTAATTTAAATGCTGCGGCCGGTTATCAAACCAGGCGCCATTTCAATGTGAAAAATGGGGCCGATACACTGGTAAAAGAAATAAATGCACCAGCCAGCAAAAACGGTTTGTTTAAACGTTTGAGGGATGCGTTTAATAATAAAAACCAGGCAGGCACCTCTGTCAGGGTGCTTACAGTCAATCGTGTAAAACAGATCAGCGATTCGGTAACACGGTCTTTAGTCAGAAAGCAAAATCTATCGGTTGAGCAATTAGTGCGGGAATTAAATGAAGAAAACAATCACCTCACCGAATCTAACAAGCAGCTGATAGCCGCCAACCTTAACCTGGTTATCCAGCTTCATCAGTTGGTACAGGAGCTCAAAGATGTTCATATTAATGCCTGGGAGTTAAGCCGGAATAAAACACTTGCCCAGTACCAGCTTGCAACAAGCGAGCTTAACAATTTTACCGGCGTGGCCGTTATTATGATTCTTATTTTCATCATCCTGCTGCTTGTTTACATCCGTAAGGCAGGAAAGGCAGAAGAACTTTACCTGGGAGAAAATGAACGAGCCATTGCCCTTGCCGAGCAAAAATCGGAGTTACTGGCCATTATGAGTCATGAAATCCGTAATCCGCTTACAACCATTACTGGAACTATTTATATTTTAAATAAAACCATTCGCTCACCTGAACAGCAAAAACGCCTTGCTTCTATGAACCATGCTGCCCAGATGTTGATGGAGACTATTAATAATATACTTGACGCCAGCAAGATAGATCATCAGAAAGATGAAGTGCTTAACTTATCTGAGTTTAATCCCTACCATGAGATCAGCCAGGCAATAGCAGCCATGAGCTTTCTTGCAGAGAACAAACAGATTTATTTAACCGCAGCGTTTGATGGGGAAGGGGATGTGTTAATCAGCGGGGATGCTTTCAGGCTAAAACAGGTAATGATTAATTTGCTTGGCAATGCTATAAAATACACAGAAACCGGAGGCGTAACGGTTAAGGTTAGTTTGCGTTCAATTAATGAGCATCAGCAAAAACTGGAAGTACGGATTATTGATACCGGAACAGGTATCCCTAAAGAAAGGCAAGCTAAATTGTTTACCAGGTACTACCAGGCCGACCGCTCCGGAGATAAAGCGGGTACAGGTCTCGGTCTTTATATTTGCCACCAGCTACTTGTATTACAGCAAGGAAGCATTGGCGTGGAAAGCGATGCAGGAAAAGGCAGCTGTTTTTACTTTAATATTCCCTATAAAAAAGCTGGTTAGCAGTATTGTATTGCCGTTTATAGCAATAAGGTTATTCTTTTATAAATTCTTTTACAATTCAGGATCTTCTTCTCCCGGCATCCTATGTGGCATTTACTAATGAAGGGAATGGTTTCGGTTAAGAATCATCTTACTGTTCGCCCTTGCATATATGAAACATTCACACTATCTTTGCACCCACAATTAACAAAAATATTTAACGCTTTAATATTATTCAAGTAATGTATTTAGGTAAAGAAGCAAAGGCAGAGATCTTTGCAAAACATGGTAAAGGTGCTACAGACACAGGTTCGGCAGAAGGACAGGTAGCATTATTCACCACTCGCATTGCACACTTAACTGGTCACCTGAAAAAAAACAAACATGATTTTTCTACCCAGTTATCGCTACAAAAATTAGTAGGTAAACGCCGTGCATTGCTGGCATACTTATTCAAAAAAGACATTGAAAGATATCGTGCTATCATCAAAGCTTTACAGCTAAGGGATATCATTAAGTAATTCTCTCTTTTTTTATTTAAAAGCCATCCCGAATTTGGGGATGGCTTTTTTACTTTTGCAACAAATATTATACATACATAAAAAACCGGTGCGCTCCGAAAGATGAAAAGTGCACCACAAACAAAAGAAGATGAGTTTAAACGTAATTAAAAAAGTTATCGATTTAGGTGATGGCCGCACTATTGAGATCGAAACAGGTAAACTGGCCAAACAAGCCGATGGCTCTGTAGTTATTAAAATGGGTGATACCATGTTATTGGCTACTGTAGTATCATCACAGGAAGCGAAAGAGGGAGTTGATTTTTTACCCCTTTCTGTTGATTACCAGGAAAAATACGCTGCCACCGGCCGTATACCGGGTGGTTTTTTACGCCGCGAGGCACGTTTATCAGACTACGAGGTTTTGATCTCGCGTTTGGTTGACCGCGCTTTACGTCCGTTGTTCCCTTCAGATTATCATGCTGATACACAGGTGATGATCTCTTTAATTTCTGCAGATAAAGACATTATGCCTGATTGCCTTGCCGGTTTGGCAGCATCAGCAGCATTAGCTGTATCTGATATTCCTTTTAACGGTCCTATCTCTGAAGTACGTGTTGCTAAAATTGATGGCCAGTTGGTAATTAACCCAACTTTAAGCCAGCTTGAGCGTGCTACTTTAGAATTTATTGTAGCAGGTAGCGAGCACGATATCAACATGGTTGAAGGTGAATCAAAAGAGATTCAGGAAGCCGAATTGGTTGAAGCTATTAAGTTTGCACACACCGCTATTAAATTGCAGTGTTTAGCTCAAAAAGAATTAACCATTGAAGTTGGCAAAACCGAAAAACGTGTTTACAGCCATGAAAACAGCAATGAAGATTTGAAAAAAGCTATTTACGCTGCTACTTATGATCAGGTTTACGCTATCGCTTCTTCTGCATCTGCAAAAGATGAGCGTTCTGCCAAATTCAAAGAAGTTCGTGATGCTTACATTGCTACTTTAGGCGAAATTGATGATGTTACCAAGTTTTTAGCTAAAAAATACTACCATGATGTGGAGTACGATGCTATCCGTAACCTTGTATTAGATGAAGGCAAACGGTTAGATGGTCGTACAACTACCCAAATCCGCCCTATATGGAGCGAAGTTGGTTATTTACCATCTGCTCACGGTTCTGCGGTATTTACCCGTGGCGAAACCCAGGCATTAACTACTGTTACTTTAGGTGCTAAGGATGATGAGCAAATGATTGATGGCGCGTTCATCAACGGTTATCAAAAATTCCTGTTGCATTATAACTTCCCAGGTTTCTCAACCGGCGAGGTTCGTCCGAACAGGGGTGCTGGTCGCCGCGAAATTGGTCACGGTAACCTGGCCATGCGTTCATTAAAACAGGTATTGCCATCTGAGGATGAAAATCCATATACTATCCGTATCGTTTCTGATATCCTGGAATCAAACGGTTCGTCATCAATGGCTACGGTTTGTGCCGGTACATTGGCTTTGATGGATGCAGGTATCAAAATCAAATCGCCGGTATCAGGTATCGCGATGGGATTGATCACCAACGAAATGGGTACTAAATATGCTATCCTATCTGATATTCTTGGTGACGAGGATCACTTAGGTGATATGGACTTTAAAGTTACCGGTACCACGAATGGTATAGTTGCCGTACAAATGGATTTAAAGATCAATGGCTTATCATACGAAGTGTTGACCAACGCTTTAAACCAGGCTAAAGAGGGTCGTTTACACATTCTTGGTGAAATGGCTAAAACTCTTACTGCTCCCCGTGTTGATTACAAACCACACGCTCCGCGTATTGTTACCATTAAAATTGATAAAGAATTTATTGGTGCAGTTATCGGGCCCGGCGGTAAAATTATCCAGGAAATGCAACGTGAAACCGGTGCAACTATTTCTATCGAAGAAAAAGACAACCAGGGTATCGTTCAAATATTTGCCGATAACAAAGCTTCCATCGACCAGGCTTTATCGCGGATCCGTAACATTGCTTCTAAACCAGAAGTTGGCGAGATTTACGAAGGTAAAGTGAAATCAATTATGCCGTTTGGTGCATTTGTTGAGATCATGCCAGGTAAAGACGGTTTGTTACACATCTCTGAAATTGATCACCGCAGGATTGAGAAGATGGACGGCATCTTTGAAGTGGGTGATGAGGTAAGAGTTAAATTGCTTGATGTTGATAAACAAGGTAAACTGAAGTTATCGCGCAAAGCGTTATTGCCAAGGCCAGAAGCACCAAAAGCAGACAAATAAATTTTATATTTTGATATATACAAAACCCTCTATATGAGGGTTTTGTTATTTTTTCTTGTATTCTTGACACTTTTTTTGCAAAAAATTAAAACAAAAGGCATTTATTTAAACTTTATATCAGTTAATAAATAGTTGATAAAACCTTAAATTTTGACTCCGCTTGTAAAAAACATGACTCCTGCTACCAATGATCCTTTAGATTTTCTCAACAATAATCCGCATGGGAAGCAGTCGGCTGCGCAAAATGATCTGGTGCAGCAGTTATTATATGAAATTATCCGTGTTAAAGAATTAATACAGTATTATGATTCCATCCCCAATGGTGGCGGTCAGCTTGGCTCATCGATTTTGAACGAACTGGTAGCAGAGGCCTATGGTTCTTTAGTCAATTATGATACGGTACTGATGAAAAAGTACTATGATCTGCTGCTAAACTGCGATTAGGGGCGCCCTAAGTCCCTGAAGGGGGAAAATGATCATCTATAAAATTTCAGGAGCTTTTTTTCCAACAACCCCATATCCAATAGCGACGTATTTTTGCCGTTATTGATAAAATTCTCTTTTTGAATATGACTTATTAAATCGGGGTCGATCAAAAATCCGGGATAATTTTTCAAATAAAGTGGATAATACCCTGGCCAAATCCATACTCCGTCGGTATAATAGCCGTGTGGGCAAAGTAGTTCGCCGGTTGTAAAGTCCTTTACATAATGCATCCAACCAAAAACTATCGCTCCATTGTTTAAATAATCAGCCACTTTGGCTATCAACGTTTCATCCCAATTCTGAAATTCAAACATATCTGTAAATGGAATTGCCGAATGGATATTGTCGTCGTGCTCCTGTACAAAGCCAGTTAGTTTCATCGCATTTGATTATATGTCGGTAAAATTATACAAATTCCCTTTTTTACCTAATTAGATCCGGTTATATGAGATACGGTGAAGTTTGTGTAAAAGTTTACAATAAAATTTCTGAACCTTCCTTTCATGGGGCTGGGGATTTATATATTTGCACATGAATCACCTGATAGCACCATCAATTTTAGCAGCCGATTTTGCCAACCTGCAACACGATATTGAAATGATCAATAAAAGCGATGCCGACTGGGTGCATGTTGATATTATGGACGGCATGTTTGTGCCAAACATCTCTTTTGGTTTCCCCGTTGTTATTGCCACTAAACAGCATGCCACCAAACCGCTGGATGTACATTTAATGATAGTTGACCCCGACCGCTATTTAAAAGCTTTTAAAGATGCGGGAGCTGATGGTATCACTGTTCACTATGAGGCTTGCCCGCATTTGCACCGAACTATACAGGCTATTAAAGAACTTGGCTGCAGGGCAGGAGTAGCCCTTAACCCGCATACGCCTGTTGCCTTGCTTGAGGATATTATTGCCGACCTGGACATGGTGCTCATCATGTCTGTAAACCCCGGCTTTGGCGGACAGAAATTTATTGACAATACCTACAA
Organism: Mucilaginibacter sp. P5_A6; assembly: GCF_056400585.1. Lineage (NCBI taxonomy): Bacteria > Pseudomonadati > Bacteroidota > Sphingobacteriia > Sphingobacteriales > Sphingobacteriaceae > Mucilaginibacter > Mucilaginibacter sp. P5_A6. The sequence goes on along the minus strand of NZ_JBFUKZ010000035.1, from coordinate 12,394 downwards.
AAAACTCAACGACCTGAAAGAGCTTAGCCGAAAGAAAAATCCCGGATTACTGATAGAAGTTGATGGTGGTGTTGGCGAGCATAATGTAAAAAAATTGTTAGATGCCGGTGCAAATGTGCTGGTTGCGGGCAATTCGGTGTTCTCGTCGGCCGATCAGCTGGCTGCGGTATCTAATCTTAAATACCCCGAAAGGTTATTACAATTGTAATAATTACTACCAACCTTATAGGATTAATTTAAAATTTGCAATCAAAAAGGCTTTTGTTGATTAATTGTATATTTTTTCAAAAAATGCAAATAAATGATATCAATTTTGTCAAATTGATTAACTTCGGCCCAACTAAATACAAAGTTCCTAATCAAGTATTCAGAACCTACAATACGTTAATTATATGWAACATAATTTTGGTGCCGGACCAGGCATTTTACCTCACGAAGTTTTAAAACAAGCTTCAGAGGCGGTTATTGATTTTAATGGTACAGGATTATCATTGCTGGAGATCTCCCACCGGTCGAAAGAATTTGAAGCAGTTTTGGATGAAGCTGTTGCATTGGTAAAAGAATTATTCAGTGTACCAGAAGGTTATTCGGTATTATTTTTACAGGGTGGTGCCAGCACGCAATTTGCCATGGCCCCTTATAACCTGCTGCCATCGGGTGGCAAAGCTGCGTACCTTGAAACAGGTGTATGGGCAAACAAAGCTTTAAAAGAAGCTAAATATTTTGGCGAAGTAGAGGTAGTAGCCTCATCAAAAGCGAGCAACTTTACTTACATTCCTAAAGATTATACTATTCCTGCTGATGCGGCTTACTTTCACATCACATCAAACAATACCATTTATGGTACACAGTTACAGGAGTTTCCTAAATCACCTATACCTGTGGTTTGCGATATGTCGTCAGATATATTTAGCCGCAAAATTAACGTTGCCGATTTTGGTTTGATTTACGCCGGCGCTCAAAAAAATATGGGCCCTGCCGGTGTTACCCTGGTAATTGTTAAGGATGAGATACTGGGCAAGGTTGATCGTAAGATTCCTGCAATGTTTAACTATCAAACTCAGATAGAAGGTGGTTCTATGTATAATACGCCGCCATGTTTTGCTATCTATGTATCAATGCTTACCCTTAACTGGTTAAAAGCCAAAGGCGGTGTTGAAGCCATTGAGCAGGAAAATATTACCAAGGCAAGAGTATTGTATGAGGAGATTGAACGCAACCCAATATTTAAACCCGTTTGCGCTGTTGAAGACCGCTCACATATGAACGTTACCTTTGTAATGGAAAATCCAGAGCTGGAAAAACCATTCCTTAAATTATGCGACGAAAGAGGTATAGTAGGCATCAAAGGACACAGAAGTGTTGGTGGTTTCAGAGCATCAATATACAACGCATTGCCAATAACCAGTGTATACGCGCTGATTGATGTAATGCAGGAATTTGCAGAATTAAATAAATAATTAACGTTCATTAGTTCATTGGTTCATTCGTTCATTAGTACTTACGAAGCAAGCCTCTGAACTAAATTAACTAAGTAACAATCGTTTATTTGTTCGCTGTTCATCAGTCTATTTAATATTTAATAAAGCAGACCAATGAACTAATGAACCAATAAACCAATGAACCAATAAGATGATCAAAATATTAGCTAATGACGGTATCGATCCGATAGGAAAGCAGCTTTTGGAGGAAGCCGGTTTCTTTATTGATACCAATAACATTCCACAGGATGAATTGCCTGTTAGGTTACAGGAGTATGATGGTATCACTGTACGTAGTGCGACTAAAGTACGTAAAGCATTAATTGATGCCTGCCCAAATTTGAAACTGATTGGCCGCGGCGGTGTTGGTGTTGATAATATTGACGTTGACTACGCCAAAGAAAAAGGCATAGGTGTTTATAACACTCCGGCTTCTTCATCATTATCTGTTGCCGAACTGGTATTCGCCAGTTTATTTGGATGTGTACGTTTCCTGCCTGATAGCAACCGCAAAATGCCGGTTGAGGGCGCTACTAAATTTAACGACCTGAAAAAAGCTTACGCAAAAGGTATCGAATTGCGTGGTAAAACTTTAGGTATTGTAGGTTTTGGCCGTATTGGCCGCGAAGTGGCTAAGATAGCCATTGGCGTTGGTATGGAAGTTTTAGCTTATGACCTGTTTCCATTCAACCCTGAGGTTGACATAGTTTTGGGTGGTGGAACTACAGTTAAAGTAAGTGTTAAAACAGCTACTTTAGATGAGGTTATCAAACAATCTGATTTTATTACCCTGCATACCCCATTTATTGATAAAGCGTTGTTTGGAGCAGAGGAATTGGCTCAAACCAAAAAAGGCGTTGGACTTGTAAATATTTCCCGTGGTGGTTTAATTGATGAGTTGGCTTTGGTTGATGCATTAAACAGTGGCCAGGTTTCATTTGCAGCTCTTGATGTGTTTGATAACGAGCCAACACCTCGCGAAGAAATATTAAAACACCCTAAAATTTCTTTAACTCCTCATATTGGCGCTGCCACCAATGAGGCCCAGGAGAGAATAGGTACCGAGCTTGCTAATTTGATCATTGGTCATTTTAAAAAAGCATAAATACGAATTCTCTCGAATTGGTTCGTATTTCACGAATTGAATCAGACTCCAATTTTACGAATAAAACAAATGGCACGAATTCCTAAAGAGTTCGTGCCATTCGCTTTTATAAGCCATATATAATTAAAATAAGTCATGCATGTTTCAGCCTCTCACGTGTTAAGCGGCGATATGCAGCGTTTACAAATTGACTGTTGCCTTCATATGAGTTGCAGAAATAATTTCCATGACCGAAGTGTCGGCTCATCAATTTATCCGACTTGTCGACTCCTAAAATTCGTGACAATTAGAGTCCATTGGTGAAATTCGTGTTAAATTAAATTGTACGTTATGTCCCTCTCCGGTACTGTAACCGTATATCCTTCTTCCTCCAAAGAATTTGCCAGCAGCTTCATACTTTCTCCTTCACCATGGACAAGGAATACGCTCTTAAGTTTTGCTTTATCCTGCTGTTTTACGTTATCTAACAGGTCCTGGTGATCGCCGTGGGCGCTAAGTACATCGGTTTGTTTAATGGTGGCGTAAACGGCCAGCTCACGGTCTTTAATGTGAACTATAGAATCGCCGCGCAATAAACGGTGACCTAAAGTTCCCTTGGCGCAATAGCCTATGAACAGGATGGTACAATAATAATTCTGGATATTATAGAACAGGTGATCCTGGATACGCCCGCCCTCCAGCATTCCGGCTGATGAGATGATGATACATGGTTCATAGTAGTTCGAGATCTGGCGGCTATCTTTCAGGTTTTCTACATAAGTAAGATTGTCAAACTCAAATTCATCGCCTTTATCCCGGTAAAAATCCTGTGCTTCCTGGTTTACCAGGCTGTGGTATTTGCGGAAGATACCGGTTGCCATGGTAGCCATTGGGCTATCCACAAAAACCTTAACCTGTGGCAGTAAACCTTCTGTAAAGATCTTATTTAATGAATACACCAATGATTGAGTACGCCCGATGCTAAATGCAGGAATAATTAAACGGCCCTGTTCTCTTACACAGGTTTTATCAATAACTTCGATAAGCGTGTCCTCTACGGATTTACCTTTACTATGGTAACGACCACCGTAGGTTGATTCTGATACCAGGAAATCAACCGGGGGTAATTCCTGCGGATCGTTGAGCACCGGGTAATTCTTTCTGCCGATATCGCCTGTAAAGGCGATGGACTTTTCTTCGCCGTTTTCGATTACTTTTAAAACTGCCGCAGCTGCACCTAACAGGTGACCAACCGGGATAAAAGTAAGTTCGATATTGCCGTTTATCCGGAAAGGACGGTTAAAGCCTATGGTAACAAAACGGTCAACAGTGTCCATTACATGCTTTTGCAGGTATAAGGGTTGCGGGCCACTACCATTGTTAAATTTACCTTTGCCGCGTTTCCTGTTTCCTTTATTTGCCTTATTCATGAAAATGCTTACCGAATCAAGCAACAGCAGCTCGGTAAGATCAGCAGTAGGAGGGGTACACAATATTTGGCCGTTAAAGCCTAACCTTACCAGGGTGGGCAGATTACCGGAGTGATCAATGTGTGCATGTGTAAGTATTACCACGTCGATCTCTTCCGGCCTGAAGGGGAAGTTTTCGTTTGATTGTATGCTGCGGTCCTTCTCATAATCTAATCCGCAATCTATCAATATTTTATATTGGTCAACCTCCAGCAAATGCATGCTGCCGGTTACCTGTTGGGCAGCTCCGTGTATCGTTAATTTCATTTTATAAGTCGATGGGCCACAGTCAATATACCATAGCCTCTATATACCTTTTAGGTTTTCGGTTTAATATCCGAACTTTTATTTAAATAATGGTAATCCGTAACAGATAATCACGAATTAGTTACTCTGCGATTCAAATTGCAACTGACTTAAATAGCGATAAAGCCCCTGTTCGTTGCCGATGAGTTCCTGGTGGCTGCCGCTCTCGATGATCTCACCTTTTTCCAATACAATGATCTTATCTGCCTCACGGATAGTTGATAAGCGGTGCGCAATGATGATAGAGGTACGGTCTTTCATTAACTCTTCCAAGGCTTCCTGAACCAAACGTTCAGATTCTGAATCTAACGATGACGTGGCTTCATCCAAAATTAATATTGACGGATTTTTTAATAATGCCCTCGCGATAGCAATACGCTGGCGCTGACCGCCCGAAAGCTTTACACCACGCTCACCCACAATGGTTTCATAACCTTCGGGAAAAGAGGTAATAAACTGATGTGCGTTTGCACGTTTGGCAGCCTGTATAATATCCTCTTTGGATGCATTCAATCGGCCATAAGCAATGTTCTCTAATATCGATCCGCCGAACAGCAGTACATCTTGCGGAACAATGGCAACCTGGTTACGGATATCGGTAATGGAATAATCTGACGCCGGCCGGTCATCAAATAAAATTGTTCCGTTTTGCGGATGATAGAACTGCAATATCAATGAAGCCATAGTTGATTTGCCCGAACCGCTTGGCCCAACAATGGCTACCTTTTGCCCGGCAGCAGCATCAAATGAAATACCTTTTAAGATGGTTAGCTCCGAGCGGGATGGGTAGGCAAAAACCACATTATCGAAAGATATATCTCCTTTGATGGGTTGATCTACCTGGTTGTTATTTTCAACCATAGAGATATCTTCGCCGGTTTCGGCTAATATCTCCAGTACACGCTCACTTGCACCTACTGCTTTTTGTAAGTTGGCATATAAGTCGGGGAAACTGCCCATAGCAGCGCCTACAAATATGGAGTACATGATAAAGGTGGTTAAATCACCCACCAGGATTTCTCCGTGGCTAACCAATACCGATCCGTACCATATAACGCCCACAAAAGTACCGAATAAACAAAATACAATAAACGATGCAAAAATTCCACGGAACTTGGCACCCTTTACAGCTATATCTACTACGTTTCGTAATATTTTATCATAACGGGTGGCTTCATAAGCTTCGTTTACAAATGCCTTTACGTTGGCAATGCCCTGCAGGGTTTCCTCAACAATGGTGTTTGATTCTGCGAGTTTATCCTGCGCCTGCCGTGAGAGTTTACGAATAAACTTCCCGAAAAATACAGCGAATGCCACCAGGAATGGTAAAATAGCCAGTAAGGCGAGCGTTAATTTTATAGATACCACTGCCAGCAAAATAACACTACCTACCATGATCACTAACTGCCTGATGATTTCGGCTATGGTAGTTGTTAATGTATCCTGTATTTGAGAAAGATCGGCAGATATGCGGCTGTTTAATTCACCAACACGGCGGTTGGCAAAAAAGTTCATAGGCAGGGTGATGAGCTTAAAATAGGTATCGCGCCTGATATCAGCTAATGAACGCTCTGCAACCTGAACAAACCATACTACCCTGAAAAATGAAACAAATGCCTGGCCAAATAATAAGATAAACCCAAAAACTGCAATTCCATTTAAGCTATGCGGGAGGTATTGGCTTACAAATTTGCCCTGGGCCGCATCAATTAATGAACCTAATATTTTAGGGAACGCAAGCCCAACCAAACTCGATATAAACAAAAATAACATTCCTGCTATAAACTTCCACCGGTAGGGTTTTATGTAAGTGAGCAGCTTCCGTATGTTTTGGATGCTCTGCCTGTTTATTTTTGCTTTAGGTAATTCGGTCTCGGTCTTAGCGCCACTGTTCAGTCGTCCTCTTGCCATTTATAGTTTTATAGTTACGGGCGCTAAATTACACCTTAACTTTGTTTCTTTTGTAAAGGAGATATAAAATTGACGCAAGCATGAGGGCAATTACAATTATATAGATGGTATGTGAATTGCCCTTTTGCTCTGCGTTGGCTTTAAGTTGCGCATTTTGTTGTTTAAGTTTTTTTATAGTGGCTATAAAGTTCCGGTTAATAGTTTCTGCTTCCTGGCTATGACTTTGGATTTGCCTTTGCTGAAAAGCACGGTACTCCAGTAAAATTTTTAGCTCCTTATAAATATTGTCATCTGTTTTTACAATATCCATCAAAATGTTGTTGGAGCGGCGGATATCGTCCTTTGTTTGAAGACCGAAAATTCCGGTATGCTGGCTTAAACTTTGACTATACTGCCCAAATTTTTGCTTACGCGAAGCCAGCATATTGTTGATTTTTTTACGCTGAAGCTGGTATGCAATAGAATCGGCGTTAAACTGCGATTGTGCGAAAAGATCGCCCACGGCAAAAAAACATAGCAAGCCAAGTAGTATTAGTTTTCTCATATGTTAATTTTACTGAAACTCGATGATCACCTTATCATTAAGGTTTAAACCTAATAAACCACTCGCGTTTCCTTTATTTATAGCAATCTCTAAATGGTCGCTGATGCCAAAAAGGCATAATTTTTCGCCTACTGGAACTTCATTATAGTGCCAGCTAAGGTGGTTAATCGTTTCGTTACGTTTAAAATTCAGCACAAAACGACGGCCCTGCTGTACACTGTTAAAAAACTCCTTGGTAATGTTGGTAATCACATTTTGAAACGAATCGATATAAATAACAACACCTTTTATCAGGTTTTTTTCGATAACAGGCTGCAGGTTCATTTTGTTTTCTATTTCATGTACCGGAAGGCCAATCTCGCTAAGTTTTCCGCCTTTTGCCAGGTGACAGGCTGCCTTTACAAAAATATCTGCAAGGGGAAAATGGAGAAATTTAAGGTCTTGCATAATGTTGATCTCTACAATCTCTTCCGGGTCGGTATCAAACATCAGGGAGAAAATTCCATTATCGGCACCTACAAAATAATGTTTTTTGTACCTTACGGCCAGGTACTTGGTATGGTCGCTATATACAGTATCGATGCCTATAAGGTGCACCGTATCTTCGGGGAAGTAATAAAAGCTGTTCTTTAATATAAACGCGGCCTGTTGCACATTAAAAGCCGCTACACTGTTGGTAATATCAACAATATTAACTGTAGGCAACAATTTATAGATACTTCCCTTTAAAGTAGCCTGGTAAATGTCCTTATCGCCCAAATCAGTAGTTAATGTTATTATTGCCATTAATTTTATAATATTTATTGCTAATCTTGTAATAGCATTTGAAGCTACAAATATTCAATTTTTAATTCATAAAAATCCGTAACTAAAAAATCAAATTAGTATTGAACGAACTTAAGCTATCAATTGAAAACGTAAATCCAGCCGTATTGTGGGGGCCAAATAATGATCATTTTGAGATCATTAAGAAACAATATCCCAAGCTTAAATTAGTTGCACGAGGCAACGAAATAAAAGTTTTGGGTGATGATCACGAACTAAATGTTTTCCAGGAAAAATTTTCTCATCTGCTGCAACATGTTGAAAAATTTGAGAACCTGAACATTACCGATCTTGAACGTATTTTAGGATCGAAAGTTACTACAGGGCCGTCAACTGACCAGGTAACCGATAAATTTGCCAGCGGCGAGGTTATTGTTTTTGGCCCGAATGGGGTAATGGTGAAAGCCCGCACTGCCAACCAGCGTAAAATGGTTGATAGCATTAATCAAAGCGATATTCTTTTTGCCATAGGGCCTGCAGGTACGGGTAAAACCTATACTGCCGTTGCATTAGCTGTACGTGCCCTCAAGAATAAAGAAATAAAGCGTATTATTTTAACCCGCCCGGCAGTTGAAGCAGGAGAGAACCTCGGCTTTTTACCCGGCGACTTAAAAGAAAAAATCGACCCATATCTGAGGCCGTTATATGATGCCCTTGATGATATGATCCCAGCGGAAAAACTTAAGTTTTACCTGGAGAACCGTACCATTGAAATTGCACCATTGGCATTTATGCGCGGCCGTACCCTTGATAATTGCTTTGTGATATTGGATGAGGCCCAAAATGCTACTGATATGCAGCTCAAGATGTTCCTGACACGTATGGGACCGTCTGCAAAGTTTATTGTTACAGGCGATGTTACGCAGATAGATTTGCCCAAAAAACAACAATCGGGCCTGCACACCGCCCTGCGTATATTAACAGATATAAAAGGGATTGAAATAGTATACCTAAGCGGCGAAGACGTAGTGCGCCATAAGCTGGTACGTAAAATATTAGCCGCTTACGGGGATATTCAGTAGATATGAGATATTAGATTTGAGATATGAGATGCCTTTTCGGCGTTTTATACTCAAATAGATATTGTGATATCAGTAGATCTGAGATATGGGTTTTGATTGTTCTTCAGTCTTAAATCTCACATCTCAAATCTCAAATCTAATTCAACAATGAATTCAATAAAAGAGACACATTTTAATTTTCCCGGGCAAACCGGTTATTATAAGGGTAAGGTACGGGATGTTTATACCATAGATAATAAGTATCTGGCCATGGTAGTATCTGATAGGATCTCGGCATTTGATGTTGTACTGCCCGAGGCTATTCCTTATAAAGGACAAGTGCTTAACCAGATAGCTGCCCGTTTTTTAAAGGCTACAAGTGATATTGTACCCAACTGGGTTATATCGGTTCCGGACCCAAGTGTTACTATAGGCCGCATTTGTGAGCCTTTTAAGGTAGAAATGGTAATTCGCGGATATTTAGCCGGCCATGCTGCACGGGAGTACAATGCCGGCAAGCGACAGGTTTGCGGTGAAACACTGCCCGAAGGTTTGAAGGAAAACGACATTCTTCCCGAGCCTATAATAACGCCAACTACTAAAGCTTCGGTGGGGCATGATGAAGATATTTCAAAAGGAGAGATTCTGGCACATGGCATTGTATCTGCCGGTGATTATGCCCAATTGGAAAGTTATACCAAAGCGCTGTTTAAACGCGGTACCGAAATTGCTGCAAAACAAGGACTTATACTGGTTGATACCAAATATGAATTTGGAAAGGTTGGTGACGAAATTTATTTGATTGATGAAATTCACACCCCTGATTCTTCAAGGTATTTTTACAAGGAAGGTTATGAGGAGCGTCAGCAAAAAGGTGAACCACAAAAGCAGCTTTCAAAGGAGTTTGTAAGAAAATGGCTTATAGAAAACGGTTTTCAAGGTAAGGACGGGCAGGTTGTTCCGGTTATGACAAAAGAAATTGTTGAATCTATATCTGAACGCTATATTGAGCTTTATGAGCAAATTACAGGAGAGGCATTTGTAAAATCGGATACCATGAATGTTTTGGATAGGGTAGAAAGTGCTATAAAGCATGCGCTTAATAACATGTAATTTTTATTTCCAAATAAAATAATCTTATCTTAGCTTAATAATTTTCAATAAGAATGAAATTTGCTGTCGATAAACACGAGAAATACATTTTAGTGAAGCTCAATGAATCAAAATTGAATTCATTAGTAACACCTCAGTTAAAATCTGAGCTGATATTGATCAATACGGAAGGGCAAAGAAATATCATTCTTGATCTTTCTCAAGTTAAATTTGCCGATTCATCTGGCTTAAGCAGCCTGTTGGTTGGGCATCGTCTATGTAAAAATGCGTCTGGCGTATTTATTCTTGCGGGTTTAAATGATGCTGTTTCGCGGTTGATCACTATTTCTCAATTAGATAACGTACTAACCATAGTACCAACTTCTGAAGAAGGCGTCGATCTTATTTTCATGGAAGAAATTGAAAAAGAACTTAAAAAAGAATCAAGATAACCCAATGATTGTTTACCGGGTATGAAATTTGAGGTAACAATACTTGGAAGCAGTTCTGCCACCCCCATTTTTAACAGAAATCCTACAGCACAAGTGCTCAATATTAATGATCACTTGTATTTAATTGATTGCGGCGAAGGTACCCAGCAGCAAATGCTGCGCTTTGATGTTAAAGCAAGCCGCATCGATTACATATTTATCAGCCACCTGCATGGTGATCATTACCTGGGCCTGGTAGGTTTGCTTTCGTCAATGCACCTTAACGGACGAAAAAAAACGCTATATCTTTTCGGCCCTCCGCATTTAATGGAGATCATAGACCTGCAATTAAAGTATTCTGAAACCACGCTTCATTTTCCGTTGGCGTTTACCCAAACCAATGCGCAAAAAGCCGAAGTTATTGTGAATAATAATGATATCATTATAGAAACCATCCCGCTAAATCACCGGATCGACTGTACCGGTTTTATCTTCAGGGAAAAAAAACGCTTACGTAAGCTGCGTAAGGAGATAATAGAAGAAATGGAGATCCCTGTAGCATATTTTACGGCTTTAAAAAAGGGTGCTGATTATACTTCGCCAACCGGGAAGGTATATAAAAACGAAGATCTTACCATTGATTCTGAAGAGCCTAAATCCTACGCTTATTGTTCAGATACGTTATATGGAGAGCAATATTTTAAACAGATAGCTAACGTTACACTTTTATATCACGAAGCTACCTTTTTAAATGATATGCTGGATAGGGCGAATATTACTTATCATACTACGGCGCTACAAGCAGGAGATATTGCGTTAAAAACAAATGCGAAAAAATTGCTGATCGGCCATTTTTCGGCCAGGTATAAAACCTTAAATGAGTTACTGGATGAAGCAAAAAGTGTTTTCCCTGCTACCGAACTGGCAATTGAAGGAAGAACATTTTGTATAGAATAACAGATGCTGGATGTGCAAATTAACTCCGTTGAGGGCTTCGCCGTTTCAAATGTGCAAATTTTAGATGTATGATAATTTATTAACAGTCTTTCATTCTCAGATTAACACTTTCCGGCCAAAAAAAAGGCGGCAATCATCAGTGATTGCCGCCTTTTTTCTTTGTCTTAATTCTTTCTTCCGTTTTTAATCTTTCTTCCCGCCAAAAACAGAGAAGCTTACATACCGTTTTGGATGCGCTTTTAAGTCAAGTAAAAGGTTGTTAAGACTATTGGTGGCGGCATCCATATTTTTGTATACTTTATCGTCGTTCATCAATAAGCCTAATGTTCCTTTTGTCGAGTTGATATTAGCTATGGTAGCCTGCAAATCGGCCATGGCTTTGTTTGCATTATCCAGGGTATTTTTGATGTTTGATGCGGCTATATCGTTGCTTATTTTTTCAAAATTGGTAGCCATGCCATTAACGTGTACTGTACTGGTTTTTAAATTATCAGACACAACTTCGGCATTTGAAAGTATAACATCAATGTGTTTTGTTTGAGTGCCTACCAAATTGTCAATCTTTTTGGTAACCCCTTCTAATGTTTGTAGTGAGTTGGCAATGCTCATGAAGCTTCGGTCAACATTTTTTTGAAAGTTGGGGTTCAATATTTTGTTGATTGCCGCAAGGGATGAATCGAGTTTATTAATAAGCATTTCGGCCTTTTTTTGAATTGGCTGCAGGCTTTCGGCAAGGCTTCCCTGTATATCGGCTTTTAAAGTGTCTTTGTTCTCGGCAAGTATTTTACTGTTGCCCAGTTCAAAAACAATGGCTTTACTACCTAAAAGATCGGTACTTTCCAGCTTTGCAAGTGTGTTATTAGGTACATCGTATTTTTCCTCTATTTTAAATTCTACGATGGTATGGCCATCTGGCTGAAGTTCCATTTTCGAGATCCGGCCTATCTGGAAACCATTTACCAACACCGGTTTTGATACACCAAGACCTTCTACGCTGTTGTAAACTGCATAAAATTTATTTGACCCCGAAAAAACATCGTTACCTTTTAAAAAACTATACCCCAATATCAGTATAGTAACAGAAATTACTGTAAGTGCGCCAATTTTTGTTTCGTTTGAAATTTTCATTAATAAGTAGTTGTGATTATGTTTATGCTTTGCAGGAAACGCCTGTACTATAGGTAATGTTTTGTTTCTACTAATAAATGTTTAAGCACCGGATTAAGTTTGGGTGTAAACGTTGCGTAAGTACCTTTATTATTGCGATACCTGTTCAACCGATACCTGTTCAAC
>NZ_JBFUKZ010000034.1:0-44798 GCF_056400585.1 Mucilaginibacter sp. P5_A6 | reverse complement strand
GGCTATATTGTTCACTGTAAAAGATGCATGACTGTCACTTAACGTGGCGCTTTGCTGTACACTGGTTGCAGAAGGACTTACAGATGCCGTGTAGTTATCTGTTGCACCTATTCTTTTCAATGTAACGCCATTTATCTTGAGCGATGTGAGGGTTGCATTTGCTGCACCGGTTTTGCTGACAGCTATAGTGTAAGTACGCGTGGTAATGCCRTCTTCGGCTGTTACAACAATGACAATATTGGTCGTAACTCCTGCATCGAGCTGCACTGTATTGACTATGYCYGATGTCCCGGCTATATTGTTCACTGTAAAAGATGCATGACTGTCACTTAACGTGGCGCTTTGCTGTACACTGGTTGCAGAAGGCGTTACAGATGCCGTGTAGTTATCTGTTGCACCTATTCTTTTCAATGTAACGCCACTTATCTTGAACGATGCGAGGTTTGCATTTGCTGCACCGGTTTTGCTGACAGTTATAGTGTAGGTACGCGTGGTAATGCCATCCTGCGCGGCAACCACGGTAGTTATTACATTATCACCATCATTTAACGGTATATCCATTGTTCCGGTCACCCCATCCGGCGCTGCACCGTTTACCAGCAAAGTAGCGTTAGGATCATTAGAAAATGGAGAAAGCGTAATACTGCTTACAGTATTACTTACTGTAGCAGTATAGCTGGTTTTACCGGGCGCAAATACAGGGCTTATCGTTCCGGTATTTATGCCCAGGCTGGCTAATGTTGCATCAGTGGATGCTGCAGCCCTGTTAACCGTTATCGTGTAGGTTTTGGTTGTGCTGCCATCTTCGGCAGTTACTACAACAGATATAGCATTATCACCCTGGTTTAAAGCCACACTCAAACCAGCTCCCGAAACAACGGCCAGCCCTCCTACCGTAACTACCGCGTTTGCATTGGTAGTGGCCGGAGTTATGTTAACTGAACCTGTTGCATAATTTACGCCCACCGTGTAGGTATCTGTACCGTTGCTAAACACCGGGCTAAGGGTACCAGTACTCAGACGCAGGCCGGCAAGAGTTGCATCGGCAGACGGAACTGCCCTGGTTATAGTTACTGTATATGTTTTGGTAGTACTGCCATCCTGCGAGGTTATGTTTGTGGTTACTACGTTAGCGCCCGCATTTAACTGTATTAATACTGATGGTGTACTGGCATTAATAGTGGTTGTATTACCTCCATTGGTTACGGTAATAATAGCGTTAGCTTCGGCCGTTGCCGGGGTAAAGTTGACGGAAGATACATTGCCCGCAACCGAAGCCATGTAATTTACCGTGTTTCGGGAAAATGCAGGCGAAATAACGCCGCTGCTCAAAATAATATTACCAAGGAAAGCCTGGTTTGCCGACGGACGGAGGACATTTAAAGCATAGCTTGTAAAGTTCACGCCATCGGGAGCTGTTACCCTAACAGTGATGCGTTGGTTGCCTACAAACAAAGCACTGTTAGTGTACGATGGAGTTGAAGCATCAATGGTTTGTCCGCCGGCATTTACGCTAACACCTGCTGCCGAAGCCACCGGCGTAACAGTAATAGCGTTATCACTACTGGCTACAACTACTGTATAACTTGTTGTGCCCGGTGAAAACGCGGGTGCAAGAGTGCCTTTATCTACCATTAACGAACTGAGCGTAACATCGGTAAATGGCAGCCTTATGGCATGTACTGTATAATATTGTGTATTAGAGTTATCTGCCGCAGTTATGGCTATGGTAAATACATTATCGCCAACGGCTAATGGTAGGTTGTCTAATGAGCCGCTTGTTAAAGCATAGCCGTTCACTGTAATAACCGTACCTCCCGGGTCTGAGGCGTTAGGAATTAGCCTTATAGCCGTTACATTATTAGGAATAGTAGCAGTAAGGTTATTAGCGGTTTGGTTAATGATAGCCGAATACCCCGCGTTACCGGAAAGGATAATATTAATCAAACTGGCATCTGATGAATAGGCCCGGTTGATGGTGATATTGTAGGTATTGTTCCCCCCGCCAAAAGATAATACGTTTACCGGGATTACATTGGCGCCGCCCTGTAAGGCTACAAACCTTGATGTTCCTTTGGCTACGAACACTCCGCCCACCCTTAGTTCGGCATGGTCATCCTGTGCCACAGGCGCAATTGTGATGCCGGTTACGCTTGGATTACTAATGACCATTGTATAGTCATTAGTTGCAGGATCAAATACAGGGATCAGCGGCGTTATTGTCCCGTTGATGTTCATTGTTAAGCTTTGCAGCAAATTATTTGTCGAGAAATTCCTTGTTACATTTACGGTGTAGGTTTTTTGGGTTAGGCCATCGCCGGCGGTAACTACTATCACCATAGGTTCAACTGCCGAAAAGTATTGGAGCGTGATGGCGTTACCATTGGTAGTATTTAAAGCCGTCCCATTGATGGTTATCGTCGAGCCATCGTTTGTAGCTATTGGTTTTAGGGTAAAGGCAGCTACATCACTTGTTACCGTAGTGTTGTAGGTATAAGTACCGCTATCGAAAGGCACATCAAGCCCCGAAATGGTGGTCATTATACCTAGACCGGCCAATGTTGCATCAGTCGATGTCGCCCTGGTTACGGTTATATTGTAGGCTCTTGGTGTTCCATTTTGTGCCGTTACGGTTACTGGTATCTGGTTATCACCTATAGCAAGTGCGCTGGTAAAAGCCGCTCCGGATGGGGCTGGCAAACCATCATGAGATCCGTAAGCAGTGGCATCAAAGGTGGGTGTAATATCGATGGATTTGGTTGCATTGCTCACCTGCACGGTATAGTTAAGGGTAGCGTTGTCAAAAGCCGGACTAAGCGAACCTGCACTCACCGCCAGGCTGTTCAGCAGGTTATTTGATGAGAAGGCGCGGTTAATAACCATGCCATAGTAATTTTGCGTAGTACCGTCTTGCGCGGTTACTATTAAATTGTATACATTATCGCCCAAATTAAGCGGCAGTGTAACCGGTGTACCTGACGTTGCAGGATTGCCGTTGACTGTTATAGTGGCATTGGGTTCATGAATTACTGCGGTAACATCAAAACTGGTTACCGTATTAGCTACGTTTGACCGGTATACATTGTATGCATCCGGTGTGGGCGTACCTGTGCTGATGTTAAAGCTATTTAATGTTGCATCTGACGAAGGCAGGCGGGTTACTGTAACAGTATACGGGTTAGTGGTGGTACCATCCTGCGCGGTTACGTTTACCGGGATAACATTGGGGCCAACATTTAAAGAGATACTGCCCGATGATGTACCGGATGTTACCTGGTTACCATTAACCGTCACCCCGGCGTTAGCATCTGATAACGTAGGCGTTAAGGTTAATGAAGTAATACCTGTTGCGACCGTTGCGGTATAATTATTAGTGCCCGACGCAAACGAGGGTGATAAACTCCCCTGGCTGATAGCTAAACTGCTCAGGTTGCCATTGGTTGATAAGAATATAGAAAACGCCGAGGCATTTGAAGCATCCTGAACAATATTATAATTGGCCGAGCTTAAACCTGCGCCATCAATAGCATATGTGCCAACCGGTGTACTTGTTGTTGCAGTTGTGTTAAAGCTAAGCGTACCGGTAGTAGCCGATGCCTGGGTATCGCCGTTTAAAAAGCCGGTTATTGTACCTGTTACCGATGGGTTGGCCGTATTAAATGCCCGGCTTGCCGGCGTGGCCACGTAACTCAATGTATTTTTAGTGATGGTTAAGGCCGTATTGTTAGCTACGACAGCTGTTATGTTATAGTTGGTTGCTGATACACCGCTTAGCGTTATAGGATAACTGCCAACGCTGCTGGTTATACCGGCAGTTGTGTTATAAACCGCGGTACCGGTCAAAGCAGTTGCGGCAGTTTCGTTGTTTACGAAGCCGGTAATGGTGCCACTTAATGTAGGGTTAGTTTCACCGTAACGTTTGGTGGCCGCCTGCGCCGCAAATGTTAAATTGGCCTTGGTTACGGTAAACGCGGTGGTGTTGGATGATGATGCAGAAAACGTGTAATTGAGCGCATCGAGGCCGCTTACTGTAATGGGATAAGCGCCAACCGGACTACTAACGGTGGCAGTGGTAGCGTACGACAAAGAATTAAGTACCTGGTCAATCGTCTGACCGTTTGCCATACCGGTAAACACCACATTCAAGGCCGGGTTTGCCGCACCGTAAACCTTGGTTGCCGGTTGCGCGGTATAGGTAATAACAATTTTATTAAGCGTTAATGCCGTGTTATTTGCCGTAGCCTGTGCAAAGCTGTAATTGGCCGAGCTAAGCCCATTCCCGTTAATCCCATACTGGATAACCGTTGTGTTATTGGTAGTTACAGGAGATGTAGCATGGGCTGCCGAAGTAAAAACCATAGTACCGGTTGTAGCGGTTGCCTGGGTATCGCCGTTCACAAAGCCGGATATGGAGCCTGTAAAGGTTGGGTTGGCTACTCCATAATCGCGTGATGCAGCATCAGCGGTATAGGTTAATACTGCTTTGTTTATAGTTAGTTGCTGGCTTACATTTGGTGCAACAAGATAAGTGGTGTTACCGGCCTGTGCCGCCGTTATGTTCACCGTGCCAGTTCCTACTATATGTACCAGGCCCGTGCTTGATACCGTAGCTACATTATTATTATCGCTGGTATAGGTTACTGCCAGTGTGCTGCCGGATACCGCGCCCAAGGTAAAGTCTGCATCGCCGTAGGTTTTCGCGGTTAGTGCGTTGAACGTAATGGTTTGCGGGCTTTTATCTTTTGTAATAGTGGTTGTATAGGTTTTTGATGTTGTGCCATCCTGGGCGGTAACCAGTGTAGTAATGGTGTTGCTGCCGGGGTTAAGGTTTATTGCGCCTGTGGCCGAACCCGAGGTGACTGCTATGTTGTTTACTTTTATAGTGGCATGAGACTCTTCTATCGTGGGGGTTACTGTTATCGTTGTTTTATCATAAGTGACGTTGGCTGTATAGCTTGTTGTGCCACTTGCGAAAGTTGGGCTTAATGTGACTGAACCGATGCTAAATGCAGATAGGTTGGCATTATTGGAGGTGGTGGAAACACTAACTACATCACTATAAGCCGTACCTGCACTGCTTGTGGCATATGCCCTGACATTGTACGTGGTTGAGGAGCTAAGCCCTGTAACACTTGAAGTAAACAAACCGTTGCCCGTACCACCTGATACCTGCGTAACACCTCCGCCGCCAATTTCCGGCATAGCTGCACTGCTGCTGTAAACGATACCGCGCGCTGTAACGGCCACATCGCTCAGCTTAACAGTATCAGTCACATTTACCGACGAGGCCGTTATACTGCCAAATATAGGTTTACTTAATACTGCACGTTGCGGAACAGCTATAAAGTTAACCGCCGCCACATTGGGATAAGTTGAAATATTAGTGACTAATGTAATCGCACCTGTAGTAAGATCTATAGACGTAACCTTTCTATCGGCCGGCGCCGCACCGGCACCATCATAAACATATGCCCGGTTATTGCCGGCATCCATGGCAAAGGCATTTTCCGCTGCACCAATTGATCCCACTACTTTAGTATTAGTAACAAGATCCGGCGTTAAACTCCAGATGGCATCATCCGGCTTATTTGTTTTGTACGATCCGTCACTGGTAATATAATAAACCAAATTGGTTTGCGCATCATATTCTAAGCCGTAAGCTGCAAGCGTTATCACGAAACTTATTTTGGCCCCCGTTTTGACATTAACGGCATAAATTTTCCTGTTGGTTCCGTATGAATCATAGATAAATACCCTATCGTGTGGAATATCGATGGCTAAATATGTAGGGCCGGGCGTAATCGAGCCCATCACCAGTGTTCCGGCGTTGTCGGTAGGTAATACTTTATAAAGTGCATCAGTTGCCTCAAGTACATTATTTGAACTTGCACCTGCCGTTATATAATATATATAACCACTTGTCGCATCATACCGCAGGCCAGCTATCTTGTCCGGTACCGGTATTGATTTAATTACCGCCTTAGTAGTTAAATTAATAACTTTAATGCTATAGCCTGTAGGTGCATACCCTTCACTTACAAATGCCCGGTTGTTTGGCAAATCGAGTGCTAAAAAAAGTGGTGTAGGACTAATGGAGCCTAAAATACTTGAAGCATTACTGCCATTATAATCCATCTTAAAAAGAGCATCATTAGCGGTTGTGGTAGCACCGCTACCATCGTTAAAAGTATAATATACCTGAGCCTGGCTGCGGCCTGCTATTGATGCCAAAAGCAAAAATAAAGCAAAAAAATATCGGCTATAACGCCCAAAATTCCTGTTAAGAAGTAAAAATTTTTTCATAATAAGTTATTAATATTGTTATAGCTATCTGGTAAAATTGTTATTGATTCTTCCATGCCTCTTGCAATTCACTTTATAAGCAGTTCTATTGTCGACAATAACAGAATTCACTTTAATAACTATACGCAACCCACTCTGATACATTAATAAAAGACATTGATAGATGATAGCCGATACTACACAACCCCTGTCTTAAAATAAGTCAGGGGTTGTATTTACTTTAGATTCCCTCTTCAATACATGGTATTAAAATCCGGTACAAATCATTACCACTATGGTCTTGGAGGGTAAATGCCTTCCAATGCAATGATGTAAGTAACCGCAAGCACTGGTTGTATTACACTAAAAGGTCGACTATCGCCAGACGGTTGGATCATTTTAGGACTCATTTGCTGATTAGGATCAGCTGAAGAATAAGAACTGTAAAGCGTACCTGGTCCGGGGTCAATTGTTGAAGCCGGGACTCCTGCAGACGGTTGTATTAAGTCGCCGCCGCCCGAGAACGCGTTTACAACGTGACTATGTGCCGGCATTTGTGCAGGAGTTAGTGTCACATTTTCACTGCCGTTTCTCTGACCGAGGTAATAACCGGATGTATAGCCAGTACTGGCGCCTGCACTTACCGGGGCGCGGCCGCGCAAATCGGGCACGGCAAAGTTACTTGCGCCATCACCGCCATAATAGGTTTGGATAATCGAAAATAATTTATCCCACTGATCAATTCTTAGTAAACTGCCGTCGCAAAGCGCCCAGCCACGGGGGGCAAAATCGCCTGCAAACATTCTGATCTCGCCAATGTAAGGTTCCATAATAATAAGTTTTAGAGTTTAAATTAATAAGTTAGTTTTAGGGTATGATTTAGTTTATTTTGGTTTAATCGGTTGGTAAATATATGTCATTATATCAATTGAAAAATTTCATCTGTAGTTAATGTTCAAAACCAATTGCCATGAACATCAGCTTAATTATCAATATTTTATAATAATATACCATTGGTTAATTTAATTACAAATTCCAGTTAGTTATCACTATAACAAAGCATTATTATTACTGCCAGGTTATATTAAACAAGTATTAATACATGTAACAAAACCGTTACTTCATTTTCTTTGCTTTTGTATTACATCACAAATGTCTGTTATAGTTAAAAGGTAGTATAGGGTATAATCAGCTTTTTTAAAGGTGTTTTTTAGGGTAAAAAAAGGTTTAATATAGATGTTGTGTTTCTACGCATAATTAAGCACTTTCGATAAACTTAAATAACAACATCATGATCAAAAAAATTACCCTAATTACCCTGGCGTTTGCCGCTATTGGTTTTAGTTCATGTCAACAAAACCACCAGGCCGATGTAGCCGTTAAAGAAAACGGACTTATCTTTGATACCTTAAGCTATGAAACGGCACTGAAGTATGTAAAAAACTATGAAAGCCACGCTGGCACGATTGATTCAGGCCTCCTCGGGAACATCCATAAGAAACCAAACACCAGGTGCATTTGGTTCCCCCTGGCCCGATTGGACAGCATGGTTCAAAAAACCAGGCGCGAAGGCGGCGATGGCGTCCGTTTTTACCTAGCCAGTTATGACAAAAATTACGGATCAGACTTTAAGGGCGGCTACAAGCCCGATAAACAATTCTGGGGGCTTACTACGCTGGTAATGGTATCAACAAAAGATAGCGTTGTAAAACCATATCACCAGGATTATTATTACAAAAAACCTGCAGCGGGGCAAAATGGCGGCTTGCAAGGCTTTATTATCGGCACACCTCCCGAAAACCGCGGCGAGCAATGCCCGCCTCCTGCAACATGCAGCAGCATTGGCGCAACCTTAGTAAAGTAAAACAAATGATGTTCATCACCATAAATACCGGGTGTGAATTTATATGCTTCCTGGCTGCCCTTATCTTTTTAATAAAAGATAAGGATACAGCCTGGAAGCTGTTTATCCCATACCTGCTGCTAACCTGCCTTGTTGAAATGACCGGCGTATACTTGCGCAAAGTAGCACATGTGCCTAATCATAACCTTTATAACGCGTTTTTACTGTTTGAATGCGGGGTTACCGGCTACATGTTTTACAGTTTATATAAGCCATTTAAAAGCACGGGTAAATGGCTTATTACCTGGTATATAATTTTTGTAGCCGTATACTTAGCCGAGCTGGTGATGACCCATTTTAAAGCATTTGTTTCAATAACTGCAACCGTTATGTCGGTTGTGTTTGTATTGGCAAGCCTGTATTATTACTATCTTAAACTGATGGACGAAAACTTTGAGCGGCTTGCATTTTCGGCACCCTTCTGGTGGGTAAGCGGTGCATTGTTTTTTTACTTCGGCAGTACCACCTGCAACATATTTTTTGATTACCTTTCAAGCTTAAAACCTATCAATAACCAGCTTTCCATACGGTACTATATCTTTATCTTATTAAACATAACACTATACTCTTTTTGGTCATACGCTTTTTTATGCAGATATCTTCGCAGGAAATCGTCTTCCTGATAGGGTTAACTTCCCTAATTTTTTTAATTGCACCCCTGTTCCTCATCATTTACGTAGTTTCATACAACCGTAAAAAAAAGAAACACCAGGAGGAGAAATTGCTGCTGCAAAAAACATTTGAGAATGAGTTGCTTAAAACCCAGATAGAAGTGCAGGAGCAAACCCTTAAAACCATCGCTTACGACTTGCATGATAATATAGGGCAGTTGCTGAGTATTACTACTATCACCCTAAGTTCTATCGACCTTGACAATAAGGACAAAACGGCCGAAAAACTGGCTTTTGTTGAAGATCTTACAACCCGGTCTATCAAAGAAGTAAAAGCCCTGTCGCGCCTGCTACACGGCGAAGAACTGGTAAACCGCGGACTGGCAGCGGCTATTGAATTTGAACTGGAATGGCTGCAGCGATCAGACAAATTTAAGATCAATTTTGATAAGCGAAATTTCAACACATTTAATGCCGATAGCGGAAAAGAAACCATCCTTTTCCGGCTGTTCCAGGAGATTATAAATAACATCATACAGCATGCCAAAGCAAGCGAAATATTTATAACTTTAGAGCAGATTGAAAATTCATTTAAGTTAACAATCCGGGATAACGGAAAGGGTTTTGATGTTGAAGAAACGCTGAAACGAAAAAACGGGATGGGCCTGCACAACATCACCAAACGCGCGGCGATGATTAATGGTGCAGCCTCCATCAACTCGGCGGCCGGAAACGGATCTGAAATTATTGTAACCATACCCTACTAAATATTGATGTACGCTGATAAAATAGATATAGCCATTGTTGATGACCATACCCTTTTCAGACAGGGCCTGGTGAGCCTGCTTACTGATTCGGGCAAAATTAACGTGATCTTTGATGCCGAGAATGGCCAGGATATGATCCAGAAACTACCGCGCCATCCCTTGCCCGAAGTGATCCTGATGGATATTACCATGCCGCAGATGGATGGATATGAAAGCACCAAATGGATCAAAGAAAAACATCCCCAAATTAAAGTACTGGCCTTAAGTATGTTTGAAGAAGACAAACCCATCATAGGGATGCTTAAAAGCGGCGCCGGCGGCTACATGCTTAAACAATCCAGGGCATCCGATCTGGTTGATGCTATTACCGGTATTGCTAAACAATCGTTTTATATTAATGAACTTGTAAGCGGGAAACTATTACGCAACATACAAAACAGCCAGCCTGTAAATGCACAACAAATAGAGGTAAATGCCAACGAGTTGAAGTTCCTGGAGCTATGCTGCAGCGACCTTACGTACAAGCAAATTGCAGATATGATGAACCTAAGCCCGCATACTATTGATAACTACCGCGAAGCGCTTTTTCAAAAATTTGAAACAAAATCAAGAACCGGGCTGGTTATAGCGGCTTTAAAGCAGGATTTAATAAAAATATAAGAGGCCTTTTTAAATTAACCCTAAGTCATGCCGAACTCGTTTCGCATGATTTTTTCTGTTGTTTAAACCATGACCGCTTATTCAATAAAACTCCCGTCTCCTCTCCTCTTCATTCTTTGACCACGGCGCATTGGAGTGCCGCTCCATTTTTGGAGGTTTAGTTTTGCGCTGAACATAAAATAACGGCTTTGCGCATTACTGAGTGTGTTGGTTACCGAGTTTTCGGTTGTAACCTGGCTAACAAAGTTATTCTGTTTTAAAATATCAAATACCTGGAAAGTAAGGGTGAGGTTGCGGCGCTTAAAAAACTGCTGTTCAATGTAAGCGTTAATAACCAATGGGTTGCGGGTAAGATTCTGCGATATCCCTTTTACAAAGTTTTTATTGGCGCTGTAGCCAAACGTGGCAGTACGCCCGGTAAGGAAATAAAATTTACCATCGACAGCCAAAGCGGTGGTACTGATATTGGTATTTACCGAGTGGGGCAGCGTGAAATATGATTTGGCCACATCATAGGAAACGTATGGGTTAATTTCTACCGATTCGCTGGGATTTATTTGCGGGCCAAAGCGCTCATTAAAATGCCAGGTTGTGGTAAAGTTTTGCACGTTGTTACTCATTGATATGCCATGACCATAATTGATGGTTCCGTTAAGCGACAGGTTATATTTCCTATCGTCCAGCTGTTTCGAAATATTGTAATTGCCACCAATGGTATAACTGCCATTTAAATTTATAAAGTGGGTTTCGTTTTTTAAAGCGCCTAAGGTATCGGCTATCTGCACGGTATTGGTAACTATCTGGTTTTTAATAAAGCTTATATTGGCATTTGCCGAAACGTTAAATTTTGAATCAACTATGTAATTATTATACTGCAGGTTTATAGAATTTCTGAATGATGGCTTCAGATCGGGGTTACCTACAACCGGGTTTTGGGGGTTAGATTCATCACGTACCGGCTGGATCTGGTTAAATGAAGGTTCCTGCGGACTGCCAGAATAGTTAACCGAAAACCGCTCCTGCTTTGACCATATATACTGGAACCGCGCTATTGGGATTAAATTAAAATTGCTGCGGTGTGTGCTTACAATGCCGCCGCTAACTTTTGTACCATCCAATACCGTAGGCACACCCGTAACACCTAATGAAACACTGTACTTTTTTTGATTTATGCGGTAATTGAGGGCCAAGCGTGTTTCGGTGAATGAATATTTAAAAACATTGCTCAATGAATCAACCAGGCTCCTGTTCCCAACTGAATCGATATTAAAGGTATAGGCCTGGTTATCATAGCCGCGCGAATTTACCTGCGCGTTAAACTCCAGTTGTGATACATCATTCAGCGGTTCAACATAGGTAAAACTTGTCCTGAAATTTTTGCTCAGGTTGCTCCGGCTGATATGGCGATTTACTAACGAATCTTTCAAAACGTGATTGGTAGAATCCTGGTAGTAAATAATGTTATTGTCCTGCTCGTTAACAGTTTCATTATCCGACCTGTTGTAGCTTACCTGCAACGACAGGTTGCGCTTCGGTTTTTTAAACAAATGCTGATAAAACACAATAGCCCCCCAACTGGGCACGGTATTATTGCTGCCGGTTAATCCCAAAATATCCTGATGAATAAGGCCGGTTTTAAAACTTTGAGATGTGTTTGTTGAATTTACACCCGAGTAACTAAAACTGGGGGTTACTTTTAAGTAATTCGCACTATCAATATTATACTCCAGCTCCAGGTTTATATTATGGGTTTTGTTATTATTTTGCGAATTGGAGTTCCTGATAAAGTTGGTTGTACCCAATGTGCTGAATTGCTGCCCATCGCTATGGTTAATGGAATTTACATCTCTGAAATTATAATTATAACTGGTATTGACCTGGATCTTTTTGGTTAGATAGCTGCGATAGCTGATATTAGGACCGCCTGTTTTTGTTGTTCCCCCGCTTCCGCCCCCACTACCGCCGGTAACACCGTTCACCGTATTTACAAAGCTCCCGATGAGCCCTATCTGCTCGTTACCATTCAACCGTTGAAAAAACAGGCGGGTATCGTACCTGTCATCACTACCAGCGCCGGCGGTTAAACGACCTGTGTTACCTACAGATTTATCGGCCCTGGTAGTAATGTTGAGCACCTTTTGCGGGTCGCCATCCTTAACACCAGTGCGGGCAGCCTGGTCGCCGTAATCATCAATGATCTGTACTTTCTCCACAATATCAGCAGGCAGGTTTTTAATGGCCTGGGCTACATCGCCACCTATATAATCCTTACCATTTAGCCGGGCTTTTACCACTGCCTGCCCCTGGTGGGTTACTGTACCATCTTTGGCAACTTCAACGCCTTCCATTTTTTTAATCAGCTCATCAACAGTAGCATTAGGACGTACTTTATAATCACTGGCGCGATATTCAACCGTATCGGTTTTGTAGGTAATACTGGGCCCTCCGTTTACAACAACCTCCCCAAGCATATGCGATTGCGGTTTTAAAATAAAGGGATCAAGCGATAAGCTGCGCGATTCATCATTGTTCAGCATCTTACGGATAACGGACTGATAACCAACACTGGTAACCGTTATTACAAATATGGCCGATTTAATTTTCCTGAGAACAAATTTACCCGTTGGGCCGGTAATGGTAACCACACTATCAGTAGCTGATACCAGTTTTACGGTTGCCCCTTCCATCTTTTTATCGGCGGTGTCTTTCACTACACCGGTAACCTCCCTGAATGGTAAAGGTCCTTTTTGTTCCTTCGACCGCCGCTGCTGAAAATTGTCATAATTACCACCATTTCCGTTGCCACCTCCCCGGCGGTTTTGGGCATAGGATATGCTGGCAAGCGCAATCATAATTAGCAGGAGTACAGGTCTTTTCATGGTAAGGCAGATACACTGGGTTAAATCTTAAGTTCCAAGGCAAAAGTCTTCCTGACTTAAGACTTTGAACTTAAGACTTGTAAACTTGACATTAATTTAACCCATCTGCTAAAATACAAGGCTGCAACGGTTTATTTTAAACTGTTGCAGCCTTGTTACATAACATCCTTGTTACCTGATCTCGTCCAGCTGCAAAACAACGCTTGTTCTGCTGCTGTTAACATCGGGGTTGATGCCAACAGTCATTAAAAAATTGCCGGTAAAGATAAGATCATCACCTAAAGAGGATTTGGAGCCGGGATAAAGATTGATCTCTTTAACCTGGTATTTTTTCTGCGGATCGAGGCCTTTTAAACGGATAGGTACCTTTGTGCCTGCATTATAGCGATTGTTAACCAGGTAGTTAAACACTACTGCCTTTGATTTGGTATCATTAACATACATGATAGATGCGGCATCATTATCCCATGGGCTTTGCAGGCGGTATTGGTCACCATGCCATATGGGATCTTTAAGGTTATCATAGTTTTTAAGCGCATCATGAACGTATGAAAGATCCTGCTCACTTAATTTACTTACTACAATGTCGAACCCTAATTTACCCATCATTGCCACATCTGTACGGAATTTGATTGGCTGTTTGCCCCAATCTGTAACATGATTTGAGCTGGTAATAGCCGGATAGAAATACGAGTATTCCCATTGGATGAAAACCCTTTCCAGCGGTTCGGTATTATCGCTTGGCCAAAACTCGGTGAAGTATTTTAGCGCGCCATAATCCACACGTCCGCCACCACCTGAACATAACATCAGCGGAACCTTTGGATACTTCGCCCTTACCCGTTCAAGCACCTTATATAACCCCCGCACATACTCAATATACAAGTGCGATTGATCTTTCTTTAAATAAGCCGAATAGGCATTATAGATCACCGCGTTACAATCCCACTTGATGTAAGCCAGGTCGGGATTTTTGGTAAACAGGTCGTCAACTATCCCATAAACAAAATCCTGCACCTTTGGATTGGAAAGATCCAGCACCAGTTGGTTACGGAAATATTTTTCGGGACGGTTGGGTTGTTTAATTACCCAATCCGGGTGTTTGGTATATAATTCACTTGCCGGGTTAACCATTTCCGGTTCTATCCAAATGCCAAACTTTACACCATTGGCCTGTGCTTCCTTAACCAGCGAACTGATGCCATTTGGCAATTTTTGCTTATTTTCCTGCCAGTCGCCCAATCCTGCAACATCGCCGTTTCGGGGGAACTTGTTACCAAACCAGCCATCATCCAGCAAAAACAAATCGACGCCTAATTTTTTGGTATCCTTTAATAATTGAGCCAGTTTACTTTCATTAAAATCAAAATAAGTTGATTCCCAGTTATTAAGCAGGGTAAGTCTGTCGCCCTCACCATTAACAATTTTATATTTGCGTGCCCAGCGCTGTAATTTACGACTGGCATCACCTTTACCATGGTCTGAGTAAGTGTAAACAAATGCCGGGGTGATAAATTCCTCAGCAGGTTTAAGGTGATATTCTGATGCAGCATTGTTCATACCGGCTATTACCCGTAAATTATCAGAAACATCCAGTTCCAGGTCGATTTTAAAATTACCCGACCATTCCAGCGCGCCCAGCATTACTTTACCTTCATCCTCGGTAGCCGGTTTATCCATAGATACCATAAACATGGATGGTTCGTACAAATTGGCACGGGTGCCTAATTTACTATCGATAGTTTTGATGCCGTGGGTAAGCTTTGCTTCTTCGGGCTGCATTTCAACGGCCCAGTTGCCATGGTATTGTTTCAGCCAAAAGCCGTTACCCTTTAGGTTAAGGTTTGCCGACGCGAATTTATTAAGTGTTACAATCCCCTTCTCGCCATGTTTTATAACCGACCATTGTTCGGTAACATCGTCTTTAAAATAGGTTTTGTAATACAGGGTTACCTCAAAAGGATAAGCGGGATCTTTCAGGTTTACGGTTAATAAGCTGATATCGTCAGCAATTTTTGTAACCGTATGGCTTACATACGCCAGGTTAAGTGATTTATTACCATCGGCATGCGTAACTGTAATGGCAGGCTCGGCCAGGCTTGCCGACCCTGATGGCATATAGGCATCATTGAGGATACCAGAGTCATCTGCCTGCCTGTACATTTTCAGGATCTGCTCATACTCTTTTGCATTGCTCAGTTTGGCGCCGAAATAAACCATTTTAAGGTTCTTATCGGCATCTGTTTGCAACACTAATGCGTTGTTTTGTGTTTCTACCGGGATAGTTACTGTTTGGGCAAAACTTCCGGCTGCGAGGAACATGGTACTGATAAGCACCCCGCTAAAGGGTACTATTTTGTTTAGGAACTTCTTTCTCAATTTACAGGTTATTTATTAGATACAAATAAGGTTATTTTTTTCGATTTTACTTCCCGAACTCAAATTTATATAATGCGGCATCGGCAGCATTAAGCTTTGCAGGGATATCTGTATTGTTACCCTGCAATATTTCGGTAACCCGGTACTTTTGATCCGGAAGACCTAATCTTTTTGAATCAAGCGCAAACTCCTTTGGCTTATCCGAATAATTAAATACCGCTACATAATAAGCATTACCAATTTTTTGGGTAAATATCTCCGAGGCATTCTCGCCGGTGTTACCTTCAACTGGTTTAAAGGCCTTGCCATTGTTTATCACAGCCAATATTTCGGGGTTTTGATACCATGCTTTGGCCCTGTTGCTCCATGGCCCGTGTATGGAAAAATCATCACCGGTAATAAAAGTACCGGTTATTACCGCCGAAAGCATGCGCGCACGGTTGGTACCCTCACTTTCTGTTGATAACACCACATGATCTGCATCAACATAATTATACAAATAGGTTTGCCACCAGCCATAGCTTACGCTATTTAAAGTGTACTGGGTATTATCGATGCTTTTAAAAGCATCGCAGGCAATACGGCGGGTGTGTACATACCTGCCGGTAGCCAATGTTGGCGATATAGCGGCATAAATCAGCATCTGGTCGCCGAGTTTACTGATCAGGTACTCCATCCCCTTGCGATAAGCCTGCATCCCGGTAGTTATTGTTGGGTCATAAAAATGGGTTGATTCTGCCGTGGCATGGCCCAGGAAATCTATCTTAATCATTTTAAAACCACATTCTTTTAGCTTGCCAATAACCAGGTCGATATGTTGCAATGTTCCCGGATGGGTTGGGTCGACAGCTCTTGCGCCATCTATTTCGTGATATTTATCACCAACTTTTGTCCAGGTTTCGCCATAGGTATAATTGGTTCCGGCTACTTTGCGGTCGGGCCCATCTTTCCAGCCCCAGTCGGTAAATGGCGCCCAGTACACACCGGGTTGCAGGCCTTTGCTTTTACAATAATCGGCAAAGGCTTTCAACTTGCTGTAATCGCCCTCCAAACCACCTTTCAGCATAAAATCCCAATAGGAATCCAGGTCGATAAAGGCGGTATTACCTGTACGGAAAGCAGAGAGACTATCGGCAAAAAAATCGGCCACTTTGGTAGCTTTTTCATAGTTCAGTTTTTCCTGTATTACGCCCCAGCTGTTCCAGCCAACGGGAGTAGGTTTTGTCCAGTTAAAAACAAAGGGAGGCTCGGCAATGCGGTTTGCTTTAGCGTAATATTCCATGCCTGTGCGCCAGTCGTCAAAGTAACCTATAAAGATCTTTGGTGATTTTACTACACCGCCCCTAACCTGGCCATGATCAATATGGTCGCGGGTAATGCTCTCTTCGGTATAGCCGCTCCAAACCGCCATCCGGTTACCTTCATCCTGGGTACTGCTGCTGCGGATACCCGTTTTCCAAACTTCATGCGCCACAGAACCGGCTATATAGCCATTGCGGGTGGTATTGTCATAAACGGCCCCTACCTCGGCACTGGTATTGCTGAACGGAGCTTTAAATTCTTTTGCATTATAGCGGATAAACGTATCATTATCAAAAGGAACAAAAATGCTTCGGGCATCGCCGGTAACAACAGGCAGATTACCTGCAAAAGGGGTAATGGAATTACTGCTAAGACTTTTCCCGGACAATACAATCTGTGTCAAAAAAAACTCTTTACCGGGATAAACAAAAAACACCTGCTCAATTTTCGGCAGGTTATTGCCGGTTAGTGTAACCACGTATCTATCGCCTTTGCCAAAGCCGTCGGTAATGGGAGTTGAGGCGTACTTCCGGTTTAAATTATCGGTAGTTGAAACTGTTATATCCTTTATTTTAAAGGCCGCATTGACATTGGCGAATATGGCCGTTTTGCCGTGATACACATTGTAGGTACCGGCTTTAAGGTTGTAAACGATGGAATTGCCTTTGCCGTAAGGCATGGTAATAATTGTCGTTTGCCTATGGATAGATGCAGAAGTAATCATGGGAGGGATGATCACTTGAAAGGCTAAAATCAGTTTATAAAATATTTTCATTGAATTTATTTTTAGATAGATTAACTTTCACCATAGCGATGGGTTTGAAACCCATCGCTATGGTGAAAGCGTGAGTAGTAGAGTGATTAGCTTATTTTTTGAGCCATTACTTCTTTTATTACTCCGTTAACCTTGATCTTCACTTTGCGCGGTGCGGTTGATGTAACCCGGTAACTAATTACCTTTCCATCTTTCCATTTAAAATCTACCGTAAAATTGCCGCGGGCACGTAAGCCTTTTACATCGCCCGCTGCTTTCCAGCTATCGGGGATGGCCGGGATCAGGTTGATATAACCCTCGTGGCTCTGGATTAGCATTTCGGCAATACCGGCAGTTGTACCAAAGTTTCCATCTATCTGGAATGGCGGACCGGCGGATAACAGGTTTGGATAAATGCCGCCACCCGCACCATAGTTAATGCCGGTACTTGTGATTGGTTTCATGATCTCGGTAAAAAGCTTACAAGCCCGGTTACCATCATGCAGCCTGGCCCAGAATAGTAACTTGTAAGCGATAGACCAGCTTGGGCCATCATCACCACGTACATCCAGGGTTTTCTTTGCAGCTTCGGCCAGTTCGGGTGTGCCATCCGCGGTAATCTCTGATGCCGGGTAAATACCATATAAATGTGAAATATGCCTGTGCTGTGGTTCGGTCTCTTTGTAATCTTCCAGCCATTCCTGGATGCGGCCATCTTTACTAATGATGCCTGCAGGAGGAATTTCTTTCAGTCTCTTTTTCAGCTGGGCGCGAAAGTCAGCATCAACTCCCAATGTTTCTGATGCGGTAATTACATTGGTAAACAGCTCACGCATTATCTGGTTATCAAAGGTGGCGCCAATGCAAATACTGGCATGATTGCCGCTGCCATCGGGCATTACGAAACTATTTTCGGGCGATGATGACGGCGCGGTAACCATGTAGCCGCTTTTAGGGTCTTTTACCAGGATGCTGTTATAAAACTGTGCAGATCCCTTTAAAATTGGATACACGCTTTTCAAAAAGTTTTTATCATTAGTAAATACATAATGATCCCAAATGTTGCTACACAACCAACCCGAACCTCCCTTGGTAACACCCCAGGATGCGCTTTCGCCGGGTTCTGTCCACCCCCACACATTGGTAATTACATGGGCTACCCAGCCATCGGCATTGTAATAAGCTTTGGCAGTGCGCTCACCGTTTTTTACCAGGCCCCGTACCAACTCCACCAGTGGCAGGTTCAATTCTGATAAATTGGAAACCTCTACCGGGAAATGGTTCATCTGCACGTTCACATCTAAATGATAATCTCCATTCCATGGAGTATGCACTTCATTGGCCCACAGGCCTTGCAGGTTTGGCGGCAATAAGCCAATCCGCGTGCTGCAAATGCTTAAATAACGACCAAACTGGTAAAACAAAACCGGCAGGCCCTTATCACCCGCGGGAGCTTTATGAAAGTTGACGAGGCGCTGATCAGTAGTTTCGGTTGAATTATCATCGCCTAAGCTGATACTTACCCTGTTAAACAGCTTTTGGAATTTGGCTATATGCTGCTGCTTTTGCAAAGCGTATGGTTTTTTTAATGCCGCAGTTAAATTCTGCTCCATTTTTGCTTTAAAACCGGGGCTTTTAAAATCGGTAGTTGCCGAAATATAAATGATAACCTCGGTAGCGTTTTTTATTACAAGGCTGTTGGCCGTATTGGTTAAAGTACCGCCAATTAATTTAGCTTTCACATTGGCAATGTATTGCATGCCGTTACCATCGGTACCATTATCCAGCCGGCCTGCCATTTGCAGGGTATTGCCAATGGTTGTGGTAACTGAGCGTTCCGGGCGACTGAGCCCGATGCTAAAATTAAGCTGACCAGGCTTATCGGCAGTCAGGCGGATCATGTCTACATCGTCGCCAAAGCTGGTAAAATACTCCCGCCTGTAGGTTACGCCGTTAATGGTATAGGTACTTTTAGCTATCGCGTTATCAAGAGATAGTTCCCTTTTGTAATTGGTGAATTTTGAAACATCGGCACCCTTATAATCAAATTCCAGGTTCAAATCGCCCAATGTTTGGAAACAACCCCATTGTTTGCCGCCCGAACCGGGACCTTTACACACAAAATCTTTGTCTATCAGTGCCTGTGCCTCCACGTTTTTACCAGCTAATAAAAGCTCCTTTATTTGCGGCAGTTTCTTGTAGGCATCATAATTATTTGCATCCTGAGGTGAGCCCGACCATAGGGTAATATCGTTTAATACAATCTTTTCCTTATCTACTCCCCCATACGGCATCATTCCAAGGCGGCCGTTACCCAGCGCCAGTGTTTCTTCCCACCTTGAAGCAGGTTTATCATAATGCAGGGTAAGCGGTTTTTTTTGTGCAAAGGAGACTGTCGATACTAATAAAACAACCGTTATGGCCGGTATAATTTTTTTAAAATTCATCATGTTATGATTTTATTACAGGGATCTCCATCGCGTTTACGTCCAGTTCCAAAACTATTACCGAACAGTTTTCATCGGGCAAAGTAGCCGGCAACTCTATCTTATACCCTTTGTTATCCGATTTGATGGCAACCGCGTTACCGTTAAGGAAATATGATTTCAGGACCTTGGTATTAGGTAGTAAAGGGATGTTCAGTGTACTATCTTTCCGTTGAAAAACATTAATATAGATCTTGTTTCCAAGACGGGTAGCTCCGTATTCGGCAGTTGGCAGGTATGGACCGCCTTTTGTACCGTAAACAGCTTCGCCGTATTGTTTTAACCAGTTACCCATCTCTTTTAAACGGATTACCTGCCTGGCTTCCATATGCCCGTCCATCGCCGGACCAACATTAAACAACAGGTTACCATTACCGGATGCTGATGTTACCAAAGTTTGGATGCATTGTTTCAGCGATTTCATGCCATCGTTTGGTTTCCAGGCCCATTGGTTACAAATGGTGATGCAGCTTTCCCATGGTTCATCCATATTCAGCTTGCCTATGGTTTGCTCGGGGGTTAAAAAATCACCTACCGCATCACCGCCAAGCTTATCGCTTATTTTTCCAAGCCTGTTGTTTACAACTACATTAGCATCAACGCTTTTAATGTAACTGTAAATTTCTTTGCCATCTTCTGTTGTCCATGGTTTTTCCCAATAACCATCAAACCAAAGCATAAAAGGGTGGTATTTGGTGATCACTTCCTTCAACTCGTTTTTCATGCGGGTTTTAAAAGCAGTCATATCCCCTTTCCTGGCATTTATTTCGGGATGATGAGGGTTGTCTATCGGGTAATCCTGGTCATGCCAGTCGAGGACAGTCATATAGATGCAAAAGGTAATACCCTGTTTTTTACAGGCTTTTGCTAACTCCCCAACGAGATCTCTTTTAAAGGGCGATTTGGAAACATTATAATCCGAATAAGCGCTTGGCCATAGCAAAAAGCCATCATGATGTTTGGCGGTGATGGTGAGATATTTCATACCGGCATCCTTAGCAACCTTTACCCAGGCATCGGCATTAAATAATACCGGGTTAAATTCCTGGTAAAGGTTATCGTAATCTTCCTCGGGCACCTGGTCGTTGCGGCTCCAGCCTATTTCGGTACCACGCTGGGTAACCGGGCCAAAGTGGATAAACATACCAAAACGCTTATCCATAAACTGCTCTATAACTGCCTTTGGCGTTTTAAGCGGTGCGCTTGTTTTTGCCTGCTGGGCAATAGCGATGCATGTACTTAATAAAAGGACTGTTATGAGCCCTGTTTTTCTTTTCATAATATGGTTTTAATAATTAATGGGCTATATAAAACAAATAGGCTGTCATTGCTTCGGACCTACCTACGATGTATTAGGTTTAAACCTGGCAATCGCCTCTGTATACTCGCAACGACTCACCCCGGCTATGCTACGCTGGCCGACCCTCTCTTCAACTTCGTTGGAAAGAGGGTTGAGAATTTTTTTAGCCCCTCTATGCGCGAAGCGGAGAGAGGGGCAGACGAGCGCAGCGATGTCGGGGTGATGTCGGGGTGAGTCGACTATCCGCCATGCAAAAACGTCATTCTCTCCTTCAGAATTCCCCGAATTTTATCACTCGCAATGACGATCTGTTTTTTTATTTTTAAACAGCTTCTAAGGCTTGTTCACCAAAAAGTTAACAATCCTGCAGGCATGACCTTTGCTTGCGTTGTTCTTGCTATTGCTTATTTTAATTTTTAAAGTATGATTGCCATTATCCAGGTTGTCGCCCAACATATGGTAAACCCCAAGGTGTATCCAACTATAATACTGGGTTAACAGGTCAAGCTCTTTATATGCTCCATTATCAATTGAGTAGGATATAGTACCTGCATCGGGCCCTGCTACTACCGCAATGCCAACGGCTGTACCTTTAAAGGGCAATGTTAGTTCGCTGCCTGGTTCGGTCGAGATCAGCATCGGCACATCAACAAAACCAGGGCGGGTTGAAAGGCCATCTTTAGGGTTCCATTTGGTATCGATAACCCATCCTTTATCCAATTTGGCGTTAGTGATATTGTAATAGCTTCCATTTTCATAGCGGGCTTTATCTATCGGCTTTGGCAGCGCAACCTTAACAGGTGTTTTGTACGCCGTATTAATACATTCCTGCAACAGCGCTTTGATGGTTTCAAAGTAGATCTCCTGGCCGTGGTACCAGGGGTGAATATCTTTAAAATCATCGGCCCAGGTAAGTTCCTTGTTCTTAATCTTATCATTAACCTCAAGTGCCAGGTTTACATACGGCAGGTTGTAATGAGCGGCAACCAACTGATGGTTTAACAACTCGGGCGATACCTTGCCTTTAGCGTAATTATCTACTTTTTGAGGGTCGGCAAGGGCCATATAAATGACATCCATCATGGGATTGGCCCGTTTTGCGTGACGAACGATCCCTTCTAACGAGCGAACCTGCGTGGTGCTGTCGGTTCCCCGGTCGTTTACTGCTGCTTCAACAAAAAGCAAGTCGGTTTTGCCCGAATCAAGGATATCCCGCTGCAACCTGAAAGCATGCGGCAAGCTACCCAATGAGGGAATACCTGCTGCTATAAAATGAAAATCGGTTTCGGGATAAGTTTCCTCCAGGTACCTGCACACCTTGTTGCGCCAACCGGGATTAAAGGTGATTGAACCACCGAGGAATGATACCGTAGCTTTTTTCTTAACAGCTACCGCATAGTAGAAATTATTAAGCCCGCCGCCTGTTTTCACATAATTTGTGTAAGGCAGTATTTTTTGTACGGGATATGAGTTATTATAGATGAAATCAGCATAATATTCCGGACGATCTACCTTAAAATGATGCCCCTGCAATTCCATTGGTCCCTGTGTTACCGGGTAAATACTTACAGGCCCACCTAAGGTAATGTAACGTTTTGCCAAAACATCGCTGTTCTCGGCAGGCGGGGCCAGCTTATCATCCAAACCAATGGTATGTAAAATAGGTACCCTGAATGATGCCAAACCTTCGAGGTTATCAATAGGGTTATCGTTATAAGCAATGGCCTGCTCTTCGGTAAAATGATAAACCTGTTTTAACTCATTCCATGAGCCCGCATCGCCAACACCTTTAAGCTTTCCACCGGGCCAGCTTTTAATATCACATACCGGTGTTTCGGCATAAATACAGGTAACTTTATCAGGGTTACGTTTGGCCCAAGCATAAGCATATAATGCTCCCCGGCTTACGGCTTCAAGAGCTGCCTTTGGAGCAAAAGATTGGTGTTTGGTAAGGTATGTGTAAAACACATCATAAAGCTTCATGGCTTCAGGGCTGCCATACTGGTTATCTACATTAATAAAGGCAATATAAAAGCCTTTAGCCAGCAGGATGCTATCCATTTGGGTATGCCAGTCGGGAAAAGAGGTACGCCATACCCAGGGATTGCCCGGCAGCGGATGAGGGGGCTTTACATAATAGGCATCGCGACCGGCAAGTTCCAGTTGTACTTTTTCAAAACCCTGCCAAAGGTTAGTTTTATCCTGTGCTTTTAAGGTCGAAAAAGTGACAGTTGAAAGTAATAAGATTATTAAATATTTAAGTTTTAGCATCGATTTTTCTGCTTTACTGTATTAAATCAAATGTTTATATGTATTAATATAGGTACAAATTAAATAGCGCTTCACTGATCCAAAACACGGCTTTGTACACAACGTAAAAAAATCGGCATTTAATTAAATCAGTTTTATTGGTTAGGGTAAATGTATTTGCTTAACGCATTTCAAAAAATGGATAAACCTTTTAAAACGATGGATAATACTCCGATAGATCATCGTATAAAATGCATTCTACATTGCCTATCGCTTACCTCCTTTTTGATGAACAATCTTATTCCCGGACACCAATGTACCTGCACAATCCAGGAGTTTAACCAGGTCTGTTTCTTTTTTAGATGTACCCACTAATTTGAATTGATTGTTCACAATGCTGATGTGCGCTGTACTTTTTGCAGATACTGCTACAGGCGATATTAACGTAAAGACATTGCTCGTAATCAAAATATTGTTGTGTACTTTTTGTTCAGCACTTTCGGTATTCTCTGGCGCTATCAAAATAACAGGACCGCCGCATAAATTGAATTGATTATTCCTGATTACCAGGTTGTTTACCATGCCCGATTCATACCAGCTTGCTGCATCATCGGCAACCGTTATACCGCTGTTGTGCGTTCTTTGAAAAACATTATTTTCAATTACTACCTTGCGGCGCGTGGTAACCAAAATACCTCTTGTGGGGATACGGGTGATGGTATTATGATTGATATAAACCTGTGGCGTCCAGGTGACATTCTCAACAACATCATTTGGTTCGATATTATGAGTCAAAGGTTCTTTAAAGGTTAACAGCACATCCTTATCATTTATCCTTTCGGTTTTGGATATAACATTGATGCCATACTGCAGCAGGCTTTTGGCATGAACAAGGGCTATACTATCTCCTTTGGTAAAAGCTTCAAAACCATAGGTCTGGCTGTGCATAAACCTAACAAGTAACTGATCGGACCTGGGTTTGTCTATAATGCGCAAATAAGTTCCGTGTACATTAATGGCATCGTCATTGGCGCCGGATAAATAGGAATTAGTGATCACAATCTTTCCCCTACAACCCGAAAAGTGCAAAATATCCGCCCAGGCAGCCGAGGTACGACCGGAATTGGCGGCAGGCTTAACAAAAACAGAATCAATGGCAATATCATGGCAAAACTGGCTCACCACACCCATCCCATGCATAAAATTAATATGGATATTTTTTAACCGCAGATTTTTACTTCGCAGCAGAAATATCCCGGTACAATCCCTTAAAATATCCCGGCTTTGATAAGTGAGGCCGGTTTTAAAGCCAGGGTTCTTTTTAAAGTACACCCTTAGCAGGTTCGTGCCCGTTTCTGCATACTTCAATCCATCCATGCTAATATTAACACGTTGCAGGTCGCCGGTTGCGGGGTCAAATACCTGCCATAGCGAGATAGGATTATGGCGCCAGCCTTCTCCTTCCCAGGTAAGCAGGCTATCTTTAATGCTGTATTTTGAGTCGACGTGAATCTTCAGTTCGGCGAAATTATCCCCCGTTTTGAGCACTTTCAACTCCGATACCGTTGGCCGGTGGTAATCGTAGTTAGCGCCATGGATGCTTATATTTTCGCTATGATCTATACAAGTCTCCATCATTTTTCCACGCATTACCATTTTTGCATCCCGGGCCTCAATATCTACATACCTTGAACTGTCGATATATATTGCGATAGCCTTTGGCGTATATGCATCATCGTTTGTGTTCGATATGAAAAACTGCTTTTTAAAGCTTGCTTCGGGGTAAAAACTATATATCCCTTTTAAAAAGATGAGCTTAACATGCTTTTTACTGCTACCATGCGCCACCAGGAATAACGATTCCTTAAACTCAGCCGGACCAATGATTGTTATCCTGTCGCCGGCAGAAAAGATCCTTTTGTTTACCTGTCTAAATGTTTTCCAGGCGTTATGCCGATCAGTTCCCCGGTTATCATCACTGCCCTTTTCAGCATCGATATAATAAGCGGTATTGCCCGGCGATATGATGCGGTCGTTAACGCCCGGGTATTTTATTGCAGCGCAGGCAGGCAAACCAAAATAAACAGCAGCGACAAGAAAAAAGGGAATTAAAAATCTGCGCCCAGGTTGCATGATATTAGTTGCCTTTAAAAACATAAGTTTTGCCTGCAATTGTATCAAACTGGTATTTAAACTCGTTGATTGCCTGTTGACCAGATATGGATACATTATTAATCTTGATAGCATTTGGCGATCTGAGCTTACAAACCCCGCCTGCCAGTGATTTAATAGCAAGCTTTGTTATTTTACCATCTTTCCATTCCATATCGGTGATCTCGAAATCGCCGCGGGCCCGGATGCCTTGTACGCTGCCTTTTAAC
This sequence comes from Mucilaginibacter sp. P5_A6, assembly GCF_056400585.1. NCBI lineage: Bacteria > Pseudomonadati > Bacteroidota > Sphingobacteriia > Sphingobacteriales > Sphingobacteriaceae > Mucilaginibacter > Mucilaginibacter sp. P5_A6. The sequence goes on along the minus strand of NZ_JBFUKZ010000034.1, from coordinate 18,844 downwards.
CATGCTTTTGGCAAGGCCGGCAATAGTTGAATCTCATCTGTTTGGCTTTGCAGCAGCATTTCGGTAACACCTGCGGTGTAGCCAAAGTTACCGTCTATCTGGAAAGGCGGATGCGCACAGAAAAGGTTGGCATATACCCCACCACCGTTATTATAATCAACACCCGAACCACCTGCCAGCGTTATAAAATTATTAAGGATCTTGTAAGCATGGTCACCATCTTGCAGGCGTGCCCAAAAGTTCATCTTCCAGGCCATCGACCATCCTGTGGAAACATCGCCCCGGGCCAGTAAACTTACTTTAGCAGCCTGTGCCAGCTCAGGCGTTTTGATGGTGCTGATACGCCTGCCGGGATGCAAACCAAAAAGGTTTGACGAATGGCGGTGCGTATCTTTAGGATCATCCCTATCGGTTTCCCACTCCTGCAGCTGTCCCCATTTGCCAATTTTAGGTTTCAATAAATGCTCCCTCATATCGGCAACATGGTCGCGGTAGGTTTTATCGGCATTTAAAACATCAGCAGCGGCAATGTAATTGGTAAACAAATCGTAAACTATTTCCTGGTCGTAAGTCACCCCATCTTCGGTAGGCCCGTGCTCCGGCGACCAGCCCAGCGGCGATACCAGCGTGCCATCGGGGCGGCGTTTTAAATGATCGTCCCAAAATTCAACAATCTCTTTCAGGATAGTATAAGCAAAGCTTTGCAGGTAGGCTTTATCTTTTGTAAAAGCATAGTGCTCCCAAATACCCTGTGCATACCAGGCGCTGCCGGGCGTATTCCATAAAAAGCTTCCTCCCCCGTATACCCCGTTCTCGGTTTTCACTGTCCAGCCGCGTACGCCTGGATATTCTTTTTGGGTACTTACCTTTTTTACCTCGCGCATACTATTGATATAATCGAGGTATGGAAAATGGCATTCAGAAAGATTGCTTGGTTCGGCCAGCCAGTAATTCATCTGGATGTTAATATTAGAGTGGTAATCACTTCGCCATGGCGGATTGTTACTTTCGTTCCAAAGCCCTTGCAGGTTGGCGGGTAAGCCCTCTTTTCTTGATGAATTGATCAGCAAATAACGGCCATATTGGTAAAGCAGGGCTTCCAGTTGAGGGTCGGCTGCTTTTTTATAATTGATGAGGCGTTTATAGGTTGGTTCGGCTGCTATTGGCGGGGATGTTGTACCCAGGTTTATTGCAACCCTGCCAAACAAACCTTGGTAGTCGGCTATATGATTGCCTGATAACTGCAGGTATGTTTTGGCTGAAGCAGCATCCAGGTTTTTCTTTACTTTAATACCCGGAGCTTCGCCGCGCCAATGCTGTTCGCGTTTGTTGCTATAATCTGTTGCTGCCGAAAGCAATATGGTAAAACCGTTAGCCTGGTTAATATTAAGCTGCGAGCCGCCATTGCCATCACTTTCAACTGTGGCAGTGCCACCTTCTGTTTTTACTACGATGGATGCCTGGTAGGCCAGGCCATTATCCAGCTTACCCTCAAACTGCAAAGCCATGCCGTTGCCGGTAACCTTTGTACCATGCGCATCTTTTAAGCTGACGATAACCGAATAAGCGCCCTTTTTATTGGCACTAAAATGCAGCACCATTACTTTATCGGGAAAACTACAAAAGTATTCGCGCTGGTAAGCTATGCCGCCATCGGTATAAGCTACCTGCTGAATGGCTTTACTGATATCCAGCTGCCTGCGGTAGTTTGCAGGTGCAGCCATGCTGGTGTCCTTCCCTTTAAAATCAATAAACAAATCGCCAAAGGCCTGGTATGCACCGGTTTCGGCTTCATCTCCCGTCCACAGGCTAATCTCGTTGAACTGGATATGTTCCCTGGCCACGCCGCCAAAAACCATGCCTCCAAAGCGGCCGTTACCCATGGGGTAAGCTTCGGTCATCCAGGTTTTGGCGGGTTTATCGTCCCATATAACTAAGTCCTGCGGGCTGATTTTAGCCGTGTGGCGCTGGGCATTTACTTTACCGGAGTATACGGCTACAAAGGCAATAAAACTGATGCGAATTATTTTTTTTATCATTTTAAGTTTAAATCGGATGGGCTAAATATCAGTATAAAACAGCCGCTACAATACACCAATCTTAGCAAATTATTATGTGCCTAAAGCACAAGTCAAATCTTCAATCCCAATAAAAAAGAAAGTCCCGGGCGCAGGTATCCGGGATACTTTCCTTTCTATATTATACTAAGCTACTCTTTATTCCAGAAGGTTATCTCGCTCATGTTACTATATCCTGAACCGGTTACGGTATGCAATACCCTGATTCGGATATATCTTACCGGCGGCGGATTGCTTAACAGATCAACCTTTAAAGCAGCCTGTCCGTCATCAGATCGTGTAACCGATTTAAGGAGGATCCACCCTTTGGCAATTGCCTCGGCTTTCCAGCCAGAGTTATCGGCCCTTAAAGTGGTAGTTGCCCCTGTAAGATCATTAATACCCCAAACTTCAAACTGATCGGGATTATTACAGCAGTTTCTGCCTACTTCTTCCATCTGCCCCAGGTTGCTATATGATTTTCCCATATCAAAGGTAAGTACGTGCGGAATGTAAGAACCATCGCTGTGGAAGATATTAGGATATCCCTGTGGTCCATCGCTATTATCCCAAAGTTTACTGATAGTAGTTTCGCCTGAATAGGTTTGCACATCCTGCGGCAGGTGAACCTCCGCAAATTTCGATTTATCGCATTTTACATATGCATACACCTTCGGAAACGTGTCAAATTCTGCAACTGCAAAAGTATCTATCGCCGTACGTTCGGGTATATAGTATGATTTATAGGTAATTGTACTGCCTATCTTAAAGCTTGGCAACGTAATAGAATTTTGAGAGGGTAATAATATTGCCGCTGATGCTACCCCTGCCGCGTTTGTGTAGTTAATAACTGTTTTAATGTTAATAGTATCCGGCGTTGCAAAATTCAGCAATAATGAACCATCGTTGTTAAGCACGTAAGGTGTGGTGCCATTGTATCCCCGGTTTAATAAAGTGGCTGAATATAGCGGACCGTAAACTTTCGCATTATTTACTTCATAAGGGATCGATTTATTGCCCTTTGCATCGTATGAATAAATGGTAAATGAGTAAGTATACTCCTGCAAATTTTTTATTACCGTACGTATGGTATCTGGTTTACCGGTAACGCTCACTATCTGCGAATCGGCGCGGTTGTTATAATATACTACATATTTTATGATACTGGGATCGGAGCTTGCTTTCCATTTAAGCCCCATCTCTAAATTACCAGGCTGTACAATAGCTTTCCCAACTGCTCCTGTATAGGTTAATTCGTGTCCTTCGTAAAATTTTTTATAATCGGTTGCGAGGCCATTTTTTGAGCAACCATACCAGGTGGCCAGTAAAACACAGCCAAGTAGTATGTATATAAGGTTTTTCATGTTTTTTATGTTTTTGTTAAACAATTAACTTACTGCGGTTGCCCGTAAAGTGATATTTCCATTGCGTGTGCAAAATTGCCGCCCGACCATGATTCACCTACAGCAAATCGTATAAAGTGTACCGGAGGCGCCGCTAATGAGAAATTGAAATTTACCCCTGCTAAAACAAAAGCATTATCGGCCGAATTATGGGCCACAGGCGGTAACCCTGATGGTGGGTTAGGATAACGGAAATTACCCAGGTTTGTCCAATCGCCAACAACGGTGCCTACTGCTGCAGATACAGGCAGCTGCGCATCTTTTGGTGATGAAACATTTGATCCCCAAAGCGAGAATATTTTAGGGTTACCATGGCCAAAGGCGTATTTGTTTGATCCGTCATCAGGCCTTTCCCATAGCGTAAACCTGCTTAGTTTATAGCTTGCACCTACGTTAAATGTGCACACAAAAGGTGCAGTATGCCCTGGATTTGTATGCCAGCCGGAACTGCTGCCGTCTGTTTTGCCATCCCATAAGTTTGTAAGCACCCAGCCATATCCTATCTCTGTATCCGAAGATAAATTATAAGGGCTAAATTTTCCTTTATCAAGCAGCGTTTCAAACAAAGGCGATATCGCTTTTTTTAACGTATCCGAAATATTACCAAACCTGTCTGTAACGTACACACCAAAATTCCTTAAATCGGTACCATAGCCCCGAACCGAATAGTCAATAGTATCTGATTTTGTATAATGCTGATCCCGTACCTCCATTGCATTGGTTGACTTATCATAGGCAACTACAATTAAACCAATTTCTTTTTTTAAAGGGTTTAATGCCTTCACGTTAACGCCGCCAAAATCGGCCGCTATACTTGATGATCCCTCTATTGACAGGTAAGGGGGTATCTGCGGATGCACGGTTACCTTAACCGGATCTGACGAAACATTGGCCCTGCTTACCGTGTACAGCGTAACATCATAATCGGCTTCTTTGGCAAAACCTTCCACATTAACCGTATCGGTGTAGTATGATGATTTGGTTTCTCTTGAAACCCCTTTCCTTATCTGGTATTTGGCCAGTACGTAAAGTATATTATCTGAGTTGGGCAAATCATAGGTAATGAATGCACCTCCATTATAATTAGCAACTTTAATATTGGTAATTACACCTGGTTTTGTTTTGTCTGTAGAGATAGGCACCCTTTCTCCGTCGTTTTTTTTGCACGATGCTATGCCTATCATTATCAAGCCTGTAAAAAGCAATAATGAGTAGTATTTAAATTTCTTCATATTTTTAATATTTTAATTATATGATCACTATAACCGTTAGCTTACCAGTTTAAATTTTGAACAAGGTTGTTGTTAACCACCAGGTCATAATCTTTTATTGGCCATAGATAATTCCGTACGTTAAACACAGGCGCTGCCAGGTTTCGTGGGCGGTAATAGTTTATTGGCGAGGATTCAAAAATATTCCATCCTTGTAACGGCTTACTTAAAGCTCCCTGCAGCTCTTTCCAGCGGCGCAAATCCCACCCTGGCTCGCACTCAAATGCAAGCTCGATGCGGGTTTCCTGGTGGATGATCTGGCGAAGCCCTACCTGTGTAGTATATTTTGATGGATCTTTGGAATAAGTGGCCCATGATTCGGCAACGCCTTTTAACCCGGCCCTTGCCCTTACTTTATCAAGCCATGGAAGCACCTCGGTGGCTGCTTTACCTTGCTCATTCAATATTTCGGCGTAAAGCAGGTACATGCCGGCCAGTCGTATTACGGGTAAACGATAATCGGCAATGGTATAACCGTCGTCATACACAGTTAAATAATTCACCAGCTTTTTGGGCCAATAACCGGTAATATTTATCCTGATATTATCTGTAGGACCGGCCAGCGCACTGCTGCCACGTCCCTGAACATAGTATAAAGCGTCTTGTTTTACCTGCCCGTTACCAAACCATACACCGCCATCAAACGCTATATCGGCATAAAATCTTGGCTCGCGGTCGAAATGCGCTTTTACAGTTGAGTAGCCGTTACCTATATAATACCTGTCTGCATCATTGCTGGTACGTATGTCATAACGATTGGTATAATCCCACGTTTTGTCTTCGTTTATGGGCACACCATGATGGGTATAAAACAATTCCTGCTCTGAAATTGGAACAGCGAAAGTACCCTGGAATGATGGGTTGGCCGCAGCCTTAGCGGTTAACCGTGGCATACAATAACTCTGGCCCGGGAAAACAGGATTTAAGGCCCATATAACTTCCGGATTTAATTCCCATTTTTCGGTAACAGAAGTTTGCAGGTCTAATACCGTTTTTAACGAGTCGTTAAGTCCGTTAACGCTTGCTGTTGCAATAAACTTATGTAATGCTGCACCATTTGCTTCGGCAATATTAATTGCAGTTAAGCAAGCTGTAGCCGCCCTGTTCCATTTTGCAGCATCATAAGCCGAGGCAAAAAGTGACTTACCATCTTTATTTTTAATGCTGATATAATCGGGGTTACCATTAAAAAGCGGGCTTGCGGCCGTTGCCAGTATTTGTGCTTTAACAGCAAGCGCTATTGGCTGTGTTATGCGGCCCAGCTCTTTTGCAGGGTTAAATATTACCGCAGGCAAATCGGGCGCAGCCTCATCAAGCAGTTTAACCATATAGTTTACCACCGAATCAACAGGCGCTCTTTTTACTTTTACCTCTTCGGTTGAACTGTTGATGGGCAAATTTTTATCAACAATGGGGATAGGTCCGTATAACCTAAACAAAACAAAATGATAATAGGCTTTCAAAAATTTCACCTCGGCTATCCATCTTTTCTTTTCATCGGCCCCCAGGTCAATAGGCTTATCAATGTTTTCCAGCATGGTGTTACATCTCCTGATAGCTTTCCAGGTTGACTGACCGCCATTTTCGCCATCCCAATAATTGAGCCCCGGATTGCCGCTATTTTGCGTACCCCTGATAAGGTTAAATCCTGTTGGGTCAATCCCCTGGAAATCGGTCAAATCGTTCGGAAATATAATTTCAGCTGAAGTGGTAAACCCTGGGTTATTTTGAACATAGGTTAATTGCTGTATGGTAGCATAGCAGGTAAACAAATAGTTTTCCGCTTCGTTCCGGTTCCTGAAAGCATAATCTATGGTACCAACATTATCAGGCGTAACATCAAGGTACTTTTTACATGACACGCAAGAAATTGCGAGTATAGCCATGAACAGATATTTATAATACGATTTCATATTTACTTAATATTGTAATGTTATAAACTGACATTTAAACCGATGTTAAACACCTTCTGAATCGGGTATGCAAAACCGTTGCCTCCTAATTCCGGGTCCCATAACCTGAAAGGGCTCCATGTTAACAGGTTTAGGCCGTTAAAGTATATTCTCGCATTTTTAACCCCTAATGATTTAGCAGTGCGGATAGGCAAGGTATAACCAATCTCTACAGATTTAAGCCGCAGGAAGCTACCGTCGCGCAGCCACCATGTGCTGTTTTGCCTGTTGTTTTCTATAACAGCACCATCAGGGCCAAGTCTTGGATATAAAGCATATAAATTTTGGTTATCCTCGCTCCAATGGTCATCAGCATAAGCCTTTAACAACTGTGTATTGCCTGTATAGTACGATTCGGGGCTTTTGATGAATGGCGAGGTTGTGCCGGGATTGATAAAGAATGATACTTTTGCCTGGCCCTGGAAAAACCCCGAAAGATCGAAGTTTTTATAACTTGCCGACAAACCAAACCCATATACTATCTGCGGTATGGTTGGGTTGCCGATAAAAGTTTGATCGGCACCATCAATCTTGCCGTCGCCATTTAGATCACGGTATTTAATATCGCCACCCATAGGCGCAAAACCATTGGTGCTAAAAATTTGTGAAGGCGAGTTCCTGGCTTCGTTATCGTCAACAAATAACCTTTCGGCTACATAGCCATACTGGCGGTTAATGGGCTGGCCTACCTGCTGCCTGTAAGCTTCAGGATAATCAGGCGCTTCATATTGCGTGTATTTATTTTCCGAATAGGTAAAGTTTCCCCTCAGCTGTAATGAAAAGTTTTTACCTATATTTTCTTTTCCATCTATCGAGATATCGATACCTTTTGATTCGGCCTTACCAATATTGGCCGATATACCTGATTCAAGCCCCATTGTAGTTGGTATGGACGACCTGTCCTGCAGGATGTTGTATTTATTGTTTTTATAAACCTCGGCAATTACATTTATCTTTTTAAGCAACGTAAACTCCATGCCCAGGTTTGTTTGTTTTGATGTTTCCCAGGTTACGTCGTCATTTTCGTAATTGTTAACGCTTACGCCATTACGGTAATATCCATTGTTTTGACCAAAGCTTGCAAAATTACCGCCGTTAAGGTTTACATCGGATAAATAGAAGAACCTCCTGTTGCTGATAGCATCATTACCTACTAAGCCATAGCTTGCGCGAAGTTTAAACCTATCGAACACGTTATACAAATCGCCCCAGAATTTCTCGTCGGATACGATCCATGATGCGCCAACGGTTGGGAAAAACCCAAACCTGTGGTTTTCAGAAAAACGTTCGGAACCGTTATAACCAAAGTTAAACTCCAGGTAGTACCTGCCTTTATATGAATACGTTGCCCTGCCCGCAACAGTTTGGTTACGAAATGGCAACGAATCGAACAAAGAACCTGCATTGCCATAGCGCGTTTGCTGCTCGGTACCTATTAAAGCAGCGCTTATGTTGTGATTTACCCCAAAAGTATGTGCATAATCCAATACCCCCTGCAAATACAGGAATGAACTTGCGGTTGAATTACCAAATGTAGAATACCCCAGGTATTCCCTTGCTACGTTGTTGCCTGTTGGTAGGTTATTTATCCAGTTTAACTGGTAAGTGTTTGATGTTTTATCATAGTTTATAGCATTGTAATAAAAGGGGCTATATGATAAATACGACCGGAAAAACGAATACCTGTTGGTACTCATAATTGCATGAAAGTTTAAACCTGATGCAACAAAATCAAGGTTCTGGTTTAACTCCAGCTGCGCAAGCATCCTCGACTCGGAAGAATTCTGGTGTCCTTTTAATAATTCGGCATAAGGGTTAATATACTGGCTTGCACCATCACTGCTGTTAACAGCAGGCACATTACCAAACAAAATATGCTGGGTACGGAGGTTGGCAGAATCTGGCGGATAAAAAGCCGGAAAATCAACGGGGCTGGTATGTGATGCCAGGTTATAAAGCTGCGTTTGCTGGGATCCATCGCTGGTAAGCGGACCATTGTAATCGCTAAATGTACCAGATAACCTGATGATTAATTCGGTTTTACTGGTAACATTAATATTTACGTTTGAACGCAACTGGTACGTTTTGTAATTAACATTGTTATTATTATTGTTGCGGATATCGGTTCGTAGTATACCGTTATCATTGGTGAATGCACCTGCTACGTAATAGCGGGCAACACCGCCTCCGCCTTGCAAACTTAAATTACCACGCTGGGTATTGGTGCGTTTTTTAAAAAGCATGGCAAGCCAGTCGGTAGCCGGGTAAACATATTGGTTGCTGCCCGGCGCATGCGCAAGGGTTGCCTGGGTATTAATGATCTTGTTTTCGCTGTACGGTATGGGGTTTAAAGGATAACGTGTGCGGGTAGCTTCGTTAAAAAGCCTCATATAGGTGATAGGATCCGCAAGTTCTATGGTTTTTACCGATTGTGACTGCGAATTTTCAATCCTTACATTAATCTGGGCTTTGCCGGCTTTACCTTCCTTGGTTTTAACCAAAATTACACCATTACCACCCCTCGCGCCATACAAGGCAGTTGCACTTGCATCCTTTAATATCGAAAAGCTTTCAATATCATCTACGTTTAAACGGGCAAGGTCATTTGTTGTTAATTCTACGTTATCAATCAAAATCAGCGGGTCCTGCTTGTAACCAAACGTGGTAACCCCACGCACAAAAAATTTGGCATTATCTTGTCCCGGCTGCCCGCTGGGTGTGTAAGCAATAACACCGGCTACCTGCCCCGCTAAAGCATTGGTTAAGTTACTTGCCGGTATTTTTAAATTACCGGGTTTTACGGTAGTAACAGAACCAACTATAGCTTCTTTCACCTGTTTACGACCGTAAGCGGTTACAACAACCGTTTCGGCGGTAGTAATATCCTCTACCAGGATAATATTATAAACCTTTTTATCCGGCGTTATGGTAAATGTTTGCGTTTTAAAACCGATGTTTGATACCCTTATTACCGTACCGTCCTTTACATCCAATACAAACTTACCGTTGTTATCGGTTAAAGTACCGGATTTTTTATTGCCCGTTACGGTTATAGTTACCCCGGCCAGGGCCTCTCCCTTTTCGTTTTTTACGGTACCCGTTATGGTGATATCAAGCATATCGGCAACCGTGTTTACAGTAGGCGCATCCTTAATTATTACCGATTTACCATCTATTACATAAATCAGTTGCATGTCTTTTAAACAGGTTGCAAGTACCTGGTCAATCGGGGTATCTTTAAAAGACACATTTAATTTATGGTTGCCGTTAATACTTTTTGGCGACCAAAATATATTGTACCCCGTTTGCTTATTAATCTGTTTAAATACTTGCTTTAGTGTAGCATCCTTATTCACATAAGTGATTTTTTGTGAAAAGACCGCTGCGCTCACCTGCATAAAGGCAAGCATGAGTATAAAGCTTGTTATCTTCATTATGAGCAGAAATTTCTTGATGTAGCCCGAAGGCATACAAATGTTTGTAGTAAAATTTTTATACATTTGTTAAGGCTGTTAAAGTTAAAAGGTGTTGTCACAAATAGCATTTAGCTTATAAGCTTTTAGGTCAGGGACATCGCGAGTGTTCCTGATCTTACTTTTTATAAGCCACCATGTTACTCTTCAGGTAGTGTTTTCTTTCATACTCTTTTTTTAATTTAGTGTTGATAATTGGTTATATACTGGTGTTGGCGGTTTATTTTCTTTCCTTTTTAGTTATAATAATCTTTGATCCTTCAATGCGGAAACTTGCATCGCCGGTTTGCTCCATTATTTTAAGCAGTGTTGATATATTGGCAAAACGGGTTGTAACGGCGGCAAACAAATCATCCTTCACATCATTATCCCGGTAAATAACTTCTACATTATACCAGCGGGAAACCTTTCGCATAATAGTTTCTAACTTTTCATCATCAAACCTGAAATAGCCATTTTTCCATGCTATGGCCTCCTCTGTATCTACATCAGCTACTTTAAAATTATCGGTAAGGTTTGCTTCCTGTCCCGGCTTAAGCATGGCGCTATTAACTCCGCCGGTAACTTTCACCGAGCCTTCCAGCAGCGTAGTTTTGGTATTTGGTTCATCCGCATAAGCATTCACATTAAAATGGGTGCCTAAAACCTCAACCACCTGCCTGTTGGTAACCACCCTAAATGGATGGGCCTTGTTATGTGCTACTTCAAAATAGGCTTCGCCGCTTAGTTCAACCCTGCGCTCGTTTAATGCGGTAAAATCTACCGGGTATTTTAAACGCGATGCCGCGTTGAGCCAAACCTTTGTGCCATCGGGCAAAAGCAACTGGAATTGTCCGCCTCTTGGCGTTTCCATGGTATTGTATTGCAGTTCGGCAGCAGTAGTTGAGCTTTGTTTACTAACATCAGCAACAGCATAAACCAGCTGGCCATCGGCCGCTTTTGATATTTTGATTCCTTTTTGATGAATAATTTGTCCGTTACGGGCGTCGGTCAATGATATCTTTTTACCATTGGCCAGTGTCAAAATAGCTTTGTTACCGCCGGGTTCAATGATATGGTTATGAGCTAAGCCGAACTTTTGTGTATCTCCTGCTTTTTTGATAAAAAAAACGGCGCCAAACCCCAGCATAAAAAGTATGGATGCAGCAATTGCCCAGCTTTTTAAAGTAAATGGCTTTCCTTTGATGGGCTTAGTTTCCTTATTGAGGCGTAAAAGTATTTCTTCTTCCACGCTATCTTCAGCATCCGGAAATTCAGCATCCTGGTTTGCCACATTGCGGTACCATTCAGTTAAAGTTTCCTTTTCCGATTCCGTTGCAGTATTGTCTTTATACTTTCGTATTAGCTTATAAATGGTTTGGCGGTTCAATTGGTGTTGCGCTTTAGTATAGGTATGTACCGCGAAAACAACGTTACCCTACATGGTTATTAAAAAAAATTTGATTTATTGGAGCAACCTGATAGTTACAGCTTTTTATCGAAAAATCCTATAAACCTGGATAGCCGCTATTACTATCCAGCCGTGATTTTTAAGCTCGCCCCGAATTATCCGGAGCGCACGGGTAAGGTTTGCCTCTACCCCCTTTTCGGTGATTTGTATTTTGGTTGCAATTTCCGAATTTTTCATCCCCATATTACGGCTATAGCCAAATACCAGGCGGCATTTCTCGGGCATTTTTTCTACAATACCGTTCACATACTCCTGCAGAAAAAGGGCATCCAGTTTGTCCTCATCGTTTGCAACGGTTTCAAACTGATAATTCTGCGCAGCCAGGTCTGTCCTGCGTTGCTCCTTTTGATAGTATTTGTAGATGGTAAACTTTACCGATGTTGCTAAAAAAGCTGGCAGGTTATTAATATCTACCTCGGCATACCTTTCCCACAGGGATATAAACACATCGTGCACAATATCCTTTGCAGCGAGGTTATCTTTACTGTGGTTCCACGCTATTAAAAGCAGTTTTTTCCAGTACCTTCTGTAAATTTCAGTATAAGCGGCATGATCGCCCTCTTTCAACAGGGCTGTAAGCTGCTCATCTGTGTATGTGCCGTAGTTATTCATAAGCGCCCGCCCTTTTCATTTAAAGGGTTTGATTTGCAAGGCAGGCTGGGCACATAATATTTATCACCGATATATTAAACGGAGATAATTCAGGAAAATTAACGGACATTTTAGAAGGTAAAGTTTTATTCATATTTTAAATTTAACAGGCTATCAATCAACATATTCAACTCGTATTAACAGCAATTTAATAATTTAAGCTAAAAAAACATATTAAATATGCCGGAAGCATTCCTTTTAATCAGAATGATATAAAATAAAAATTAAAGCTGAATATAAACTGCGTTAGGTTTATAACGTAATTGTTGCAATGGTAAATAAACAATTAAAAATAAACAAAAATCTATTAAGATAAATATCGCTTCCTTTTGCTATGGATGGAATATTAGCTCTAAAATGCTTCTTAATTTATATTTAAAATAAACAGACCGCCATTGAGACGCACGAAGCAATGATGTGAATATTTGATGTGCGGGTATTTTAAATAACTACTAAGTGACATTTTAATCAGTATGGAACACTTCCTCCATACTTTGCCATTGCTTTTTCTGTGCAACAGCTTCGGGGAGCGGATTTTGTGTTGGGTCTGTTTCTTTCCACCAGCGTTGGGTAGTGGTATCGGCGGCCATTTTAGCCATGTCCCCTTTTAAATCGACGCCGGTATACTCAAAATAGCTAAACAAAAAGTACTTGCTTTCAATTTTTTGAATATAGATGGAATAATTATGAATATTACATTCCGCAATCTTTTTTAATACCCCGGGCCAGGCATGGGCGTGCAGCTTTTTATAATAAGCCATTTTCTCGGGCTTTAAGCCCGTTACCATGCCAAAGCGCTGCACGTTTATAGTGGCCACTTTTGGCATATCGTTATCATTTTGGGGTTTACTGCGCTGGCTCCTTATATAAAGTCCAAAACCAATCCAGCTTGACATTATTAAGATGACGACARGTATCTTGAATGAATTCATGTATTATATATTATCTGAACAGGTAGAAAAGCACGGCCATTATACAGGTCAACAAAACTGAAAGCACCTTATAATTGCCCAAACCGCCCCAGGCTGCACCACGTAATGGCTCCCAGGGAGATTTCCAATACAATATAGCACTTTCTTTGGTATGTTGAACAGGGTATATATAAGATAACGTGATTTGCATAAATAAACAAACCAGGAACAGGTAAAAGGCCATCATCATAAACGGTATTTGCCCGATGGCGCTTAATGGATATAGTTTTCCTGTTACAAATACCAATACCCCAACTGCCGATCCTATCCATAAGGTATACTTTGCAGACATAGCCGATGCTTTAGCCCAAAATACCCCTAATAAAAACACACAGGTTATAGGCGGTGCTATGTGTGCAATAATATCATTCAAGCCGTTAAAAATACTTTCGTAATTATTCAATAGCGGTAGCAGCAGCAACGATACAATTAGCGATACTCCTGCAGCAACCTTACCAACATTTACAAGTTTGCTATCTGTTGCTTCGGGCTTATATCTTTTATAAATATCATAACTTACTATGGTTGATATGGAATTAAGGGCTCCAGAGATCTGGCTCATCAAGCCCGATAATAAAGCTGCAACCAATACGCCAATCAGCCCCGGCGGAATCAATTGGGTAATCATCAGTGTATAAATTCCTTTACTGTTCACCACCTCCTTACCATCAACTACACTTTTTAATGCCGAAAGATCCAAATGACCGCTTTGTGCCAGCGTATAGGCAAACAGACCAGGCATCACAAAAATAAAAACAGGCAAGATCTTGATAAATCCGCAAAACAGCGGACCAACCCTGGCATGATTCTCGTCCTTAGCACCTAATACCCGCTGAACTATGGTTTGATCGGCACACCAGTACCAGATACCCAGCACAGGGTAACCTAAAAACACCGCGTACCAGGGCATCCCACTTGCATCGCCATGCGGGCGCAGCATCGAGAGTTTATTAAGCTGACTGTTATGCTTCAACACTTCAACCATAGGCTCCCAGCCACCCATTTTGGTATAGGCTGCAATGCTCATGATAATAGCGCCACCCAACAGCACCACTGTTTGAATTGATTCGGTTACCACTACTGCCGTTAAACCGCCAACTATGGTATAAATTGTAGTAATAACAGAGATAACGATAACGCTGGTATACATATCCACACCAAACAAAGTATGCAATACAATACCACCCGCCAATAACGAGAAGGCGATATGGATCAACACTGCAGACACTACCGATACGATGGCCAGCCAATCGCGGCTGGCACGGTCGTACCGTTTTTCCAGGAAGTCGGGCAGTGTGGATACCCCCGATTTTATATAGAATGGCGCGAAGAAAAGGGCCAGCAGGATGAGCGTAAATGCTGCCATCCATTCAAAATCGCCATTGAGCAAACCGGTATCAAAGCCGCTTTGAGCAAGACTCACCAAATGCACACATGATATATTGGTTGCAAACAAAGCCAGCCCTATCATGGGCCAGTGCAGCTTTTTGCCTGCCAGGAAATATTCGCCGGCCTCGTTATTATTATTTTTTGTTTTTTGCTGATGGCGGATACCTGTCCATAAGCCGATAACAAAAATTATAATAATGTATAAAGCGCTAATGATCAGATCGGGGGTATGTATCATGTTTTTTTTAATAATCTCTCTTTCGTCATTGCGAGGTACGAAGCAATCCCCTATTTAAAGGTCGAACTTGCAAGTCCGCTCTGTATTGTTACCCGATGTCTAAACCAAAACCTTCAAATCGCAGCTACTGCCCGGCACCTGCGGTGTTTGGTAAACCCCGTTGCTTATCTGTACCGGGTTAACAAAATGCTTTTGCAGATGCGGGATATGCTCCAAAAACAAAGCTTCATGCCCTACTGCTATATGGTTAAATAAAACCAAATGCTGATGCAGCTGGCCCATATCGCCCACATGAGGTACAACAGGTACGCCATATTTTTTGCAGAGCAGGCTAACGGTAATAAATTCGCTTACGCCCCCTACTCTTACAGCATCAACCTGAATAAATGATACCGAACCAGTTTGCAGGTAATTTTTAAAGACGATCTTATTTGGCACATGCTCGCCAAGGGCCAGCTTTAATGGTGATACGGCATCAGCTAAAGTTTTATGGGCCAGTACATCGTCCGGGTGGGTAGGTTCTTCAATCCAATACGGGTTCATGTTTTTTAGCTTATTGCAAATAGCTATGGCCTGCGGCAGGTTCCATTGCTGGTTGGCATCAAGCATTACTTTCACGTTATCGCCCGCAACTTCCCTTACAATATGTGCACGGCGGATGTCCCTTTCAGGATCTGCTGAGCCTACTTTCAGTTTCATGGCAGTAAAACCTTCGGCCAATGCTATTTTACAATTTTCGCGCACTTTCTCGTCCGAATAATTGAACCAGCCGATGGAAGTATCATAACCCGGATACCCTTGTTGCAAAATGCTTTCGCGGGCGGCCCGGCTGGCTTGTTGCGAACGCAACATTTGCAGCGCCTGTTCATAGGTTAATTCATCCTCAAGATATGATAGATCAAGCGTTGCCACAACCTGCTCCGGGGAAAGATCAGTAAGCAATTTCCATAGTGGTAGTCCCCTTTTTTTGGCCCACAGATCATAACAGGCATTAGTAACCGAAGCCAGCGCCAGGTGCACCACTCCCTTATGCGGCCCCAGCCAGCGAAACTGCTGATCGTTCGACAGATTTTTGAACAGCTCGCCAAAATTGGCCATGGTGTCTTCAATATCCCTGCCCTTTATTTTATCAGCATAATATTTGGCGGCTTTGCAAACCAGGTCGTTGCCCTCGCCCAAAGTAAAGGCAAAGCCAACACCGGTGTGGCCGTTATCATCAAATAAACGGGTTACGGCATAGGAATATACCGGATCGGTATGGATGGCATCACTGCCCGCGCTGCCATCAAGGGCGTACCTTATATCATCAACTTGTATATTTTTAATCATATTATATGGAGTCCTTTTTTGGGGTTGATTAAACAGTTTGGCGGATAACCCTGCGGTAACCCAGTTCGGCCCCGCCGGATACCGGTAAAATACAGCCTGTTATAAAACGCGCCTGCTCTGACACCAGGAATAAACAGGCATCGGCAACCACATCACCTTCGGGGCAATAGCCCAGGGCGTGTATATCATCAAGGTAATTCTCAACAGAACTTGCATCAGGTTGCTGCCGGCTCCAGGTCCTCAGCATAGGCGTCCACACTCCTGCCGGTGCTACCGCGTTAACACGGATGCCGTAAGGCGCGTAATCAAGCGCCATTGACTTGGTTAAGGCGCTTATAGCTCCTTTGGTGGCACTGTAAGCCGCGTGGATCTCCTGGCCAATTTCGCCCACCAGGCTGCCTGTGTTCAGGATATTTCCGCGTGTTTTTTTCAGCTCATCAATACCAAAACGGGTAGTATTAAAAACCCCTTTTACATTTACATTAAACAGTGTGTCCCACTCCTCTGCGGTAGTTTCATGCAGCGCTTTTGATGGATTGGAGATCCCGGCGTTATTATGAATAACATCTATTTTACCAAAATAGCTTACCGTTTCCATAATGGCCTGCCGCATGTCGGCAGCTATGGCTACATCTGCTTTTATATATAATATATCTTCGGCCTGCAGTTTTAAACGGGCTTGGTTGATACTTGCTTCCGAATTTGAAATTATACCGAGCTTTGCCCCGGCCGTATGATATATTTTAGCGCACTCAAAACCTATCCCTTCGGTGCCGCCGGTTAAAAAAATCACTTTGTTTTTTAGTAGCATATGATGTTATTATTTATTTAGGGCATAACGCCTAAACATTTTGTTTAAACCAACGGTATATTTTTCATTGTTAAAAAGTTTGCTGCTGTTAATGGCTTTGGCAAAACTTTAAAAGCAAGATCTGCAAACCTGGTTATATTGGTTATTACGAACAAGTCAAAAGTAAACCCCTGCTTTGTTGTTTATAATAGCCAAAACATTTTTTTTAATGGATTATTCCATTAAACACAGACAGAAAATATAGTTTATTGGCAAAATGCTATGCAGGGTTTGTAATTGGGTATAAATGATTGTATTTGCCGATTGTTTTATCTATAATAGCAGGCTGTAAACGGATATTAAATTAACGCTAATGTAGTATCCTGCTATAACACCAATTACGCCTAATATTATTTTAGATGAGTAACAGCTTTAAAAGACGGCAGGGTTTTGAGGGTGAAAAATTTATCAGCATTCCTCAAAAAGTATTGCGCGATGCCAGGGAACGCGATCCCGAACTTTTCCACATCTATATTACACATATAGGCTATTTCCCTAAAGCTGCATTTCATTACCGCGAACGCCGCAAAGGCTGCGAAGACAATATCCTCATTTATTGCCTGCAGGGCAAAGGCCATTATATTGTGGATAACAAGCGCTACGAGGTGCGCAGCAATCAATTCATCCTGATACCTGCTACCGATAAATACATGCGCTACTGGGCAGATAACGATGATCCATGGACCATTTACTGGGTGCACTTTACCGGCGATAAGATTCATGACTTTAACAGGTCGCTTAATTTAAGTATTACCCGCGGCCCGGTACAGATCCCGTTTAACGAAAATGCCATAAGCATATGGCATAACATTTACCAAACCCTGGAGATGGGCTACAGCCTGGAGAACATCAACAGCGCCTGCTTTTGCCTGTACCATATTATAGCAACCTTTTTAATGCCCGAGCGGCATATCATTAATGATAAGGACGAGGATGGCGATATCATCACCAAAACCATCCGCAACATGCGTAATAACCTGAATAAGAAACTGAGTGTGGAAGATATGGCAGGTAAGCATAATTTATCGATATCGCATTTCTCAAACCTTTTCCGCAAGGCTACCGGGATGCCGCCAATTGATTATTTTATCCATCTTAAAATGCAGAAGGCCTGCCAGCTGTTATATGCCAGCGGCGATAAAATAAAGACCGTAGCTGCCGGTCTGGGTTATGAAGACCCCTACTACTTCTCGCGCATATTTAAAAAATACATCGGCTCCTCGCCCGAGCAATACCGCATTACAGCGAAGAATACGGGTTAAAATAAATCAAATTTAAAAGCGCTAAGAATGAGTAATTAGTCTTGCGGGGTTTCCATAAACTAAGCAGTCGCAGGCAATATTTTTAGTTACTACGGCACCGGCTCCTATAGTTACGTTTGATTCAATAATTAGTTTGGGTAAAATAGTTACATTAGAACCAATACTGCAATTGGAACCAATTTTTACATCTCCCAATATCGTGGCGCGAGGAGAAACTTCAGAGAACTCTCCAATGTGAACCCCATGATGAATTTGTGATCCGGTATTAATCAAACAGCCTTTTCCAATAACAGTTCCTGAGCCAATAAAACAATTTTTCATCACATCGTAATGTAAACCATTTGCAAACAAACTAAATGTTGACATTAAGGAGCGTAAAGGGAGATACTCTCCACCCAAATTAATAAACTTGTTAAAAGCGAATCTTCTTTTGACAGGATCGCCTATACCCAAGATAAATTTAAATTTGGCGGGCAAAATATTTTTCACCTCTCTTTCGGATTTTAATATCCTGTAATTTCTCAGTTTGATATTTAACGCATTAATAT
>NZ_JBFUKZ010000033.1:0-49375 GCF_056400585.1 Mucilaginibacter sp. P5_A6 | reverse complement strand
GTTTAAAATTACCCGCTTCCAAAAATCCTGCATAAATCCTATCCCGTAGGCTGTAAGTTGAGTGAAGGCCGCAATAATGCTCAAAAATGCAATTTTTGCTGATTTGTTTTTCCACCAAGCGTGAAAAAATATTAACAAAATAATAACGGCCAGTATAAAGTTCCCCAACCCGGCTATTTGCCAGCCGAGCAGGTTAAAAATTAACGTAAAAATAATGAAAAGCGTAAAAGCTGCCGGGAAAAAATGTACAGCCTTTAATTCTTTTGGGAAAAATTTATAAATGTTGATCCGCGCTCTTCCAAAAAAATGCAGTTGTTTAAAAAACTGGATAAAATTGGTTCGCCTTTTATGGAAAACGATAGCCTCAGGTATCAACCCGATCCTGAAACCCATAGAATGGATGCGGATGCTGTATTCAATATCCTCGCCAAGGCGTGTTATGATAAAACCACCGGCCTTTTCCCATACCTGTCTTGATACCCCCATATTAAAGCTGCGCGGGTGAAACTGGCCGATGCCGTTTTTATTACCGCGTATGCCGCCGGTAGTAAAAGGGGAGGTCATGGAGTAGCTGATGGCTTTTTGCGTTGGTGTAAATGAAGCATGCGCGCCATCCGGGCCACCGTAAGCATCTAAATAATTTGAGGCTAAAGAATTGTTCACTATCTGCAGGTAATCAGCCGGGATTAAACAATCCGAATCGAATATAACAAAGTAATCACCTTTGGCCCGTTCAAAGCCAAAGTTGCGGGTAAAGCCCTGACCCTCGTTGGCTTTTTTAAAGTAGCGAACATCAAGTTTATCGACAAAGCTGTTTACAATAACTTCGGCATCGTTAACAGAGCCATCTTCTATCACCAAAACCTCAAAATTCCGGTACGTTTGCAGTACAAGGGTATCCAGCAGTTCTTTAATCTCCTGCGGGCGGTTATATAATGGAATGATGATGGAAAAAAACATGCCTTTTTTTTAGATATGAGATATGAGATGTGAGATTTGAGATCAAGACTGCTTATTTTTTTGTCTCATATCTCACGTCTCATATCTGTTTAAATAACTTCCTCTACCTGGTAATGATTGCGTTCGCTTGAATTACGGGAAACCAGTTCGGCAACAAAGCCGGTTAAAAATAGTTGGGAGCCTAAAATGATGGCTACAAGCGCAATGTAAAACATTGGGCTGTCGGTTACATCCCTATACTTTTCGCCGTGAGCTATCAGGTAAAGTTTATCACTTATCATCCAAATAGCTATCACAAGCCCGGTAAAGAAGCTTAGTGTTCCCATGGTGCCAAAAAAGTGCATTGGGCGCTTGCCAAACTTGCCTACAAAAAATATAGAGAGCAGATCAAGAAAACCGTTAACAAAGCGGCTCATGCCAAATTTTGTTTTGCCATATTTGCGGGCCCGGTGTTCAACCACCTGCTCGCCAATTTTGGTAAAACCTGCCCATTTGGCCAATACCGGTATATACCGGTGCATTTCGCCATACACTTCAATATTTTTAACAACCACACTGCGATAAGCTTTTAAACCGCAGTTAAAATCATGCAGGTTATCAATTCCGCTCATTTTACGGGTAGCGGCGTTAAACAACCGGGTTGGTATGGTTTTGCTTAGCGGATCGTAACGTTTAGCTTTCCAGCCCGATATCAGGTCGTATTTTTCTTCAACAATACGGCGATAAAGCTCCGGAATCTCGTCGGGGCTGTCCTGCAGGTCGGCATCCATGGTGATCACCACATTGCCCCTGGTAGCTTCAAAACCCTTATTTAAAGCAGCCGATTTGCCATAATTACGCCTGAATTTTATTCCTTTTATGAAGGGATTGTTGAAACTTAATTTCCTGATCATTTCCCAGGAACCATCCTTACTGCCGTCATCAATCAATATGATCTCGTAAGTAAAACGGTTATCATCCATCACGCGGCTTATCCATGAGGTAAGCTCGGGCAATGATTCTATTTCGTCATAAAGCGGTACTACAACTGATATATCCATTTAGTCGGGATGCAATGTTGGGCTGAAATAAAGTTTGCCCGCAATCATCCGCAAAAATATAAAAAATAGGTAATGGTTTGTATAATGATTTTTGCCTCACCCTAACCCTCTCCAAAGGAGAGGGCTTTATAACTGTTAAATCTTGCAAATCATAAATCCACTCCAAAGGAGAGGATTTATGCGGGGCTTTTATACTATGTAACTCATCTATTACGTTAAAAGCACTTGAAAATATTTTTATAACTTGCCCTTCACTATAAATAAAACCCCTATGAAATTTAATAAAGCAATTCTGCTTGTGCTTTTGTGTACTTATGCGGTATTAAGCTATGCGCAAAACGGCGATCAGCAGGGTGTAAAGTACGACCAGCATAAAGTGTTTAGCCCTTTATTTTATCCCGAAAAAGGTAACGAATTCAGGAACGCAGGCGGTGCGCCTGGTTCAAAATACTGGCAAAACCGGGCCGATTATAGAATCAATGTTACGTTAGATACGGCAAAGCATCGTATTGATGGTACTGCTGTTATTACCTATACTAATAACAGTCCGGATGCATTGACATTTTTATGGCTGCAGGACGATCAAAATATTTACCGGGCGGATTCAAGGGCAGAAGCTGCGAGTGGTCTTAACGGTGGCCGCTTTGCTAACAAAAGCTACACCCGGGGTGATGAAATAAAGGCTATCTATATTATCAAAAACGGCAAAACCGAAAAAGCTGATTACCTGGTGACAGATACGCGCCTGCAAATTAAACTCAAAGATTCACTTAAAGCTACCGGTGGCAAGCTGCAGATAAAAATAGAATATGGTTTTGAGATTCCACAATATGGTACCGACCGCATGGGCCGCCTGCAAACCAAAAATGGGTGGATATACCAGTTGGCGCAATGGTACCCGCGTATGGAGGTTTATGACGACGTAAGCGGATGGAATACTTTACCATACCTTGGCGCAGGCGAGTTTTACCTGGAGTACGGCAATTTTGATTATACCATTACCGCGCCGGCCGGTTTAGTAATAACAGGATCGGGCGAGTTGCTTAATCCGTCGGAGGTTTATTCGCCATCAACCATTACCCGGCTTGCTGCTGCCCGCAATAGCGATAAAACGGTAATGATTAGGGATGAGGCCGATATTTTGCGTGGTAACGATCATACAAAAAAGCCACTGTTAACCTGGCATTTTGCTTGCAAAAACGCCCGTGATATAGCCTGGGCAGCTTCAAAAGCATTTATATGGGACGCAGCCCGTATTAACCTGCCCGGCGGTAAAAAGGCGCTGGCACAATCTGTATACCCTGCAGAGGCAAAAGGGCATGATGCCTGGAGCCGTTCAACAGAATATGTAAAGGCGGCCATTGAACTATATTCAAACCAATGGTTTGGGTATACTTATCCCGTGGCAACAAATGTTGCCGGTACTGTTGGCGGCATGGAATACCCTGGAATTGTTTTCTGCGGATCGGAGAATAAAGCAGGTAGTTTATGGGAAGTTACCAACCACGAGTTTGGGCACAACTGGTTCCCGATGATAGTAGGCTCAAATGAGCGTAAATATGCCTGGATGGACGAAGGTTTTAATACCTTTTTAAATAACGTGGATACCCGTGTTTTTAATAAAGGCGAATATTATGACGCAACAGATCAGCAAAAAGCAGCTTCTGGTTTGTTTAGCGCCGATGCAGAACCCATTATGAATATCCCCGATGTTTTACAGGAGAATTTTTTAGGTGTGGCGGCCTATGAAAAACCGGCTTTGGGTTTAACCATTTTGCGCGAACAGATCCTGGGCGAACAGCGATTTGATTATGCTTTCCGCACCTATATTAAACGCTGGGCTTTTAAGCATCCAACACCATGGGATTTTTTCCATACCATGGATAATGCCGCAGGCGAAGACCTGAGCTGGTTTTGGAACGAGTGGTTTTTTACCACCTGGAAGCTTGACCAGGGTATAAGCGCCATTAATTATCCTGATGGGGATGCCTCTAAAGGAGCTTTTATCACCATTGAGAACCTGGAAGAAATGGCCTTGCCGGTTACCATCAGTATAAAAGAAGAAAACGGTAAAACAGGTATTGTAAAGCTGCCTGCCGAAATATGGCAACGGGGCGGAGTATGGACATTCCCTTATAAATCAACTTCGAAGATAATTGTTGCAACCATTGATCCTGATCATAAGCTGCCCGATGTAAATACCGAAAATAATTCATTTAGCGGTTTACCTGTACCAAAAGGAGTAACGGCGGCCAGTGTTATAAAAAACTACCTTGATGCTATTGGCGGTGCTGATAAACTGAAAAATATAAAGGACCTGCAAATATCATCAACGGCAAGTGTACAGGGTTCTGAGGTGCAAATGGTTACAAGATATCGCACACCGGGAATGTTTTTTCAGCAAATCACCGTACCATCATACAGTAACCTGGTGCTTAGTCATATTTTGGTGAATGATAATAACATAAGCGTGAAGCAGGTAAACCGTGATGTTCCTTTAGATGATGTAGCCAAAAAACTGGTAAAAGAAAAAAGTAAACCATTCCCCGAACTTGATTATCAAAATAACGGCAATGCTATGGTACTTGATTCAACCCTTAAGGTTGTAAATAATGAGATGGCTTATGAAATTGACATAAATATAGCTGATGGCACCACGATCAGAAATTTTTATGATCAAAAAACCGGGTTGAAAGTTAAGCAGGTGGTGGATGGCCCGGTAAATTCAATTGTTGAATGGGGCGATTACGAAGGTATAAACGGAGGAGTGAAGGTGCCATTTATTATAAAAACAGTTGTACTGGGCCACCCTGCCGATTTTAAGGTTAAAGAAACCGCCGTGAATAGTAATATGCCGGCTGTGTCATTTCAGTAATTATTTCATTAATATTTGTACGTTTTGGGGTGCTGGTGCTGTTTTCTGAAATAAGAATGGCTTTTATCGTATCCATGCTGAGGGCTAAAATCTGGGGAATCTGAAGGGGGAGTGACAAATCGGCGAAAGACTTGCGAAGTTTTTAAAACTGCGTAAGTCTGGGATTCTACGACTTGTTATAGGTAGGCACGAAGCAGTTTCCGCTTTAGAGCGTAGCTTTGCAAATCCGATCTGCATAGTCTGGGATTGCTTTGTGCAATGATGGCATGCTTATTTAATTTTAAACAGCCTCTTAGTATAATGATTTGATTTTTTAGTAAATTTGATATTATGATACGGACAATACTAAAATCTACAAAGAATAGTTTGACTCTTGAGTTGCCTGATGACCTGGTTGGAAAAACAATCGAAGTTATTGCCTTTGAAATAGATCAAATTAGTCCTCCGAAAGAGTTCCAGGATATTGAAAGGTCAAAAAAAATAGAAGCAATTGATAAAGCCCTTAGTAAGTACCGTGTAGATCTGTCGGGTTATAAATTTGACAGAGACGAGGCGAATAATTATGAGTAAAATTGCTATTGATACCAATATATTAATCTACCTACACGAGATTAATCCGGTGTCTGATAAAAGGTTAATTGCAAGTGAATTAGTTTCGGATGGGCCGCTTATCTCATCACAAGTAGTAAGTGAATATTTGAATGTATGCCATAGGCGATTAAAGATGACCAAGCAGGAATGTCTTGATTCGTTAATGGGATGGCTGCCATTTTGTGATCTTGCTGTATTTAAATTATCCGTCTTTAATACTGCTATTCATTTGGTAGAAAAATATCAATTTCAAATGTTTGATGGGGTAATAGTAGCTTCAGCTTTAATTAGCGATTGTTCAATTCTATACTCAGAAGATATGCAACACGATTTATTGATTGAAAATAAATTAAGAATTATCAACCCATTTCTATAATCGAAAACAGGGTTAAATTGAAATAAGCGATTTCCTAAGCGCTGTTACTGAAAAGCGGGAGGTAGTAATTAAACTAACTCCCGCTTTTTAATGTCATTAATATTGGTTTAATCCAGGCCTAAAACCTTACTTGTCCGCTTACGCGTGGCAACGCTCAAAGCTTCATCGTTTGATAATGATTGCCCGTACGATGGGATCATCAGCTTCAGCTTTTCCTGCCATTCGGCGGATTTAACGTGGCTTTTAAAGCAACGCTCAATCAAGTGTACCATAATAGGTACAGATGTTGACGCGCCCGGTGACGCGCCCAACAATGCGGAAATGCTGCCATCTGCCGATGTTACTACTTCGGTACCAAATTCCAGTACGCCGGTATGTTTGGCGTCTTTTTTAATTACCTGTACGCGCTGGCCGGCTATGTCCAACGTCCAGTCTTCGGCTTTGGCGGTTGGCAGGTATTCCTGCAGGGCTTTAAGCCTGTCGGTAGGCGATTGCATTACCTGGCTGATTAGGTATTTGGTTAAAGGCCAGTTATCGCGCCCTACGGCAAGCAATGGGAGTATATTGTTTAGTTTAATAGTGCAGAACAGATCAAGTAACGAACCTTTCTTTAAAAAACGGGTAGAGAAACCTGCATACGGACCGAAAAGCAATTCGCGTTTGCCATCTATCATCCGTGTATCCAGGTGCGGTACCGACATTGGCGGCGAACCTACCGATGCCTTGCCATAAACCTTGGCCTCATGACGTTTAATCACATCAGGATTATTGCAAACCAGCCATTGCCCGCTCACCGGGAAACCGCCAAAACCCTTGCTCTCCTGGATGCCCGATTTTTGTAACAGGGGCAAAGCGCCGCCACCCGCACCAACAAATACAAATTTGGCGTTCAGCTTTCTTTTTTGGCCGCTGGTTTTATCTTTTACCGTAACCAGCCAGCTACTATCTTTATTGCGTTTCAGGTTGCTTACATCGTGGTTTAGATGCAGACTTACGCCAGGTTTTTGTTTAAGGTTATTTATTAAGCCGCTGGTTAAGCTACCAAAGTTTACGTCGGTACCAATATCCATAAAAGTAGCAGATACCTCTTCGTGCTCATCGCGCCCATCCATTACCAACGGAATCCATTTTTTTATCTGCGCTTTATCCTCAGAGTATTCCATCCCCTTAAAAAAGTGATGTTTAACAAGGGCTTGCTGGCGTTTTTTAAGATAATTTACATTATCGCGCCCCCAAACAAAGCTCATGTGCGGTACTTTACGAATGAAGCTTTGTGGCGATGCGATATATTTTTTATCGATGAGGTAAGTCCAGAATTCTTTGGTGATCTCAAATTGCTCGGCAATTTTGATAGCTTTTTTAATTTCTACGGTGCCATCAGGAAGTTCGGGCGTATAATTCAGCTCGCAGAAGGCGGAGTGCCCGGTACCTGCATTATTCATCGGGGCCGAACTTTCTGCTGCGATGACATCCAGGCGTTCAAAAATTTCGATGGTTAAATCTGGTTGCAGTTCTTTAAGCATTACTCCCAGTGTGGCGCTCATAATGCCCGCGCCTATTAAAACTACATCAACCGTTGTGCCCGAAACTTTTTCGCTATTAGTCATCTTATTATGATACCTTGTAACAGGTATTTTGAAATTAAATACACCAGTTTATAACCTGATTTTTGCCAAATTGTTATGTTAACAATCTCCTGTCGGATTTATTTACGGCAGGGGGAAATTAAATCGGACAATTTTAAGGATTTTTTAGAGAAAACAGGCTTTAAACTGTCCGAAAATTGCAATAAACCGTGTTTAAATTTAAACAGACAGGTTTTTGTACAAATTACTACGGCTATATTTATGATTAATTAACACAAAATGGCCGAAAGGTTGTATATAAATTAATCTACCATTGTAAAACCAATTATGAGTCGAACTAAGTTAAATGCCTGGTTTTTTATGTTGATAGCGGGCTCAATTATAACCGCCTGTGGTCAGCCTAAAACTAAACCTCAGCCTGTGTCAAAAGATATTTCAAAAACTGCAGTACAGGTAGCGGGGAAAAAAGATAGCGTGTTCAATAATCCGCAAAAAAACTATGGTACAGCAACTGTTCCGGATCCCTGCGTAAAATGCCTGTTACTGGTAATACAGGAAAGTAAAAGCTTTAAAGATAATACAGGCAGTTTATCGTCACGGGATATAAATTATACCGTTAATTGGGTAAAAGCGTCAGATCCAACTTTAAAGCCCGATACCAGTAACAGTACTAATGCTATACGGATTGATGTAAAGAGAATAGAAGAAGGTGAAGACAAAATGCTTGTTTCATACGTGTACARTAATACTGATGGTACTATGTACGTAATCAACAACCAAAACAAACCGGAGCATGCAGTATCAAGCATTACCCCCGAATTGTTGAAACAAATCCGCAACAGCTGTTACTGGG
Source organism: Mucilaginibacter sp. P5_A6 (assembly GCF_056400585.1). Lineage (NCBI taxonomy): Bacteria > Pseudomonadati > Bacteroidota > Sphingobacteriia > Sphingobacteriales > Sphingobacteriaceae > Mucilaginibacter > Mucilaginibacter sp. P5_A6. The sequence continues at coordinate 41,094 of NZ_JBFUKZ010000033.1, read as the reverse complement.
GTGTGGCTTCGGGCAAGTGAGATTATTAAATGTGCAAATATGCAGATTACAGATGTGCAGATGGTTTTTTGATGTTCTGATCTGAAACTCAATCCAAAATATCCGATGAATCTGTTTATTCCCGGTTAAGACGAAATAAAGCAATAAAAAAGCGATGAGTACAAACCCATCGCTATAATTCTATAATTTTCACCGGCAACGGGCAACCCGCCAACCGCAACAACCTAAGTTGTATAACCCAGAATCTTCAACACCTGCTTGCTGTTCTGTTCCTCGCCGAAAACCTCGAAATTGAATGTTTCATCGCGGTTGCGGCGGATGATCACATGCTTAGGTGATGGCAGCAGGCAGTGGTGTATGCCGCCGTAGCCGCTTAATACTTCCTGGTAAGCGCCCGTGTTAAAAAAGCCCAGGTATTGTACCTTACGGGTTTTAGGCATAAATACGCTGTTCATGTGCGCTTCCTGGTTGTAATAATCCTGGCCATCGCAAGTAATGCCGCCAAGGTTCACGCGCTCATATTCGCTGTCCCAGTTGTTAACCGGCAACAGGATGTATTTTTGGTTCAAAGCCCAAACATCGGGCAGGTTGGTGATGAATGATCCATCAAGCATCAGCCAGCGCTCACGGTCGTTTTGTTGTTTACGGCCCAATACTTTATACAGGATGCCCGAAGCTTCTGCAACTGTATACTTACCAAACTCAGTAATGATATCCGGTTCCATGGTATCGTGCTCTGCACAGATCTCTTTAATCCGGCTCACAATTTCGTTGATCATGTACTCATAATCAAAATCGAAAACCAATGAATCTTTAAACGGCATCCCGCCGCCAATATCAAGCGTATCAAGTGCCGGGTTTACTTTTTTGAATTTACAATAAAGCGTTACATATTTTTCCAGCTCGTTCCAGTAGTATGGCGTATCAGAGATACCGGAATTGATAAAGAAGTGCAACAGCTTCACCTGGAAGTTGGGGTTGTCCTCTATTTTATTATGATAAAAATCGATCACATCCTCCATACGTACACCCAAACGCGAAGTGTAAAATTGAGAGTCGGGCTGCTCTTCAGCAGCTATACGGATGCCCAGGTTACAAGGGGTGTCCATCTCAATTTCATCATCATAAAGGTTAAACTCTTCCTTATTATCCAATACCGGGATGATGTTTTTAAAGCCATCATGCAGCATATCAATAATATAGGTTTTGTACTGGAAGGTTTTAAAGCCATTGCAAATTACCGTTACATCCTTGTTCACGGATCCCTTTTTTTCAAGAGCATCAATCATCGGCATATCAAAAGCTGATGATGTTTCCAGGTGGATCTCGTTTTTAAGGGCCTCTTCAACAATATGTTTAAAATGCGAGCTTTTGGTGCAATAACAGTATTTATAGCTGCCGCGGTAATTATTTTTAATAATAGCCTGCTGAAATAGCAGCTTTGCCTGCTGTATCTTTTTAGATATCATGGGCAGATAAGTGAAGCGCAGGGGGGTACCGTACGTTTCAATCATCTCCATCAAATTAAGGTCCTGAAAGTATAGCTCATCTTCGATGATCTCAAAACCATCCTGTGGGAAACCTACGCTTAAATCAAGAAATTCCTGGTAACTCTGCATCCTTAAAAAATTTGGGGCAAAAATGTGATTTTTAAACGGAATAAACCGCTATTTGTTGGGATAAAATTTATAGTCTGAATGTAATTTGTTTGTACGCTATAGATCAGGATTCATAAACCATGGTAGGTGAGATGGAAATTCGCTATAATCTATAAACATCGATTAAGAACTTAATGGCAAATGCACCTCTGCCATCATACACCTGGCACTGCCGCCTCCATTGGTTTCAATAGTGTTGATATCAGCATAAACCAACCTGCCATATTTTTCCAGTGTAGATTTTTGATCCTCATCCAATGCATCAAAAGCGTTTTTCGACATTACGATCAGCGTTTCACCTTTATTGTTTTTCACTTCCAGCATATTACCCGCAAACTGGTTCATTTGTTCAAAGCTGATAGAGACTACTTCTTTTTGAGATGATTTGAGTGATTCTAAAACCGTAATACGTTCATGCGGGTTTGGAATACTATCGGCACAAATAACCGCGAATTTGCTGCCCACGCACATTAAAACATTGGTGTGGTAAATGGCTTTGCCACGCTCATCTGCTGCTTCAAAGCTAATGGCTGTATAGCCGCTTTGCGCACAAAAATAGTTCAATACATCCTTGTCTGTACGTGGCGACAGGCAGGCGTAAGCGATTTTATTTTGCCTATCCAGCACCATACTGCCGGTGCCCTCCAAAAACCGGTGATCTGCCTCAAAACGACTAAGATCTATTACATGGGCAACTTTAAATTTGTCTTCAAGGGTGGCTATAATATCTTCCCGTCGTTCCAGTCTTCGGTTTTCGGCCTGCATGGGGTACAGGAAAACGGTGCCATCATTATGGAATGATATCCAGTTGTTAGGGAAAATAGAATCGGGAGTATAAGGCTGCGGCGTATCGTTCACTACGGTAACACTTACGCCGTTATGTTCCAGTGTTTTTACAAAGTGATCAAATTCGGCAAGAGCTTTATCCTGTACAGCCTGCTGATCGGTGTTACGTTTCTGAAATGTATTGCTTTCGGCAGTTTCTTCATTAAACCCGAAGTTTACCGGGCGAATCATTAATATGTTGCTGGTAGATTGATTCATTTTTTTTTAGTCATTTATTTTGTCTGAACCGGAATTTCTCACAGGTATTTGTTCTTTATTGGTGTTCAAGAGGTCTCTGCCGTTAAACGAATTAAGGAATTTCCAGAATTCAAATGCAGCTAAAATTCCGGTCATTCATAAATTCGTTTAATTCAGGTTCAGACAACCTTATCCCTTAACAATGGCATACTCATACAATGGAAACCACCGCGAGCCCTTGAAAGTTCTGCCGATGGCATTAAAATTAATGTATCGGTTAAAGTTTGTGGATCAAGCTCTCCGGATTCAAATTTTTGGAGCAGGTCGTTCACCCGTATTACCTCAAAGCCGCTTTGTTTAAAGGCTTCAACGGTTTTGTCGTTACGGTCATAGCCTAAAACTACGCCTTCTTTTAATGCAAGCAGGTTGCAGGAGTCAGTCCATTGTTCGCGGGCATCAAAAGGGAAGGTGTTATTACCCGAATAGATAAACTGTGTTTTTCCGCTGCTTTGCAGGTCTTTTTCGCTGATGTCTGATAGCAGGTCTTCAAGGCAGGCAATTGTTTTTGGTTTTTTACCTTTCCTGAACTGTACTATCTCTGGCTTTTCCTTTGATTTTTTATCGGCGAACCATGACATAGGCTCTTGTTCTTCCAAAGGCGCCTCGGCAACGGCCAGGGAACGCAGCAACACCCAGGTATTGCGCTTAACCTGAGTAAACACGGTATCAATGTGCATATAATCGCGCTTATGCGGAATTTTTACAATAGTTACCTTTTTTACCACATCATTGTCAAACAACAACTTAATGGCTTCATTGGCCCCGCTGATGGAGGTGCGCTCGCTGCAGCCTATTAACAAATGCTGCGGACTAACCATCATCACATCCCCGCCCTCTAAAGTAGTTTTGCCCTGGCTATCTTCTCCCGGGCGTAAAAAATGCTGGGCCGTTTCCGGGATCTCTAAAATATTATTCTGATAATCAGCAAACAGCGGGTGATTAAAAAATATGTACCGCATCAATAAGGTTTCGCGGAAGCGGGCTTTTTTGGCCGGCTTGTTCAGCAACATGAAATTGTTTACCGCTATACCCAAATCCCGTGAAAAAATAAGGTTTGGAATAGGAGCGAAGATCATCTCTTCGTTAATTAATGATCCAGATATGAATATTTTGGCCAGCTCTACAGGGTCGGTATCTATCAGTTGTTGTTGCAGGCGGTAGTTGCAGCTCTCGATGGCGCAAACCGATGCCACCAGTTTTTTGCGGATATCCGGCTGCTGTAAAATATCGGCCAGCAGGGCCTGTATTTCGATGACTTTGCTTGATGCGTGGAAGTTTTCATTGTCGGGTTTAAAAAACAGGCGGTCGTAATCGTTTTCAACCTGTTGTAGTTTACCCTTTATCTTACCCGGATCTAAAAAATAGAGTAATAGCTTTACGTAATAATCGTACTCGTTGCGGCGCATGGTATCCAGGTGTACAATATCTTCAAACAGCCAGTCCTGTGCTTTTGAAGGCACAACTTTCCCCAAACCGCTATCGGGGCTATGGATAAGCAGGGTACGGAGGGTGCCAATTTCGGATGTTACATCTATTTTAAAATCTTGATTTGTAAGTGTCATAAACGAGGATAATCAAACACAAATCTATCAGAAATTAACTTAGAAAAGATAGTGGGTAGTTAAAATTGATACTTGGGTTTATATAAAAAGAAATATTGATTATAATTGAATATGGAAACAAAATCAGAGCTGACGTTTGCGGGAATATTAATTGCCGTTCGGGAATTATCTGAAGACCAGCGTGCGATTTTGAGGGAGGAGTTAAGAAAGCCTCTCATTAAACCAACCCCAAACGCTGAAAAACATATGCCAGGCGAGCTAACTGATTTTCAAAAACTACTTTTAAACGGACCGGTGATGACCGATGAACAATATGCTGAATTCAGGAAAAGAAGAAGATGGAAATAAGAAAAAGTAACGATTAAGTCTTTACTAATTATAGTCGGGTTTATCAGACCTAAAACAAAAATATGTCACAAGAAATATCGAGCTTTTGGAATTGGTTTAAAGACAATAGCAAGCAGTTAGCAGCTTTAAATGCACCCAATATTGATGAGGATGAAAAGGATCTTTTACTTGACGCGATGTTGGAGGTTTTACATCTATATTGCGACCAATTATACTTTGATATAGGAGGGGAGCATGGCGAAGCCCAGGAACTGGTTATTACAGCAGAGGGAAAAGCCGATTACTTCGACAAGGTAGAAGAGTTAATTAGTGCCGCCCCTGAAATCCCAGGCTGGTCATTTACTGCATTTATGCCACCTCGGGATTTAGAATATACCAGCATTTTTGAAGATGTGGAGCTCAAACCATCTGAAATGTGGTTTTTGCCGCTTAATAATAACAAGGAGCCAAAATCAATAGGGCTAAGGATTTGCCTGCCCAACTACCAGTTGGTTAACAATAGTAAGTGGTTGAAGGCCGCTGTGTATAAAGTGCTTGATACTGTCTTGGGCGAAAAAGTATTTGCGTTAGATGTTGATTATATAGAAATTGAAGGGATGCCGCCTGGCAAGCCTGAAGATTTCGGGTTAATTGAACTTGAAGATTTGTTGGGTTTTGTTAAGTGGAAGAAAAAAAAGCTTGCTGCTTTATAAGGTCTTTATACTCCACTTAAATTTATTACAGCCAGTATCCTCAATTTAATTAATTTTGCCGCATGGATTTTATTATTGATGCGGCCGTTAAAGCGATTAAACATCTGTACCAAACAGATGTGGCGCCGGCAGCTATAGGCTTACAAGAAACCCGTAAAGAATTTGAGGGGCAAATCACCATAGTTACTTTTCCGTTCACCAAATTCTCGCGTAAAGGACCCGAGCAAACCGGCGCCGAAATAGGAGAGTATCTTAAAAATGAATTGAAGGAAGTATCTGCTTTTAATGTAATTAAAGGTTTTCTTAATATTTCCATAAGCGACGAGTATTGGATAGACCAGCTTTATAATAAGATTTTGCCGGATGATTTCGCGTTAGCAAAACCAAACGGACAAAAGGTAATGGTGGAGTATTCATCGCCTAATACCAATAAACCACTGCATTTGGGTCATATCCGCAATAACCTTTTAGGTTTCTCTGTGGCGCAAATATTAGCTGCAGCCGGTTACGATGTTGTTAAAGTAAACCTGGTGAATGATAGGGGCATCCACATCTGTAAATCGATGCTGGCCTGGCAAAAGTTCGGCAATGGCGAAACGCCGGAGTCATCTGGTTTAAAAGGTGATCATTTGGTGGGTAAGTATTATGTGTTGTTCGATAAAGCTTATAAAACCCAGATAGAGGAGCTAAAAGCCGAAGGCCAAACTGAGGAAGAAGCAAAGAAGAACGCGCCGTTTATAAAAGAAGCACAGCAAATGCTCCAGAAGTGGGAAGCAGGCGATGCCGAAGTAATAAACCTGTGGAAAACCATGAACGAATGGGTTTATGCAGGATTTACTGAAACGTATAAACAACTTGGTGTTGATTTTGATAAATACTATTACGAATCAAATACCTATTTATTAGGTAAGGATATTATTGAGGAAGGTCTGCAAAAAGAGGTTTTCTTTAAAAAACCGGATGGTTCTGTCTGGATCGACCTTACTGCTGACGGGCTGGACGAGAAACTGGTTCTACGTTCTGATGGTACATCGGTTTATATTACCCAAGATTTGGGTACTGCTCAATTAAAGTACAACGACTTTCACATAGATAGATCCATCTACGTGGTTGGTAACGAGCAGGATTATCATTTTAAAGTATTGTTTTTGATCCTGAATAAGTTAGGCAAAGCCGGTGCAGGCGGCTTGTTCCATTTATCATACGGAATGGTTGATCTTCCATCGGGTAAAATGAAATCGCGTGAGGGAACGGTAGTGGATGCCGATGACCTGATGGCAGAAATGGAAACTACTGCAAAAGAGCAAACCGAGGCCATGGGTAAGGTTGACGCTTTTACAGAAGAGGTTAAGCTTGCTTTATACCATACTATTGGCATGGGGGCGCTTAAATATTTCCTGTTGAAGGTTGACCCTAAAAAGAGGTTGCTGTTTGATCCTAATGAATCGGTAGATTTCCAGGGGCATACAGGGCCATTCATCCAGTACACTCATGCACGCATTAAGTCGGTACTAAGCAGGGCCGAATATCAGCCCAATAAAAATATCGAAATAACAGAATTGTCTGGCGTTGAACGCGATCTGATTGTTTTGCTAAGCCAATTTCCAACTGTAATAAAAGAAGCAGCAAATGGTTATAGCCCGGCAGTTATTGCCAATTATGTTTATGAGCTGGCCAAAGCGTACAATAAATTCTACCACGAAAAATCAATATTGCAGGCCGAGGATGAAGTATTGAAGCAGTTCCGTTTGCAGCTATCAGCATCATCAGCCAAAGTGATCAGCAAAGCGATGGCGCTGCTTGGTATTGATGTGCCGGAACGTATGTAAAAGCCCCCTAACCCCCTGAAGGGGGAACATTAGCTAATAATGAAGTCCGATTTTTTCGACTCGCGCTTTGTTGTGTAAGTTGATTCTCCTTTAAAACTCCCCCTTCAGGGGGCCGGGGGGCTTAGATTTGGTGAACTTGTTTGCTACCACCAACTCTTTGCTGCCTGCTGTGTACTTGTAAAAGCCGCTGCCGCTTTTTATTCCCCGGTGGCCGGCCATAACCATGTTTACCAGCAAAGGGCAGGGGGCGTACTTTTGGTTGCCGAAACCATCGTACAAAACTTTTAATATAGCCAGGCAAACATCCAGTCCAATAAAATCGGCCAATTGCAGCGGACCCATCGGGTGGGCCATGCCTAATTTCATTACGGTATCAATTTCTTCTACACCGGCTACACCCTCGTACAGGGTATAAATAGCCTCGTTAATCATAGGCATTAGTATACGGTTGGCCACAAAACCAGGGTAATCGTTTACCTCAACCGAGTCTTTATCCAGTGTTTTGGCCAATTGCATAATGATTTGTGTAACCTCATCGGTTGTGGCATATCCCCTTATCACCTCTACCAGTTTCATAACCGGCACAGGGTTCATAAAATGCATACCTATTACATTGCCGGGATTTTTGGTTACGGCGGCAATTTCGGTTATGGATATAGATGATGTGTTGGAGGCCAGGATCGCCTCATCGGCACAAATATCGCTGAGTTGCTTAAATAGCTTAAGTTTTATTTCGCGGTTTTCGGTTGCAGCTTCAATAACCAGGTTGGCGGTGGCTGCTCCTTCTCTTATGTCGGTATAAGTTTTTATCCTGCTTAAAGTATTCGCTTTGTCCTGTTCGTTAATGCTGCCTTTTTTTAATTGACGATCGAGGTTATTGGTTATGGTTTGTATCGCTTTATCTAATGCAGGAGCGTTAATATCAACCAATGATACCTCGAAACCATGTTGCGCAAAAACGTGGGCAATGCCGTTACCCATTGTTCCGGAGCCAATAACAGTTATATTTTTCATCGTTTACCGGGTTATATAAATGCTAAGTTGGGCTAAATTATTTGCTTTGCCAAGTATAAATCAGGGTTAAAAATTGATAAGCGCCGTTGCTTTAATGATCGATTTTTTATTGATGGGATCATACACCGGTATCTGCCCAAGCTCGGTAAGGCCGGAGTAATTAAGGATATAACTTTTTGAATAAATATCCTTCGCGCCGTTAAATACTATACCCATAACCGGGATGTTATACACCTTAAGGGCATGTAATGACAGCAAGGTATGGTTGATACTACCAAGATAGTTTTGCGATACTACAATCACCCTGGCATTGAGCTGCCTGATAAGGTCGATCATTAAAAAATTATTATTGAGCGGAACCATTAACCCGCCGGCTCCTTCTATTACCAATTGGTTATCGGTTTCGGGTAAAATGATGTTTTGGATATCGATAGTAATTTTATCTATCGCTGCCGATTTATGGGGCGAAAATGGCTGGGTTAAACGGTAAGCTTCTGGATGAAACCTGGTAGTTTTATTAGATATAAGGCTTTTAACTTTTAAAGTGTCGCTGTTGTCCAGATCGCCCGATTGAATGGGCTTCCAGTAGTCTGCCATTAGTTTCTCGGTTATAACTGCCGATACAATGGTTTTACCTATCCCGGTGCCAATGCCGGTAATAAATATAGGTTGTTTAACGGACATTAATAAAATTGTTTATAGTATTGGTAAGCAAATTTAATTCATTTAATGTATTAAAGCTATGCAGGCATATCCTTATTCGCTCGGTTCCGGCGGCTACTGTAGGGCTCAAGATAGGCCTTACGTCTAAACCGGCCGATTGTAAAGTGTCCGCCATTTTACGTGCATTATCATTGTTTTTTAAAATAATACATTGAATGGCACTATCACTTTGAAGCAGGGGGGCAGCTTCTGATTGTTCAATGTGCTTTTTAAATACGGTGATATTTTTTTTTAGGCTGAGGATCTCCTCATCTGCAGAATTTAACAGCTGATAAGCCATTTTTATCGATGCTAAATTATGGAAGGAAGGGGCGGTGCTATAAATAAATGGCCTGGCGAAATTAACAAGGTATTCCCTGATTAGGTTACTTCCTAAAACAATGGCTCCGTGGCAGCCCAAGGCTTTACCAAAGGTGACTACCGAGGCAAATACCCTGTTTTGCAAACCCAGCGCATTCACCAAACCTTTTTTATATAAGCCAACTGCATGTGCTTCGTCAACAATTAACTGGGCATTGTATTTTTCTGTAATATCAAGGATCTCCTTTAAGGGTGATGAATCGCCGTTCATAGAATAAATACTCTCCACAATCACATAACAGTTGCCTTTAGATAGCTTTAATTTGGCCTCCAGGCTCCCGGTGTCGTTATGCCTKAAACTATACCGGTTGGCATAGCTTAAGCGCGCTCCGTCAATGGCAGAGGCATGTATCAAATCGTCAAGAATAATGGTATCGCCGCGTTGTGCCAGGGACGACAGCAGGCCGAGGTTGGCATCGTAGCCGGAGTTGAATAGTAAACCCGCGTTATAGCCATGAAATGTTGCTATTTCCTGTTCAAGACTTTCGGCATATTGAAGGTTACCCGAGAGCAGCCTTGAGCCTGTGGATCCGTTTAAACTTAAGGGGTATTTTTTTACTTCTGCTTCAATCCGTTCTTTTAAAACTACCGACCGGGCAAAACCTAAATAATCATTCGAGCAAAAATCAATAAGGCTATTTTCGGGCTTTAGTGTTCGGTATATACCTGATGATCGCCGTTCATCGAGTTTGTTTTGAAGGTATTTGCTGGCTAAAGTCAATGTATGTTTTTTGTGTAAAAATAAAAAAAGCGGCTCATCGCCGCTTCTTTTGTCAGATTAATTTTGGGAGCCGCCTCCGCCGCCGCCGCCCTGTCTCATCCTGTCCATCATATCTTTTTGAACTTTATCAAAGGCAGTAGCCTGTTCGGGTGTTAAAATGGCTTTAATTTTATCGTTGGTAGCTTTTCTCATTGGCATCATGGCGCTTCTCATGGCTTCCCTGTCGCCATTGGCGGCAGTTCTTACACTATCCATTTTAGTTGCCTGCTCTTTATAAACAGCCGTTACCTTTGTGGTTTGATCGTCAGTTAACTTTAATTGTGTTTGCAGATCTTTAGCCCTGTCTTCGGGGCTCTTTCTCATGCCGCCACCTTGTGCATGGCTTACTGCTGCAATCCCCATCAGGAAACAGCACATCAACAGAAATTTTTTCATAGCTCTTTTAAATTTAATTTACGTTTTAATTGTATGATAAAGATATATCGTAAAGGTTTAAAAAAGCTGATGTAACTTAATTGTTGCTTTGCTGTAAGTTTGATATCGAGCGCTGCATCTGGGCCATCATATTGGTCAGGCTTTCCATGGTAGGCTCGGGTGTTGGCTGCGGTAACTGGGTTGATATATAGCCTTTTGCCTTCCATATCTCCAATACGTCCTCGCCGTTTATTTCGTAAGGTTCGTAAACCGGGTTATCTGATATCAGCTTTAATTTTTTATGGTCTTTAAATTTGTTACCAATACGCTTGTATACAACACCGTCGTCTTTTGATATTACCACGTAGGTTTCGCCTGGTTTAACATCTGCCCAATTCTCCAGGTATTCGGCTATAATAATGTCACCGGATATAATAGGCAGCATCGAATCGCCTTTTATTTCAAACGCCCGGTAAGTACCCTGTTTAAACATGGGCAAATAAAACTTGGGCAGTTTGGCAACATATTCCGGATCGGCATAACCGTTTAAATAGCCGGCGCTGGCTTTAAGCGGTACCATTTCAATATTTTCGTTATCCTCTTTATCAACAGAAATACTCAGTACGCGCAGGTTAGCAGGGTTGCCTTTAGGCTTTGGAGCCCATTTTTCGTTGATAGTTTCGTTAATAAAATCATCAATGCTAATGTCAAAGTATATTGCTAATGCTTTTAGTAACTCGTATTTTGGCTCTGCACGTTCTTCTTCGTAAGCACCTACTAATGAACGTTTTATACCCATTTCGTCAGCGAATTGCTGTTGGGTAATTCCCTTCTTTTTGCGAAGGAACTTAATATTTTGTGAAATTATTGACATAAAATTTGCATTTGCTAAATTTATTAGTAATTTTATGCTCATAAAGTTAGTAATATTTATTCATTCACCAAAATTTTTATCAAAAAATGAAACGTTTTGTATATATCATCACCGACAGAAACAGGAAAAATCTACATGTAGGCTTATGCTCTGACCTGGTAAAAACACTGCAGTTTTACAGCGATATGCCAACTTTGTTTTTTGACAGCGCACAGCAGCTTAATCGCTTAGTGTATTTTGAAGAAATAAATACCGAGGAGCAGGCCATGGAGCGCTTTAAAACAGTAAGTACTTTTACAAGGCCTCAAAAAGAAAAAATGATCAGACCTGTTAACCCCGACTGGGTAGATCTGACCATTGGTTTAAAGTTCGAGAGCGGGGTTCGTGTAAGGCCACAATTACGCCCATCGGTAAATGCTAACAGGAGAACTATTGCTTTTTAATAAATTTTAAAGCGCCCGAGTTCATGCAATATCTTTTGCCGCCACGGTTGGCAGGGCCGTCGTCAAATACGTGACCAAGGTGCAAGCCTGTACTTTTTTCGATAACCTCGTCCCGGCTCATGCCGTAACTGTTATCGGTAACTACGGCAACTTTTTTGGGGTCCACGGCTTTTACGAAGCTTGGCCACCCTGTACCGCTATCAAATTTATCCTCAGAGCTGAATAATACTTCGCCTGTGGCAGCGCTTACATAAACGCCCTTTTCGTGGTTGTTCCAGTAATCGTTTTTATAAGGTGGCTCGGTGCCACTCTCAACCATAATATAATATTGGTTTGGCGTAAGCGTTTTTTTCCACTCCGCCGCTGGTTTGCTCAGTTTACGTTTTGCCTGCCCATTGCTGTTTTGGCAGCCAAAAGCTGTTATAATACTTACTATAGCTATTGCAAAAATTAATTTTCTCATTCCCTTATTCATTTTAAGTTTTGTTGTTTGAATTATATGGATTAGTCGTAAAACTTAGCTTATCCTTACAATCTATTATACTTAAAATACGAAATAATATTTCGGGTGGATTGTCATCCGCGGGTCCAATTATATAACCCTGGCTTTGGGTAATAATACTTTATTTATTACATGAAGCATGCCGTTGTTTTGTTCAATATCAAAACGGTTAATGATACTTTCACCGCCATTCTCATCAACTAAAACAATATTACGGTTAGCATCAATTTTAGCGGTCAGTTTACCGCCGGCAAGGGTGGTGAATGTAGCTGTTCCCTTATTTTTGGTTATCTCCTTTGCAATATCTTTTGCTTTTAATCGCCCGGGAATAGCATGATAGCTAATGATACTGGTAAGCTCCCAAACGTGTGCAGGCTGCATCAGCGAGTCGACCTTGCCATCAGGTAAATTCAGAAAAGCACTATTAACGGGTACAAATATGGTAATAGGCCCCCGGCTTTGAAGCGTACTTTGCAGGCTGGCTTTACTCATCAAATCGTAAAACGTGGACAGATCTTTGGACAAGGCGATATTTTTAACAATATCATTGGCCGGCAGCATGTCATCACCGGCAATAATTTTAAGCGGACCTATAGCCCTTGGATTTATGGAAGCTATAGGGCCTTGCGCAAACAGCATTGATCCAAATAACAGCGTAACAATAAGCAATATTAATTTTTTCATACCAAATTGATTATAGGTTCATAACAGTTAACTGTTTTTATTGATTTAGGTTTTAAATAAGAGGTTGAGGCTACATTTATTTGAATAAAATGTAGTGGATGCATTATATTTTTAATAGCCCTCTTAATTTCTATTATCATCAGGGTTGTTCATTAAATAATTTCCCCGGATTCAGTGTCATTTGGCTTAAGCGCTTTTTGATATTTTTCCAGTTATAATCACTTTTAAGCATTTCTATATTTTCTTTAAAATTGATATCAATGTGGTAGTCTAACGCCTTAATCACCATAGCCGGGTTCCTGGACGCATACTTTTCTTCATAAGCATTTATCATATCTGATAGCGTAAGTGTTGAAGCAAGATAAGCAATGTCTATAAAATCTTTCAGTCTTGTTCCGTTGCCAACAATCGCATTGAGTTTCATGGCGGCTATATCAGCAGGAGCAGCCATGCGTATCTCACTAATAAATACCAATGGTTTTACCAAAGGATATTTATGTGCAATCAGGTCAACTTTTACACCTTTAATTTCCCCTTTTAGTGTATTTCCTGATTGATAGTCCAACTGAAAATTATACTTGTTTTCAAGCTCCGAAAGTACGGCGTTATCGTCAAAGGAATCAGTAGTAAATAAATCAAGATCAATACTGATACGATGACCGATCTGTAAAGCAAGTGCTGTACCGCCAACAAGAAAAAAATCTTTCAGGAGATCATCCTGCATTAAAGTCTTTAAGAGTTCCAGTGTTGTGTCACTAACTGTTTCTTTTCGTAGCATTTCATTGAAGTTAAGGGAATGCCGAACTGATGGCTTACAAAGTTCATGTCTTTATCATTGAGATAAGCCAGGCTTTTAATTGCTGATTTGACACCATCAACCCCATATAGGTTTAATATGAAATACCAGTCATTTGGCCATCCCCGCTCAATCACTCTTTGTATTACTACGTTGCGCATATCCTGGTAATCAAAATCCGCCATGTTATATTCCCATAATAACTTTGGATTCAGTGTTGCTCCCGGAAACTTTTTAAAGTCGTCAAAATACATTTTTTTGCTTTTTTAAGCTATTCCACAATTAAGCTGTTATGCAAAAATACTCAATATCAAGGTTAAAGACAATTTATAAAATCAGGGTTTACCAATGGATTTCTGCAAATTGTTTACCATCCCGGCGTAAAGCCTAACCCAAATACAGGTTTGGCTACATCGGTACGGTTAAACGGAACAGCCAGGTATGGCTCCAATACAAATGCTCCAAATACGTTTATCCTTAACGATATACCCGCGCTTAAAGCAGGTACGCGGCCATAAGTTGTATTAAATACCGGGTTGCCGCTGCCGTCAACTGTTTGGTTACCGTTTTCATCAAGCACCGGGGTTTGACCTAATATAGGTGGGTTTTTCCGGAAATAAATATGATCGCCTGCATTCCAGGCTAAACCTGCATCAAAAAACAAGTTCAGATCGGTAAACAGGAATTTTGACTTAATCTGGGCCAGCTTTTCTGGTCCGGTAAATGGCAATCGTGTCTCGAAATTAAATACAGCCATCCTGCTTCCCGATAACTGATCGATATTAAATCCGTTGGTAGCCTTTTTATTGTTACTGTAAAATGTTTGCCCCTCGTACCCCCGTATGTAAAACGGATAACCTATAAATAGCGGGTATATACCGTTTGAATCGCCAAAGCGGCCATATCCAAAAAAGCGGGCTGCAAATGTTACCGGTTCTACCCGTACATATTTCCTTAGATCGATAGTTGGTGAAAAGAAACGGTAGGTGCCAAAATTATACCCCGCCTCGAGCCTGTACCTGAAACCATTTAAAGGCGCTGTCACTCCAAAAAAGGAATTATCGCCTACCAATGCGGTTGATAACTGGAAAAGCGAATATGACTTTAAATTATAATTTAACAAGGCGCTCTCTTCACTGTTTGGTACCTTCTTTTTATCAGAGTTGATATAGGTATACTGTAGTGACTTGTTGCTTTGTGCATCCGTAATTGTATCTATTTTATAAGTATCGCTATAGCGATCAACGCGATAGGAGTTATATGAAGCGCCGGCACTTACTTCAAAACGGGTTGTTTTGTTAATAGGATAGGAGGTGAAAACCTTGGCCGCATCCTCAAAATTGCGGATGATATCGGTATTTTGTGATAGTACCGTAACGTTTTTACCACCTACATTTTGCGTAGGGAAAGTTTGGGTTTGCAAACCGAACAAGTAAGGGATGTGAGAAATCCCTGTGCCCAGGTTCCAGCGTCCTGTTTGATTTACATACGTTACAGCCGCTCCTGAATCATAGATCTGGCCGTTTACGGATGCTGCGGCAAAAATCTGGTTACGACCCAATATATCGCTGAATACGCCCTGGATGCCGCTGGACAGGCTTGTGCCATAAAAACTACTTACACCAACCCCAACGCCGCTTCCTGCCAAATAATCAAGCTTAAACTTAGGGCGATAGGGGATCTCCCTTACCGAGTCGGCAGGGATTTTCTTATAAGCCAGGAAATTGTTTAGGTTTGAATTGATCAGGTCGACACCTACAGCTTGTGGCGGCGGCAGCATGGCTGCGCTAAAATCAACCGCCTGTGCCTGTAAAATAACCGGTTTAAATTCGGAAGCTTTAGCGTTATACAGCGCATATTTTTGGGCACGGTAATAGGAGTAAACCACATCATCATTAGCGGATATACTTAACGCAGGCGAGAATTCTGTGATGCCGCAGATGCCGGTGAACAGGTTAGTCATTTGTTCAACCTGGCCACTGCTGATCGTGTAACGATACATGTTACGGAAACCATCCCTGTTTGACAGGAAATAGATCTGGGTGCCATCGGCAGAATACTGGGGGTTTAAATTATTAGCTCCGTTAAATATTTTAAGATCAGTTACTTTTCCGCTGGCAAGGTCAAGTTCGGCCAGGTTAAAAGTGATAGCCTGCTCTAATGATTGATCGTAAGTTGATCTGTCACTCGCGAAAATGACTTTTTTACCGTCCCTGGAATAAGCAGGCTGGTAATCGGTGTATTTATCATTGGTGAGCTGGGTGATTTTTTTGGTATCGAAATTATAGGAGTACAGGTCGCTCTGCCCTTCAGACAAGCCTGTAAACACCATATCCTTACCATTTGGCGACCAGGAAAGGTTGCTAAACTGTTCAGCCTTTTCCATTGATACATCATCAAGCGTACGCCCGCTGCTTACATCAATTACCTCCATCCGGTTACGGCCTTTGCTAAATACGCTAAATGCAAACCGCTTACCATCCGGAGACCAGGCGCCTGCCGATTCGATAAAGTTAAATTCGTCTATATGTGTGTTTGATACCTTGCTCGTGAGCTTTCGTAAAATCTTACCTGTTTTGGCGTCGGCAAGGTAAAGATCAATGCTAAATAAGCTTTTGGCTGATAAAAAAGCCACATATTTACCATCGGGGCTTACGGCGGGAGCAACCACCAGGTCGCCGCCATTTTCTTTGTCTACCAGTTTAATTCCTACGGGTTTTTGTGTGGTATCTTTTAAAAAGGGCTTATATGTTGTTTCTATCGAGTTTTTCCAGAGACGGGAAAGCGTTTTATCGTCATATCCAAAAGTGCGCCTGATACCATAAGCCAAGCCGTATCGTGCTGTGTTTTTAAAGAAAGGTACAATAACGGTATCGCCATAGGTGGACCCTAAAAACGACCAGAATGCCTCGCCATAACGATAAGGAAAATACTTGTTGCTTTCCGTTAGGTCGCGTACCGAAGGGATATCATGGTTCAGGTAGGCATCACGCATCCACATGGCCGTGTATGAATCTTTTTTACCTAACGACAGGTATTCCGCCATACCCTCAATCATCCATAGGGGGATATTGTTGATGTTTTCAAAGGTTTCATTTTCTCTTCCCAACAAGGCATGGTATTGAAACGCGTGAACCAATTCGTGCCCGATAACATGACGGGTCATTTGGTTGGTTTCCATCATTGGCATCACCACGCGGTTTTTTAGTCCTTCTGTAATACCACCGGTACCTACGCCAATTTCGCCATCAATAGCTGTGGTTTGCTGAAAATCGGGATGATTTGCATATAAAATTATAGGGTTGGCAGTTTTAAACGTATCCTTAAAAACCTGCTGATGCAGGGTGTACCACAATTCGCTTTCCTGGGCAAAACGTTTGATCATGCTATCATTTTTGATATAATAGTAGATTTCGAAATGCGGGGTTTTATAAACTTTAAATTTGAGGTTTTTATACCTTACTTTATTTTGACCGAAATATTGCGCCTTTGCACTGTTACTGATAAGCAGCAAACTAAACAGGCATATAAATATTAAGGTGAACTTTTTAGCTGTATTTAAAAATGAGTAGGTTTTATTCATAATTTAACTAAATAGATTACGGCTAATTTAAATATTAATTGCAGGCTATTGTAGTATGCAATTAATATTAAAAAACTTATACATACGCTACCATTTCCCCGGGACCCATTATTTTTGATTAACAGGAGTCGTTTCAGGGTTTTCTGGTGTAGTAGTAGTTGGTGGAGGTATTACGTTAGTGGTATCAATAGGGTTGCTTGTGCTATCTGTTTCTGTGGTATCGGCAACAATATGCGGCGATGGGCACTGATAGCTTTTGGTGATTTTGCTCCATGGTTTTGGGAACGGGCCGTAAGTATAGCCCGATTTAGGGTCGGCATAAACCTTTTCCATAAAGCGCCCAAAAATAGGGAGTGCGGTATGGGAGCCTTCACCTGTTTCTGATGTGGTAAAGTGTACACTGCGGTCATCAGCGCCAACCCAAATACCTGTAACCAGGTCTTTAGTGATACCCATATACCAGCCGTCAACGTAATCAGATGATGTACCGGTTTTGCCGCCTATCTGGTTATTGTCTTTTTTCCACAAACCAGGGTATTCCCATAGGGCCTGTGAAGTGCCGCCCGGCTCTTCCATACCACCGCGGAACATGTAAAGCATTAGCCAGGCTGTTTCTTCGCTCAACACTTTTTCTGTTTTTAATTCAAATTCATCCAGCACATTTCCATCCTGATCTGTGATTTTGGTAACCAGCAACGGATCGATCTTTTCACCCTTGTTAAGGAATGTACTGTAGGCCCTTACCATTTCATAAACCGAAACGTCATTTGAACCCAATGATACCGACGGAACCGATTTTAACGGACTTTCGATGCCGCATTTGTGGGCATACTGCACAATTTTATCCCAGCCAACCTTTTCGGTAAGCTGCGCGGTAATGGAGTTTACAGATTTGCCCATGGCCCAGCGTAATGACATTTCCTGGTACGAGAAATGAAAATCGGCATTGTTTGGCTGCCATACTTCGTCTTTCCCGTTATCCTTGTATTTGATGGTTACCGGCTGATCGGTAAATTTATCGCAGGGAGTAAAGCCGTTATCAAGGGCGGTTAAGTAGGCAAATGGCTTAAATGTTGAGCCAGCCTGCCTGCGCGATTGGTTAACGTGATCATAATTGAAAAAGCGATGGTCAATACCGCCTATCCATACCTTTATTTTACCTGTTGATGGCTCCAGAGTCATCATGCCCGTATTTAATATTTTGGCATAGTATTTAATAGAGTCGATAGTTGAAAAGGTGGTGTCCTGTTCGCCCTTCCAGGTAAAAACGGTCATCCTTTTTTTTGTTTTAAAATACTCGTTAATCTTCACCGTATCGCCGCCGTACTTTTTATTCAGCAGGTTATAAATAGGCAGTCTTTGCTCGTTTTTCAGAATAAAATCCTTGATCTCGACACCTTTGGAATCACGCCAGGGGTTTTTATTGCCCCAAAGATTATTGAAACGTTTTTGCAGCATCTTCATTTTTTCGGCAACGGCTTCTTCGGCATATTGCTGCAGGCGCGAATCAATGGTAGTATAAATTTTTAAGCCATCCTCATAAAGGTCGTAACCATTTTCTTTACACCATTTATCCAGCCATTTTTCAACCGCGCGGCGGATATATGAATCACCATGCGAATCCTGCTCCACATAGCTCAGATCAAGTTTGATAGGCGATTGGATACTTGTATTGTATTGATCTTTGGTGATGTAGCCATATTTCTCCATCTGGCTTAAAACGGTATTACGGCGTTCGGTAGCACGTTCGGGGTTGCGGATGGGATTGTAATTTGATGTAGCCTTCAGCATCCCAATTAGCAAAGCTGCTTCGGCAGGGTTAACCTGGTCGGGCTGTTTGTTAAAGTATTTTAACGAAGCCGTTTTAATGCCGTAAGAGTTATTGCCGAACGGGACTGTATTAAGATACAAAGTAAGGATTTGTTGCTTGGTGTAAACGTGCTCAATTTTAAAAGCGGTAAGCCATTCTTTACATTTATATACAATTGTGCGGATAAATGGTACGTGTTTGATATAACCTTGCGATTTACGTTTACGGGTTTCGAACAGGTTTTTTGCCAATTGCTGCGTAATAGTACTGGCCCCGCGGCGATCGCCCTTGGCGGTGGAGAGCAAACTGGTAATAAAGGAATAAAAATCGACACCATGGTGACTGTAAAACCTTACATCTTCTGTAGAGATGAGTGCATTTACAAGGTTGGGGGAGATGTGTTTCAAATCAACAGGAGAGCGGTTCTCTTTGTAGTATTGCCCTATTAATTTACCATCGGCAGTGTAAACTTCAGATCCCACGGACATTACAGGGTTTTTAATGTCCTGCATGTCAGGAGAGTACCCCGAAAGCCATAGGAAGTTGAGCTCGATAGAGCAAAAGAAGATAATAATGAAGTATATAAATATGGCTATGAACCTCAGAAATCGGTTTCGTATTCGTCTGAACATTGGGTAAAGATGTAAAATTATGGCGCTAAATCATAGCCCCAAAACAAATATTAATATATGCTGTTTTCTTAAAAATTAAAGATATACTCATCATCCGCCTTCTTACCTGGTAAAGGCGCAAAAGCATTCTTTATTGTAAATTGATTGTGGCCCCATTTTGGTAAATGTAAATAATATTAGTATTGAATAAAATGCAGGTATCGGTTAAAATAAACAGCATTATAATAAACGCAATTTTAACACCTAAATTTTATGTTAACAATGCGTAACGCAAATTTTTTATCATGAGTAATATCGTAAATAAGTTTAAGGTTGATAACGGCAAGACTTT
This sequence comes from Mucilaginibacter sp. P5_A6, assembly GCF_056400585.1. Lineage (NCBI taxonomy): Bacteria > Pseudomonadati > Bacteroidota > Sphingobacteriia > Sphingobacteriales > Sphingobacteriaceae > Mucilaginibacter > Mucilaginibacter sp. P5_A6. Next base: position 21,035 of record NZ_JBFUKZ010000033.1, on the reverse strand, counting down.
TTCACTTAAAGACTTTGACGCCGGTTACTCGAACGGTTTTAATAAAGAGAATGCCAAAACTACTTTAAAGAACCTGATAGCAGAAACATTCGACGTTCAAACAGAGCTTTACGCAGCTAATAGATATGCATTGCTTATTATTTTCCAGGCGATGGACGCTGCCGGTAAGGATAGCGCCATAGCTCACACCTTATCAGGCCTAAACCCCAGGGCTTGCCAGGTTTACAGTTTTAAACGACCCAGCGAGGAAGATTATCAACATGATTTTTTATGGCGACATTATCGTTCATTACCTGAGCGAGGCCGGATAGGAATCCACAACAGGTCGCATTATGAAAATGTGCTGGTAACCAAAGTAAACCCCGAACTTTTACTGAATGAGCATTTGCCCGGAATAACCGATGTTAAAGACATTCATCCAAAGTTTTGGGAAAAACGCTACGAAAGCATTCGTGCATTTGAAAGCCATTTGGTTGATAATGGAACTGTGATCATTAAGTTTTTTCTGAATGTTTCCAAGCATGAGCAAAAGGTACGTTTTTTAGAACGGATAGATGATCCGAAAAAGAATTGGAAGTTTGCAGCGGCAGATATTGAGGAAAGAGAAAAGTGGAGCGATTATATGGAAGCTTACGAAACAGCTATCAAAGAAACAGCCACTAAAAGTTGCCCATGGTATGTGGTGCCTGCAGATAAAAAGTGGTTTACCCGGATAGCTATTTCATCCATTATCCTTGACACTTTAAAGGGGCTGCATTTGAAATATCCGGTGCTGGCTAAGGAGGAAAGGAAAAAGCTGAATGAATCGAAAAAGTTGCTGGAGAATGAGTAAGAAAAGATTTACGAAGTTCGTTAAGGGCTTGGCCGTTTAAAACTTCGTAAATCTGTAAATGGTATTTATATACCCGAAAAAACCGACTGTGCCGGTTCTCCAATCAACGGCATCGGTTTTCTTTGCCCACCGATTGCCCCAATCAGGCCAATTACCCAAATTACAAAAAGGGCGACTCTTATCAGCCAAAGTATTGTTAAACCAAAGGAGGCACCCGGTGAAAATAAAATGGCGCCGGCAGCATAAGAAACAACAATCGAAACCAGGTGGAAAAGCAGGGTTTGCCTCATCTGGTAACTTGCAAGGGCGGTTTTATTATTCTGGTAAAGTGCAAAGTATGCGATAAGCCACCCTACAATAGTAAAGTAGCTAATGATGCCGGCTAATTTGCCGTCATCTTTTGTTGACAGGTCGTCCATATGATGAGGTTAATTTAAGTGATTATTAAGCTAACCACATTCATGCTCAAATGTTTGGTAGATTTATCGAATTATTACTTGTTATTTCTTCATAAATCTTTATATTTCTATTGCTTTTATTTTGAATTTCAGGATAATAGTGTAAACCTATTTCAGGACAAGACACACCTGCACGGGCAGGTATTTATTGGTGAGAGTTAGCTTGATGTCACTTTATAGTTTTGTAAAGATTGCCTGGTCAACAAAACTGCTTTTACCATTGCTGATGGCTATTGCCTTAACCGTTACATTGGCCGAAATAGTAACAGGTTGGCTGTACAACGTAGAATTCGCTGTAGGTATTGACCCATCCAAGGTATAGTAAATTTTTGCATCAGCATCAGCGCTTTTTATTTGTATGCTCATGGGCGTTTTGAATGATTTGGATGGTGCTATGATATAAGGGTTAGCAACGATGAGGCTATCGGTTATCTGTGAAGTTGGCCTTTCAATATCCTGAATGAATATTTTATTGGCCAGTTTGCCTGCAAATACCTCAAACTCTCCGCCGTCGGCAATATCAGCAAAGTTTAAGTATAGTTTATTGTAGGCCTTTTTGGCAAGGCTCATTCCCTGCAGGTAAATATTGCCTTTGTCTATGCTTGCACCGGGATTGAGGATGGTGAACTGCTTCCCGTTCTCTAAATTAATAACAGTCTTATCAAACTGTGGTACACCCACCTGGAATTGCTGTTGCCCCGGTGCAATGTTATAAATCCCCAATGAACTCATTACATACCAGGCCGACATTTGTCCACAATCTTCGTTGCCTGCCAAACCATCAGGTTTATTACTGTATTGTTCGCGAAGTATGCGGTCGATATAAAACTGGGTTTTATCGGGCGAATTGGTAAAATTGTACAGGTATGCCATGTGGTGACTTGGCTCGTTACCGTGGGCATACTGGCCTATCAACCCGCTTACATCGGGAATATCACTACCCTTTAGTTTTGATTCGGTAGTAAACAATTCGTCGAGTTTGGCTTCAAAAGCGTCCTTACCGCCCATTCTTGCCATCAGGCTCTCCACATCCTGCGGCACAAAGAAGGAGTATTGCCATGAGTTGCCTTCGGTATAATTACCATTGATCTCGGCAGGGTCGAAAGGAGTAAGCCAGCCACCATTGCTGCGGGCCTGCATAAAGCCGTTCTGGTTATTGTAAACGTTTTTCCAGTATTGAGCCCGCTGGATGTATTCGGTATAGTCCTGTGGTTTGTTCAGCAATTTAGCCATTTGGGCTATGCACCAATCGTCGTAGGCGTACTCTAATGTTTTGGATACAGATGCCTCTTCCAGATCAGATAATACGGCACCATTCTTACTATACACGTCCAAACCAAACTGGTTACGGTTCACAGCTGATTTCATGGCGATAAAGGCCCTGGGCGCGTCAAAATCGCGGATGCCCTTCGCGTAAGCATCTACAATAACAGGAATGGAGTGATTGCCTATCATACAATAGGTTTCGGTACTGGCTAATGGCCATATGGGGAGTAGCCCGCCCTGGTCATACATCGTTAAAAAGGATTTAACAAAATCGAGTGTGCGTTTCCTGTCGATCAGGGTAAGCAAAGGGTTTTCTGCCCGGTAGGTATCCCACAAAGAAAATACGGTGTAATAATTAAATCCCTCTGCTGTATGTACCTTTTGATCTAAACCGCGGTATTGGCCATCAACATCATTATAAATGTTGGGTGCCAGCATGCAGTGGTATAAAGCAGTGTAAAAAATAGTTTGCCTGATCTTTGCATAATCAACTGCCTTTACTTTTTTGTCGGCGGGCATATTGCCATAGGGGTTATTAATGTTGCCCTGGTTATTAAGTTCAAATTGTTGCGAAGACGATGGTCCGCCGCCTTCAACCTGGATTTTATTCAATTCGGCGTTCCAGGTTGCTTTGGCTGCCTTTTGAACTTTTTTAAAGTCGAAATTGGGTACTTCGGCATCCAGGTTCTTTAAAGCACCTTCGGTACTTACTGCCGAGATCCCTACTTTAGAGATCACTTCTCCGGGGTTATCAAATTGAAGGTACATTTTGATGTTTTTGCCTTCAGCCTTGTTTTTGCCATCCTGCACTTCATCATTGCTGGCTATGCCGTATGTTTTAAATGATTTGGAGAATTTTGCATAAAAGTATACCTGCTGGTCATTTGCCCACGACTTCGATTTACGGTAACCGCGAATCTCATGATTGTTCACCACTTCTATCCAGGAATCAAGTACTTCATCACGGTGTTGCAGATCTATAATGATATTCGCTTTTTCGGTATTTGGATAATTGTAACGGTGAACACCAACGCGTGTAGTTGCGGTAAGTTCTACGCCTATGTTGTATTTATCAAGCTGGGTTTTATAATAGCCAGGGGTGGCTACTTCGTTCTTCTTTTTAAAAACGGAGCGGTATTCGGTATTTTTAAACTGTGGATCGCCGGTAGTGGGCATAAATAATACATCACAATAATCGGGGATGCCGGTTCCGCTTAAATGTGTGTGCGAAAAGCCGTAAACCACCGTATCGGTATAATGATAGCCCGAGCAGCCATCCCAGCCTTTAAGCCGTGTATCAGGACTAAGCTGTACCATTCCAAAAGGCATAACCGCGCCGGGATAGGTGTGCCCATGTCCGCCGGTGCCGATAAAGGGATCAACCAGTTGAGCAAAATCTTTATCTTTTCTTTTTTGTGCCGATGAACTTAACGCGGAAAATAACAGGACTGCAGCTATAAAACTGCGAAAGATGATACGCATACTTGGCATATTAATTAACCTTAGGATATAATTACGCAAATTAAAACTTAAATGGTATATAAATAAGAAAATCGCCCAGTATGCTGAGCGATTTTAAATCAGGGGTATTATGCGTTACGAACAACGCCTATTTTTTTCAATAGCTTTCGGTTTTCCCGGCGATGGATTAGCCGGTGAACTATAGCATATATGATAGGCAATATCAATAAAGTTAAAATGGTTGATGTAACTAAGCCGCCAATAACCACAATAGCTAATGGCTTCTGCGTTTCGGATCCGATACCTGTTGATACAGCTGCAGGCATTAAACCTATGGCTGCCATCAGGGCTGTCATCACCACAGGCCTAACCCTGCTTATTACACCATCTAATATGGCTTTGTCAAGCGGAATGTGTTCTTCCAGGTTCTTTTTGAAAACAGATACCAGGATTACGCCGTTTTGAATACATACCCCAAACAAGGCTATAAAACCAATACCTGCCGAAATACTAAAGTTAGTCCCCGTTATGTGCAATGCCAGTATACCGCCTATCAATGCAAATGGTACGTTCATGATCACCAGTGTAGCATCCTTGGCATTACCAAAGGTGATGAACAGAATAAGGAATATAACAAGTAAACAAATTGGTACCACGTGGGCTAATGTTTTTGATGCTCGTTGTTGATTTTCAAACTCACCCGCCCATGCATATGAATAGCCATGATCCAGCTTTACTTTTGAGTTAACTTTTTGCTGTGCCTCGGCGATGGTACTGCCCAAATCGCGACCTCTTATTGAAAATTTCACGGCTATGTAACGGGTGTTATTATCCCTGTATACAAATGCAGGGCCGGTTGTTGTTTTGATGGTAGCAATCTCTTTTATCGCTATTTTTGATCCGTTAAGGGTAGGAATCATCAGGTTTTCAATCTTATCCTGCGTATCCCGGAATTGTTGCTGATACCTTATCCTGATATCAAACCGGCGTTCGCCCTCATATAATTCAGTTGCAGCTTTACCGCCTATGGCCATTTCAATTACTGAGTTTGCATCGGCTGTTGATACACCATATAGTGCCATTTTACGCTGATTCAGTTCGATCCTGAATTCAGGTTGGCCTAAATTGCGCAAAATACCAAGGTCCTCAACGCCTTGAACTGTTTTTAAAATACCCAGTACGCTATCTGCCTTGTGATCAAGGGTTTCAAAATCTGGGCCGAATATTTTTACAGCCAATGATGCATTAACCCCAGCTACAGCCTCGTCAACGTTATCGCGGATAGGTTGGGAGTAGTTGAATACAGCACCAGGTATTTTGGTTAACTGTTTATCCATCATGTCTATTAGCTCATCTTCGGATATGCCTTTGCGCCATTCTTTTTTGTTTTTAAGATCCACCTGGATCTGCACGTTAAAAAATCCTTTAGGGTCGGTACCGTCATTGGTGCGGCCAACCTGGGCCAGGGTTTGTTTTACTTCGGGGAATTTTTCCAGTATCTGCATCATTTTTTGATTGATGCTTTCCGCTTCATTTAAGGAAACACTCATCGGCAGTTCGGCCTCAACCCATAGGGCACCCTCATTTAGGTCGGGTAAAAACTCCGATCCTAAAAACCTTGCCGAGAAGAAGGTTACTGCCATAAAGGCTACCGCGACTATAAGACTTAGTTTTTGATTTTTATAGGTGAAATTAAACATGCGGCGAATGCCGTTCTCAAAGAAGATGACAACCGGATTGTGCTTTTCTTTTACGTTTTTTTGTAAAAGGATGCTTGATAGGGCAGGTACCAGTGTAAGTGTAAATATTAGCGCCCCCAGCAAGGCAAAGCCTAAGGTATAAGCCAATGGCGAGAACATTTTTCCTTCAACCTTCTGGAATGCGAAGATGGGGATTAAACAGGTAATAATAATTAGCTTTGAAAAGAAGATCGCCTTACCCATTTCGGCACCTACATTTTTAAACAGGCCCAGTTTGGCAAGGCCGTTAAACTTTTGCATACCTACTTCTTTGGCCTTATGATCAAGGGCCACAAAGATGCCTTCAACCATTACCACAGCACCGTCTATGATGATACCGAAATCAACCGCCCCCATCGATAATAAGTTGGCGCTCATCCCTTTTATACGCATACACACAAAAGCAAAAAGCAATGACAGTGGAATGATTATGGCAACTGTTAAAGTAGTGCGCCAATCGGCCATGAACAGGAATACAATGACTGTTACCAGGATAATACCTTCGCAAAGGTTATGGATCACCGTTTCGGTACAAAAATCCATCAGGTTGGTACGGTCGTAAAAGGTATCTATCCTGACATCCTTTGGCAGGACATTGTCGTTCAAATCTTTCACCTTGTCACGGATGCGATCCAGAACCTCGGCCGGATTCTCGCCTTTGCGCATCACAATAATACCCTCCAGTACATCCTGCTGCCTGTCGCGGCTTACCTGGCCTAAACGGGGCAAACCACCTTCCTTAATATCGGCAATATCTTTTGCCAGTATAGGTACGTTGTTAACATTTTTTATGATGATGTTTTGGATCTCTTCGATGTTGTTGATAACCCCGATACCGCGTACTACATAAGCCTGGTCATTCTTTTCGATCACATCGCCACCTACGTTAATGTTACTACGGTTTATTGCTGTATAAACATCCAGGGAGGTTAGCCCATATTTTTGTAAAAGGGATGGGTTAACGCTTACCTCGTAGGTTTTTTCCTCGCCGCCAAAACTGTTCACATCGGCAACACCCGGAACGGACTTGAACTGCCGGTCCAACACCCAATCCTGTATAGCGGTAAGTTCGTGGATTGATTTGGTATGGCTTTTAAGGGTATAACGGTAAATTTCGCCGGTTGGGCCGTAAGGTGGCTCAACTTCGGGCTTAACACCGTCTGGCAGGTCGGCATTGCCTAAACGGCTTAGTACCTGCTGGCGGGCAAAGGCATCGTCCACATCATCGTCAAAAATAATGCGTACGTATGATAAACCAAATGCCGAAGTTGTACGCAGGTTAGCCTTTTTCTGAACCGAGTTTAAAACGGTTTCCATCGGGATGGTAATCATTTTCTCCACCTCTTCGGCACTGCGGCCGGGCCATTGAGCAATAATGATGATCTGTGTATTGGTTACATCCGGGAACGTCTCGATAGGCGTGTTCATGTAACTCCATATACCAAGCACAACCAGCACCAGTGTCATAAAAAAAACAAAATAACGGTGCCTTAGCGAAAAGTAGATTATATTTTTAATGAATTTATTCATTGGAGTAATAGTATCAAGTAGTTAGTATCAAGTAGCAAGATTAGTATCGGGTAGTTAGTATCAGGTAGCAAGTTTTTTATTCGACCTTGGCCTTAACCGACAGGCTCCGGGTCTTGATACTTGATACTAACTACTTGATACTATATAGATTAATCCCCTGTTAAAGCATCATATAAAAGCAAACCATTTTTGGAGATTACTTTATCGCCGGCGTTAATGCCTGATGCGATGTATGTTATATCATCTACCGTTTTAATTACGCTTACCTCACGTACCTTTAAATCGGTTTTGCTGTTATAAACCACTACAAAATTTTTGCTGCTGTCAAATATTACCGCTTTTGCAGGTACTGATACTGATGTGGCCGCATCGTTATTGGTAATAACCACGTTGGTAAACATTTCTGGTTTCAAAAGCATATCCGTATTAGGCAATACCACTTTTATCTTCATCACCTTATTATCAGGATCAAGTACCGAGCTTACAGCATCAATTTTACCTTCGAAAACTTTACCGGGGTAAGCTATGGTTGTTACTTTGGCTGTGTAGCCGGTTTTAACTTTGCTGATGTCAGATTCAAACACATTAGCCCAGATCCAAACATCTTTCATGTTTGATATGGTGAACATGCTGCCATTATTATCCTGGCGGATAAAGCTGCCTGTGGTTACATTTTTTTCGACGATGTAGCCACTTTCGGGAGCCTTTATCACTAAAGTACCACCCGGATTTGTATTACCGCCTCCGTTGATGGCTATCTGCTGTTGTATTTTCCTGTTGGCAGCCTCGGCTTTGTTGTAATTTTCTTTGGCTTCGGTATAATCGCGTTCGCTCGATATTCCGTTTTTATATAGGTATTCGGCTTGTTCAAGCTGGCGTTTTGCAATGGATAGGTCTGATTTTGTAGTAGTAAGGTCCGTATAATTACCCGCCACATCGGCACTTCGCATAATGGCCAGCGTTTGACCTTTGCTTACCTTATCACCCAGGGAAACCTTCACGTCCAATATTTGTCCGCTTGAAAAAGGGAAAACTTTAACAACGGTGTTTTCATCATTTGATACCTCGCCCGATAAGGTGAGCTCGTTTTTTATCGTAGTTCTTTTGGCGGTATCGATGGTAATTATTTTAGCCATCGAATCGCTTACAGATACTGGTTTGTTTTCGGCAACAGGCTGTGTTTTTCCTTTACAAGCAGCCAAAAACAGTAAAGCCGAAAGAGCAGGTATCAGCGTTTCTCTTTTCATCATATGTAGCATAAAGTGTTTTAAGATTTAATTATAGTTGTCCCGGTGGCAAAATTCAGATCAGCAATTGCTTTTTGCAGGTTATATTGTTGTTGTAGTATTTTAAGCTTGGTATCCTTATAGGTGTCAAAAAAATCAACAAATTCAACCAAGCTAATTTGCCTTTGCTGAAAACCTTTGAGCATGCTGCCAAACAGTTTGTCATATTGTTCATTAAACTCCAGTTGCTGGGTTGAAAACAACTGCTCGTTTAATTTATACTGGTTTACAGCCGCAACCACATCGTTTTTAAGTTGAAGTTCGTTTTGCTTTAAGGTACTCTCCTGACTTTGGATATTGTATTTAGCCGATTTAATATTACCCTGGTTACGGTTAAAAAAGGGTAGAGGAAAGCCAATTTGCAGGCCATAATAGTTTCGGGCATAGCTGCTATTTTGATCATATGCCGCACCAATAGTAACATCCGGAACAGCCAGGGCTTTTTGATAGGCCAGGTTATGCGTGGCCGAACTTAGCTGATATTGATTTGATAAATAATCGGGCCGGTTGGTTTTGGCTTGTTCTATCAGTGTTGGAATATCAAGCGCTACAGTTTCTGCCGGTTTATCATTTATGAGGGGATAAACAAAGGCTGTTTCTTTAGTTTGCAGCAAAGTTTTTAGCTCGGTTTGCAAATCGTTTATCTGTCTGTTGTTTTCCACCATGTCGTTTTGTAAGCCAAAAAGCAAAGCTTTAAGCCTGATGAGGTCCTTCATAGAAGTATTACCTGCATCAAATGATTTTTGGATAGCGCCGACCAGGTTTGTTGCGGAGTTGATTTCATTCTGGTAAACCTTTTCCTGTGCATTTAAGGTAGCCAGCTGACTAAAATCCAATTGCAGGTTATAACGCAGGTTACGCATCAGGTCGGCAAAGGCAGCTTCCTGAACTTTGGCATCGTCTTGTGCCACCTGTACTTGTTTGCCGCGTTTACCGGCAGTGGCAAATACCTGGCTAAGCTGAACAAATACCTGGCCGCCGCCATTGTTATGGTTAAAAAATTTGCGGCTGCCACCATCCCATATATTCTGATCGGTGCTCAATACAGGGTTATCCCAAAGTTTAGCTTGCTGTATCAGTGCTTTTGATGCCTCAATATTATACTTTTGAGCCAGTAAGCTCAGGTTGTTTTCTAAAAACTGTTTTTCGGCATCCTGGAAGTTAATTTTCAGCGTATCAGTTTGGGCGCTGGCCCGGCTTGTATTACAGAAAAAAAATATAACTAATAAAAATAGCAGGGTTTTCATTTTACACATAATCATCTTTCAATTCAACGCTACAAAAATTCATATCGGTTATGAATTTTCTATGAAGAGGGGGGAGATGTGCGGAAGTGTAAATTATAGATGTGCAAATTATAGATGTGCAGATTTCGGATATTTTAGGGGGAGACCGAATAAATAGGGTTGGAAAAAGAGGAAGATTCAATATTCAAATGCGGAATAATCCGGATTTTTTGATGCGCTTTTCCCGATACCGAAGTGATACCGTTCTTACACCTTTGGTATACCTTTGAAACACTTTGCGTATACCTGCCTATCACCTGTTGTTACCCGGTTTTTATGTCTTTTATCTCTGTAACTATTTGATATGTAGTAGTTTGATTCGATTGTTTGCTTGCGGCTTCTGTAAGGAATAATTAAGCTGGGGAGTTATAATCGCCTCATACAAATTTACGAAAAATGAGAAAAATATCCAACCGGGGATGTGCAATTTTTTACCATGGATTTGTTTTTTACCGCTGTTCAAGAATGCTTTGCCATTACAGATGTGCGATTATTTCGATAAATTGATAAGTAAATTTTACAATTTTAAAACCAAATAGATCGAAGGCAATTTCCCCTAATGACTAATGACTAATGACTAATGACTAATGACTAATGACTAATGACTAATGACTAATGACTAATGACTAATGACTAATCTTAAACTCATCCGCATCCTTTAGGAAGGGCAGGGCTCTTCGTGCTTTTTTCACCTCATCGGCAATTATCGAGAAGGTATAAACATCATCTTCGTCGCGTTTGTAATAAACTACATTGCCATTAGGATCGATACAGGTAGAATCGCCTGAATGGTAAACTTCATTACCATCATGACCAACACGGTTCACGCCAATTACGTAGGCTTGGTTCTCAACAGCGCGGGCAGGTAACAGGGTGCGCCAGTGCATAGCGCGGCGTTCGGGCCAGTTGGCAACTACAATGAGCAGGTCATAGGGGTTTTCGGCAATATTGCGCAGCCATACCGGGAAACGCAGATCATAGCAAATAACAGGGCAAATTTTCCAGCCATTCAGGTCAACAAAAAGCTTTTTTGTACCCGCAGTATAGGTGTCGTTTTCTTTAGCTAAACCAAACAGGTGGCGTTTGTCATAATGCTCGTAAGTACCGCCTGGTCGCATCCATATTAGGCGGTTGTAGTATTTGCCGTTTTCTTTTATAATGATTGTTCCTGTAACTACACAATCATACTGCTGCGCAACCTGGTGCATYCATTTGGTGGTTTTACCTCCCATAGGTTCGGCAAGCCGTTCGGCATCCATGGTAAAACCAGTGCTGAACATTTCAGGAAGGATAATGAGATCCGTTTTTTCGCGAATACCGCCAGATAATCGCAAGGAAATGTTCTGTAAATTTTTATCAGTATTTTCCCAGAAAAGGTAGCCTTGAAAAACAGTTATTTTAAGATTATCCATAAGCGTTTTTAAGTCGATAGACCATGGTCAATGGTCCAAGGATGTTGTAAATGTATGGACTATCTAATGTCCATGATATTGAATTATTGAAAGTTATAAGGTAAAACTATAAACTATAGTCCAGTTATCCTAAATTTAAACTTTCATTAACCTATCAACGGCTTTATCTAAAGTTTCTTGTCTTTTGGCGAAACAAAACCTTAAAACGTGATGATCGATACCCTTGCTGTAAAAGGCAGAAACAGGTATGGATGCCACCCCAAACTCCTTAGTTAAACGCAATACAAAATCCGCATCTTTCTCGTCGGTGATATTTCTGTAACGTACTGATTGAAAGTACGATCCGTAGCAGGGCAACAGCTCAAACCTGGTTTGTTGCAGTCCATTACGGAAGTAGTCTCTTTTTTGTTGGAAAAACTCGGGCAAGCCTAAATAAGTTTCCTCATTTTTTAAATACTCAGCAATGGCATATTGTATAGGTGTGTTCACGGCAAATACCAAAAACTGATGAATTTTTCTAAACTCCTGCATCAGGAAAGCAGGCGCCATGCAGTAACCCACTTTCCACCCGGTAGCATGAAACGGCTTACCAAATGAGGCTACTATGAAACTGCGCTGCTGCAATTCAGGGTAGCGGGCCATGCTGTGGTGGGTTTGCCCATCATATATCAGGTGCTCATATACTTCATCGCTTAATATTAAAATATCCTGGTTTTTAACCAATGCGCTAAGTTCATCAATATCCTCCTTGTGTAAAATGGTTGCCGTTGGATTTTGCGGCGAATTAAGGATGATCATTTTTGTTTTTTGGTTGATGAGCCTTTTCACCATATCCCATGCAATGCGGTAATTGGGTGGCTCAAGCGCCAGCGATTTTACCACGCCGCCCATCAGTTTAATAGCAGGCGCGTAGCAGTCAAAAGCGGGTTCAAATATAATAACCTCGTCATTTGGATGAATCACGGCGCTTATGGCTGTAAAAATAGCCTGTGTGCCACCTGCAGTTATGGTTATCTCCGTATCCGGATTATAAACCGCGCCGTAAAGTTTTTCGGTTTTTTCGGCTATCTTTTCGCGCAGGCTCAATATACCGGCCATTGGCGCATATTGATTGTGCCCATTTTTCATGGCCTGGTTAACCAGTTCAATCAACTCAGCCGAACAATTATAATCAGGAAATCCTTGCGACAGGTTTATGGCACCAGCCTCATGGGCCAGGGCAGACATAACAGTGAATATAGTTGTGCCGGTTTGTGGTAGTTTTGAAACAACAGGTATCATCTAAGGGCTAAAGTACGCAAAAAACCACAAATCAATGTGCGTAATACTACGTGTTTTTAGTTTTCTGAAAGTATTTAGCTTAGTAAGAAAAATAATATTGCAGGCGTGAATGTGTCAATACACTCCCTGTTGCCGATAATTTGCTTTAGGCCGGGGCTTTGAAATGCATGTGCATTGGTAACCTGAACGCGGACAGCTATCGGAATTTACCAGGCCCAATTGCACGTTGTTAATTTAAATGACCCCGGCATGCTGGTTATGATTAACTGGATGCAAATCGTATAAAAAAATCATTATATGTGCTAACATATGATTTCAATTTCGCATTTTTATACTGGGTATTAACATATGCCCATCATTGTTATGAAAAATGCATTTGTAACAGGGTTGATCCTTGGGATCCTGAGCGGAACCTGGCTATTTGTGATGCGGTCGTTTGGATATAGGAGTACCGGTAACCATGTAACCCCCATTGAATACTTATCGGTACTGATACCGCTTTTTGGAGTTTATTTTGGTGTGAAAAGCTACAGGGAAGATGAAAAAAAAGGCGAGATCGGCTTTTTTGATGCATTATTCCAAAGCTTTAAAATTTTACTGACAGGTGGTATTTTTGCCTGTTTGGCCGGACTTGTTTACATCAATTATTTCGACATGGGAAATGAGCTCTTTGCATTTTCGGGCCGTTTATTTGGCGGGCTTGCGATTGGTATTTTAATTTGCGTTGGGGTATCAGCCGCTTTAATGAACAGATCTAATAAACTGAATTAATTATTAAACTTTACCTGTTAAACCTGAAGATAGCCGCATTTTCATTCTTTTTGCCCAAAATCAAATCATGAATGATTGCTGCTGCTATTACGCTAAATGTTATACCATTACCTCCAAAACCTAATGCAAAATAAGTATTTGGCCGTTCGGGTATCGAACCAATGTAAGGCAAGCCATCGCTGGTTGATGCAAAAGCGCCCGCCCATTTAAAATCGGGCACTAAGGGAATGTGGGGCATTTTTTTCAGGAAAGCGTTCCGCAGCATTTCCGCTTTCCTGTTAATGATTGATGGTGCAATATGCGGACTATGGAAAGGGTCATCACGGCCGCCCACCAGGATGCGGTTTTCGCTCACCACCCTGAAATACATATAAGGCGTTGCAGTTTCCCACACAAGGCTGTTCTGGTGCCAGAAAAACTCATCCGAAACTGGTTCCGAAACCATAGCATAGGTTGAATTAATATCGGCTATTTTTTTGGGGATATAATGCAAGCTTTCATAGCCGCAGGCTATCACCAGTTTTTTAGCTTTTATTTTCAGGTCATTAATGGTATGCAAGGTAACACCTGCCCGGGTGTATTCAATATCATTTATAGGAGTGTTATTATAAACCCTGTGCCCGGCTTCCTGGAAACTGTTGAATAAGGCATGAGTTAACAGGTAAGCATCAACTTCGCCGGCATCTTTAGAAAATATGGCTCCCGGCGCATCAAAACCAAATTTTTTAATAATTTCTGCCTTCTCCAGCCATTCTACTTTAAAATCGCGCTTTTTGCGTAACGCATACTCTGCTTTTAAATCAGCTAAATGGGTTTTAAAACTTGCGTATTGCAAACTTGGCCGAAAATGAAAATCAAAAGCCGGTTTAAACGATTTGCACAGATCGCCGATATCATAAATTGCCTTACGGCAAAGTTCATAGCTTTTTACCGCATCCGCTTCACCAACCATGTTTTTTAGCTGCGTTAACGGGGTATCAATTTCATATTGCAAAAAAGCGGTGCTGGCCGCAGTGCTCCCCATAGCCGCGTGGTTTTTATCAAATACAGCCACGCTTAACCCCGAATTGCGCAAATGCCAGGCAGTTAAGGCAGCGCTGATACCGGCACCCATAATGGCTACATCAACCTGCACATTGTTTTGTAAAGAAGGGTAGGAGGTAACCAGGCCATTCTTCATGAGCCAATAAGGATGCTGCTCGTAAAGGTTCATATATGATTTATAGGGATGTGCAGGAACAACAGTGTACATTATTTTATGTTTCAAACATTTGGTTTAGCTATAAATGCTGCTCAAAATACATTGGTGAAAAAAATATTTAAACCCAAACCTGTGCAAATGAATGCATTAGGATTTAAGTTTAAACTTCTTTGAAAAAAAGTTTTGCAAGTTGATTTAAAATCCTACTTTTGCAAACCCAATCGGGAACGGGATGTAGCGTAGCCCGGTATCGCGCCACATTTGGGATGTGGAGGCCGCAGGTTCGAATCCTGCCATCCCGACAAAATGCGATACCACGAAGTATCAAAACCCTGTAAATGTCTCATTTACAGGGTTTTTTGTGTGCGCCCGGCACGGGCGCAAGCTGTAGGGTGAGAGTCCCGAACGCGCCTTGATAGTTGGAAGCGTTAACCAAAGGCAAGGGTGTCGTGGGTGACTGCGAATCTGAAGGAAGCCGGCGGTAAATCTCTGGCCTGACGAACAGGAAGCAGATCAGGCAGTTGCATGCGGGTGAGTTTGCACAACAAAACAAAGCCGAAAACTATCCAAGGCATGCCGCTGTAAATCTGACAGGTGTATGGAGAGAAAGCTTGCGTTCTTACCCGGGGAGATCTGGTAAATAGTGGACGGAGGGAGAAGCGCGTCCCGAAGGAGCAAGAGCATGCAGAGATGCAGAGTTTGTTTATCAGAAGTCAGCAGAGGCCATAGTATCCGTTAGCTAACGGAGAAGGGCTGAACATTAAACGTCCAAGGAGTAGCTCTGGCAATGGGATCATCGTAAAGAAAGCAGAAAACTCCGGATGGAGAGCTTCCCTGTGTACGGATATGCTGGAAGCAGAAAGGTAACAGGAAGCGCCGAACGATGACTTGAAAGAAGGAAAGAAACGAGGAAACAGAAAAAAAAAGTGCAGACGAAATGCTATTGGAGGAAATCACCAGCAACCCAAACATGCAGGCGGCCTACCGACAGGTCACGGGAAACAAGGGAGCAGCCGGAGTAGACGGCATAGGAGCAGGCGGCTTTCCGGGTCAGCTTAAAGCCGAATGGGAAACAGTCAGGACTAAACTTGAAACCGGAACGTATCAGCCGCAGGCTGTAAAACGTGTTTCCATCCCAAAATCCAATGGGGGCGAACGCAAGTTAGGCATCCCTACGTACATGGACAGGCTGATACAGCAGGCTATATCGCAGGAGCTAACTAAAATGTATGATGCTGACTTCTCTGAAAACAGCTATGGGTTCCGGGCGGAAAAGAATGCACACCAAGCTTTGCAAAAGGCAAAGGCGTACATTAATGCAGGCTACAGCCATGTAGTCGACCTTGATCTGGCCCAGTTCTTCGACCGTGTTAACCACGATTACCTGATGAACGAATTGAGCCGGAAGATACAGGATAAGCGAGTACTTAAACTCATCCACAAAATCCTCCGCGCAGATATTCAGGAACAAGGAAGTCTAACCCCGTGTAAACAGGGCGTTCCCCAGGGTGGCCCGTTAAGCCCGTTGCTATCCAACATTATACTTGATAAGCTGGATAAGGAATTGGAGAAACGAGGCCATCGGTTTGTACGTTATGCAGATGATGTGAGTATCTATGTCAAAAGCAAACGTGCAGGCGAACGTGTAATGGAAAGCATAAGTACCTATATAGAAAAGGAACTGAAGCTAAAGGTTAACATAGAGAAGAGTTCAGTGACGCGCCCATGGTTTAGTAAGCTGTTAGGCTTCACTTTCTACCACAAGAAAGGAGAAAAAGGCATATCGGTACATCGAAAAAGCATCGCAGCTTACAAAGAGAAAATCCGGCAGATAACATGCCGTAGTAAACCTTATGCAATGGATGAGCGCATGATGCAAATCAGGCGGCTAAACCATGGCTGGGGGAATTACTTTAAGCAAAGCGAAGCAAAATCAGTATTCGAACGACTGGACGAATGGGTGAGGAGCCGGATACGATTGTGTTACTGGAAACAACCCAAGGCACGCATCGGCCAACTGAAAGAATTGGGCATAAAACGGAGCCAAGCCTATCAATGGGGCAATACCCGAAAAGGGTACTGGCGGACGGTGCATAGCCCAATCCTTACAAGAGCGTTAAATAATGCCTTTTTAAAGCATGCGGGCTTTGTAAGTCTAAAAGACATCATAACCCCGCTGAAAACTGTTAATGTTTAATGAACCGCCGTATGCCGAACGGCACGTACGGTGGTGTGAGAGGACAGTAAGGGAAATAATCCCTTACTTCCTACTCGATTGCCTTGAGTCAACCAAAATATACACGAATTCGCAAAAAAAAAACACATCAAGCAGGATTTTTGTACGAAATTTGGTTATCTGATCAGCGCAAATCATTCAAGCCACCAAAAATCTCTAACACCTCATTAAAAAATAGGCGTTAGAGATTTTTGGCAATTTTGTGAAATAAATTAATTGATTTCTTTGTATTTAACTTAAATTTTCACAAATCCCCATTGCTGATTTTTGCCGCCATAGTAATCATTTTGGTCAACCGCATTACCATTGCTGAATGGATCCCCATTATTCCCTAACGTAACTTCGAGAGCTTTTCCGCTATTTACGTTGATGATTTTATAGAATCCATCGTAGGTGGGCTGAATTAACCAGTTTTGATTAACACTGCCAGTACCTGAGTAAGCCCACATATCCACGGCACCGCCATTAGCGACAGACCAATTCAATACCTCCAAACATTTCCCGCTAACATGCATAGGCGTTAACAGGTAGCTGCCATTTGCAGCAGATTGCACTTTAAATTGCTGATTTGCCCCGGTTAAATAATCCCATTGATCTGCCAGCGACCCATTAGCAGTTCCCCAACCGTGAATCTCTAAAGGCTTAAAACTATACCTATTGATAACCTGGTACACACCACCAACCTGAAATGTTTGGGACGCGCTAGTTTGTGCCCCTTGTACAAGGGCCGTTAAATCCTGTTGATCTTGTACCGCGTAGGTCGATCTGTTTATGAGCGAACCGGTGTCCCAAAGAAATGGAATCACACCATTGGCCAATGCCGTGTGCATATTGAAATTAAACCAATACGCCCTGGAAGCAAGATTGAAGTTTAAAGAGTCTCCGGAAAGGCTCCGGGTCACAGCTCCAAATTCACCCATTATTATCGGGATGCCTTTGCTAACAAACTTTGACTGCAAAGCTTGGAAATATCCGGTCTGGGTCGATTCCTCACCCCAGTAAGGATTGTGCGCAACATCGAAGGTGGAATGATATCCCGAACCCCAATAAAAAAACCTGTTGCCCCATGTTTCGTCTTTGTCCATGATACAGAAGTTGTATGGACTATATTGATGGACTTCCACCATTAAACGGTTGGATGCCGGATCTGTTGGCATCGTGGTCATCAGATTGGGCGTTTGAACAATATCAGCTCCGTTGGGCCCCTGGACAACTAGGGTTCTGTAACTGTTGCGCCCGCCCGTTGACCTCACCGCGTTGATAAACGTTTGATGATAAGAAAGTAGAACACTCATTGCGGCGGCAGTATTTCCGCCAGGTTCGTTCGCGCTGGCAAATAGCAGGTGTTGGTCAAAACCACGCAGTTGTGTTGCAATTTGTTCCCAAAGTGCTTTTTGTTTGGCGTTGACGGCGGCCTGCGCAGTGACGGTATCATTTCTCTCCAACCAGCCACCGTCGTAATGTATATTTAATATCACATACATGCCATCGTTAACGCAGTATTGCACAACCTGCTGCACACGAGCAAGCCAGGCCGGGTCTATTTTTGCGGTTGTTGAATCTGGTACATGTGACCAATTCCAGTTGCAAGGTAGCCGTATTGCGTTAAAACCCCTTTGTTTATAGTTGTCAATCAGCGCCTGGGTAATATTGGGATTTCCCCATGCGTTTTCGTTTCCGGGAGCCTCCAGCGTGTTACCAATATTAATACCTAACTTCATGTTTGCCGCAAGTTGAGGTGCTGTACTGGTCATTCCTGTTTGATCGGGCGCAAGCGGCGAAATGTTGTAACTCGGATAGCTKGTGGCGGTCAGCGTTTTGGTGCTCGTTTTAACAAACGGTTTAACATCCGGAGAAGCGATTTGTGGCTTCGTGCACCTTGTCAATGCTGGGATTGCAAGAATGCATAAAAAATAACTTAAAGTTTTCTTCATAAAAAAAATGGTTAGGTTGGCGATATTTAAATCTGCCGCTATTAATAAATTGGTTAATTGCGTGTGAAGGTGTCAGGCAACCAGGTAAAATGAGGATATATTTATTATTGCCTTTAAGGTTTATATAGGTATTGGTGCAGGCAGTTATGTTGATAACTGCCTTTAGCCAACGGGGTATTAAAAAAAATAATGATAAGGCAATTGCCGATCCGCATAAGGCGGAGTTTAACATTAGTTTCATTTTTCGATAGGATAAAACGGGCCTGAACCGGTTTATTTATTTAATTGGTTAAATCTTGTTTTCGATGCAGAAGGACAATTAATGAAAACAATGCAATTAAAGTCAACATAATACAGCCGTTGAAACAACAGGCATGTTTTAGTTAGCAATAGTTGAATTGGTACCAGGTTTATTAATTGAGTAGTAAAACTACAGAAGAGATAATTTAATGATGGGAGATAAAAGTTAGAAAATAGGGAGGTAAATGTTTTTTTTAAGAAAAATCGTGGGTTTTGTAGGTGTTTTGTATAAACAGTTGTCATATCTGAAGTAGAATTTATAAAATGGTGTAGAGAATCTGTGTTAACTACTTAATAAACTATAACTAAGAGTGTTTCACCACTTTTTTTAAACGACAACCTGTAACAAGCCTTATTTCAGGGGGAGTTCGGGCATAGCCCGTACCATAGCATCGGCAACTCGTTTGTTTCAGAGGAAGGTTATTTATTTTCCGCAGATCTAAAGGAATTGCCACTTTTATCTCGTTAATTATGAATTTATCTTACTTTTATGCTATATTAGTGTACCGGCTTGCTAAAGGGCCAGGTTCCTGATTTCGAAGATCTCAACTAAATTTTAATGCGTTTAAAACTTTATATTGTCGTTTCAGCATTGTTTTTTGCTTACACGAACAATTTTGCGCAAAACAGCCAATACCAGTTTTCGCGGCTCAATATAAGCAACGGGCTATCTCACAACCGGGTTAATTGCATATATAAAGATCCCAAAGGCTTTATGTGGTTCGGCACGGCTTCGGGCCTTAACCGTTATGACGGTTATACTTTTAAAGTATTTAAGCACGACGAAAATAACAAAAGCTCCATTAATAACGATTTTATAATGAATATTTTTGAAGGGCCCGGCAAAAAATTATGGATAATAACCCCGGCTGGATATTCCTTTTATGACCCCGAAACCGAGCAGTTTAACAATGACGTATCGTCGATGCTCTATGCTTGCAAACTTCCCGGGTATCCGTTCGTTTCCAAGATACTTCACAACGGCAAAGGCGATTTCTGGTTTTTGTGTCCCGGTTCGGGCCTTTACAGGTATAACGAGCTGAAAAAAACTGCCACGCGTTATTATCATCACCATAGTTCCAGCCCATCATTATATTCAAGCTTGGTTACAGATATGGTGCTGGATGCAACCGGCAATATATGGCTTGCTTATGACGACGGCGTAGTGGAGTTATTTGATGTAAAACGTAATGCAATTACCTACCATACTGATATTTTTAAAAAAGCAGCTAATAATAAGGGCAGGGACTACTCGATAACTATTGACAGTGAAGGCGATCTTTGGGTGTATAATCCGAATATAGACTCCCGTGCCTATTATTACAGCCCCCGGACGGGACAGTTCCGGCAAATTTCAAAAGAATCAGCGGAGACACCGCTTACTTCGAACATCATTACTAATATTATTCAAGCCGATGACGGCCTTATCTGGATATCTACAGATCATGGCGGAATAAACGTATTGGACAAGAAAAGCCTCAAAATTACTTATTTACTAAATAGGGAAGATGATGCAAAATCATTGGGACAGAACACTTTATGGCTTTATAAAGACAACACCGGCATTATGTGGGGTAGTACGCTCAGGGAGGGGGTAAGCTATTATCATAAAAATATTATCAGGTTCCCGTTATATAGGCACTTTGCCTCAGATCCCCGGAGTCTCAGCTTTGAAGATGTTAATAAATTTGCCAGGGATAAAAAAGGTAATATATGGATCGGGACCAACGGGGGCGGCTTAATTTATTTTGACCGCAAAACAGGCAGGTTTACCCAGTATAAACACGATCCGGGAAACCCGAACAGCCTCAGCAGTGATATTATTGTCAGCTTATGTATCGACCATGACCAGCAACTATGGATAGGTACCTATTTTGGCGGGCTGGACCATTTTGACGGAAGAAAATTTATTCACTACAAACATAATGACGAGGTGCCCACGAGCATTGCTGATGACCGGGTATGGAGTATCCTGGAAGATTCATCAAACCGGTTATGGATAGGCACTTTTGCGGCGGGTTTGCAAATATTTGACAGGGACA